>DATDIX010000204.1:0-5940 GCA_036520835.1 Chitinophagaceae bacterium | reverse complement strand
TGCCCAGCTTCAGGTTGGTACTCAGGTTCAGTCCCCAGCCCAATGCATCGCCGGTAAGATCATACGGATCGTTGCCCTGGTCTTCCCATTTTATACTGCGCACGATACCGGCCAGCTCTACATAACCAAACTTGCCTGCATGCCGGTATTCAGCGGAAAGATCGGGAAGCGGAAACTGGGGATTTACATCCTGCAATTCCACACGGCCCGAATACATTCCCTGGTCGGCGCTGGCGCCCGGTCTTTCCAGTGCAATGGTTAAACGTGTGTCACCCTGTATCGGCATATAACGAAACTGCACATTCCTGAAGAAAGCCATGCCTGTGGGTCCCCAGTATTCAACGGTATTGGGAAATACATCTATATCCATGAACGGGCTCCAGTATTGTCCTACACCAAACTTACCGAGTTCTGCATACGCATGCCGCAAACGCATGGTAGTTTGTCCCGCATCCACACCGGTCCCGAACATTTCAAATTCAAAATGGGTTTTCAGTTCCCCCATGGGTGTTTGAAAATAATTTTTGAAACCCAAACGTGTCTGGCGAACGGAGAAAAAGAAATTGCCATCCGTGCCATATTCATTCTTGTACGATGGTAATTTGGTAGGCCGCACTACATCAAACCAGTCGGGGTGTATCTGGTTAGCGTTATAGCCTGCATCCATCATGATGAAGCCATATATCTCCATCGTTTTTTTCTTCTCCTCGTCCTGGGCTATCCCGGTGGACGCAGCGAAAAGAAACAGGATTATGACACTAAGTAGTTTTTTTGATTGGGAAATCATAGTTTTTAGTTTAAAGTTTAAAGGGTTGTGTGTGATTTATTTTGCTAAGATGTAAAACTATTTTGTAAAGGTTTTAATTAATGGTGAGGATGCTCATGACTCTTAATGACTTTGGTCAGCGCAGGATTTGGAGGTTTTAAACAGATATGATGTCAGTTTGTTCGGCATGGATAAAACATTTTATTACTTATACCTGCTGCGGCCTTGGTCAATAATCAACCATCTGCCCGGTGACCGACAAGTATTCGGGTTACAAAATCAATATTCACTTTTACCTGTTTCATATCTCTGCGATCCGGCAAATGGACTCAAAGGGTGCGGAAAACGGGTCGTTTCTTCCCGGGGCAAAAATTTAAACTCCGGGCGGGTACTATTATTTCCTTTCCGAAAAATCGTTTAGGGTAAGAATTAAGTGTGATGGGTAAAGACTAAACTATAAATAAACAAATATATGTGAATAATTAAATATAGTTAAAATTAAATGAGCTTCAAAAATTTCTGCTCATACTTTTATATGACTTTACTATCGTATGACTTGCTGCATGCCGTCAAAATAATTTGAACTTAGCTATTATCGAAAGCCATCGCCTCTTTAGCAAAAAATATTTAAAATGAAAATGTAATAACAGGTTATATCCGGATAAATTATTTTTGGTAATGCTTAATCTTCGTTGTGACAGCAACAACAGGCAAACAATAGCTACAGGCCATCCCCGTTTTCAGCAGGTTTTGTGGAAAAAAATTTGCATGCCCGTCCTGTTGCTGTCTCTCTTTATGGCTTTTTTTGACATATCAATTTGCGCCCAACAACCGTCCGCTGATACGGCAAGCCTAATACAGCAGAAAGACCTGATCGATGTATTGAAAAAATTATTCAAAATGGATCAAAAAAAAATTGATTCTTCCCGCATGGGAAAAAAGTTTCAATTTTCAATTATCCCTGTAGCCGGGAATGTAGCAGGAGGAGGAAAAGCGGTAGCTACTGCATTCAATGCAGCTTTTTATACAGGCCATGACTCCACGACCTCGCTTTCCACCATCACCTTTTCCCCCTGGTTTAGTTTTGATGGCAAATTTGTGCTGCCATTCAGAAGCCTGGTATGGTTGCCTAACGATGTTTTATTATCGAAAGGTGACACCCGTTTCATGATATACCCGCAGTACACCTGGGGAATAGGCGGTAATACCAATGACGATGACAAAGTATTGCTTCAATACAATTACCTCAGGTTTTATCATAGTTTTTTAAAGAAAGTAGGAAAGAGGATCTTTTTGGGGGCAGGTTATAACCTCGACTATCATTTTAATGCCAGCCTGGAAAAAGACACAACTGCCCTGACTAAAATTCCTTTTTATGATTACGGCGACGAGTACAAAGAGAGAACTGTTTCATCAGGCCTGGTGATGAATTTTCTGGTTGACTCAAGACGCAATTCCATCAACCCTCCGCGTGGCGCTTATCTCGCGGTTGATTACCGGTTCAATTTCGAATTTCTTGGGAGTAGTTTCAACTGGCAATCCATACTGGTAGATGCCCGCAAATATTTTTCCTTTGATAAACGCCGGCAAAATATACTGGCCTTATGGAGCTATTACTGGGGGCTTACCAAAGGAAAAGCTCCTTACCTCGATCTGCCCAGCATTGGCTGGGATTCCTACAGCAGGTCTGGTCGCGGATTTGAACAGAACAGGTACAGGGGCAAACGGTTAGTTTATTTTGAATCGGAATACAGGAAAGATATTTCCCGAAATGGATTCCTGGGTTTCGTACTGTTTACCAATATTCATTCGGTATCTGAATACCATGGCAACCAGTTCACCTACTGGCATCCCGCAGCCGGTGCAGGACTGCGCATTAAATTCAATAAAATCTCCAGGACCAATATCGGGATTGACCTGGGGATCAGTAAAGATTATACAGGCATCTATCTTTTATTGGGAGAAGCATTCTGATAACAGCACTAGCGATTATCCTTAGCTAACCAGTTTTCAGGGGATGAATAAAATCAGTGCTTTTGTTTGGCAACAGTACCCGGGCTTTCTTCTTTAAGCCCTGCTTTTCTTAATCCTTCGAGTATTTCTTTATTCAAATCCGGCGAAAGTAAAAATGATCCAATAATATCTTTTACCTGTTTGCCGGCATCTGGTACCAGTTGGTTGAGCAACTTCAGATTTTTGCCTGCTTCTTCTGTACGATTTAAATGTCCATTAGTGGCGGTCTTCAGCAAGGGGTCCCAAAATAAATCCGGCCTGCTCATTTTTTCTGCCCACTGTGCGGCTTGCTGGTATTCTTTTTTGTAAAGAAAATAACAGACAAACCCGACATCAAACCACCAGGGATAATATGGATTATGCTGAATAGAATTATTTAAAATTTCATACCCTCTTTCAAATTCCCCTGCACATACCAGCACAAATCCCATTGCCCCCGCGTTATCCGCTGAATTCGGGTTGATTGCTAAACATTGGTCAGCGGCCTTCAGGCTTTCCTCCCGGTTATGATGAAATAAATAGACCCACGCCAGCGCCGCGTATGCATGCTGGCAGACCGGGTCGATCTTAATTGCACGCAGGGCACATTTTAATCCTTCTTCAGCCGGATTGTCTATTTTTTTAAATTCATTTGCCTTGTCATCCAGGTAAAGTTCTCCAAGCATAGCCCATGCGAGTGCATAGCCGGGATCTGCTTTCACGGCAGCCTCCAAAGCATTGATGGCATTTTGAAAGACTTCTTTGGTGAAAACCTTTTGATAATGATAATACCAGAATATTGCATCGTAGGTCTCGATTCCTTTTGCACTATTAATAAAAGGCTCTTTCAAAACATCCCTGAAAATAGCGCCATAATACCCGCCGATGGCTGTCAATATATTCCTTACAATTTCATTCTGAATCTCGAAAAGACCCGAAGCCGTATTATTTTTTTCGAATGATTTTGCCCAAAGCAGCTCGCCACTATCACACAAAATCAACTGGGCCGAAACCCGGAGATGCGTATCGTCATTCTGAATGCTGCCGGTTATTATATATTTAGCGCCCAGCAGGTCTGCAGTTTCTTTTATGTCAGTAGTGATGCCGGCAACATGACGCGAAGAATGGTAAGAGATCACAGCAAGGTCGTGAAACCATGTCAGCTCTGTACTCAGTTGTTCCCCTAACCCGTCTGCAAAAAAATCTCTTGCAGAATCCTTGCTGATATTTCTGAAGGGAAGCACAGCTACCACGGGTTTTTTCCCGGTATGCTTTATTTTTTCATTAATTTCTGTAGCCTCAATTCCATCCCGGGACAGGAACAGGGGAATATAACTGCCTTTGGGAATTTCTATCAGGATGGGGTCCTTTTTACCTGCCTCGTAATAATATTCTTTTAATGCCCTTCTTAACCTGCCCGCATGTATCCGGACGACCGCATCGAGCTGGGGATTAAAATCAATATGGCGGGATAAGACATGAACACCGATCGTATATTCCTTGATCTCCCTTTCTCTTCCGGCAAGGGTTTCACCAACCACAAACTCAAGAAAGCCTGCCAGTACCCTGGAATTTTTAAATGCAGGGGCTGAAAGAATACGGTTCAACTGCTCCTTAATGCCTTCTCCAGGAAAATTCTCCTTTACCCCCATGACAAGAGTTTGATCATAAAATAAGATTATTCAATATACAAAAAACGGTGATTTTAAGAAATATCCGCTAAGAGGCTAAGTTAATACACTTATGATTATGGCTGAATGGTTTACAGGTTTTTTTTGCACAAAATCCTGCCAGGCAATGTCTCCGTTTAGTTTACCGCAGTATTCGCAGAGGGTTTTCACCGCAGCTAACCCTGCATCGTTGTGAACGTTGTATGAAATATTTTTTATTCAGGGAAACTACTAATTCGCCCGGCTATCCCTGAAACCGGGTTTACCGTCATTTAACCGTAAAACACTTATCTGGGGTAAGTGAATAGGTTAACATTGTATCGTTCTTAATGGAATAATGAGAAAAGCGCTGGACTATATTTTAAAAAAACTGCCGGACCACAGCGCTGAGATCATTGATCTGTACAACAGGGATGATGATTTCCGCATACTCTGCGAGGACTACCTGACCAGCGTGCAGGCGCTGGAAGAATGCAGGGTAAATACGATAAAAGATAAAGAACTGGAAAACGAGTTTTCGCTGGTTTATCTCGAATTGGAAAAGGAGATCGTCCATTTGCTGAACTCACGGAAACTAAAATAACCTGTACCCGGTAAAAAGGCAGTACGTTAAATGATCCCGGGTAAACAAGGATCAGGTTGTACACTCATCCGCTGAAAGCCATACCCTGTAAAAGCAATTTATCACTTCTTACCCACTGGAAGCCGGAGAGATCAAATTGATATACCAATCAAAAGAAAATAACCTATGTAAATAAACCCGGCCAGGTTCAAAAATAAACCATTTCATCATAAACATTTTAATCAATCTACCAAATCAACTAATCATGAAAAGTTTCCAAAAAATTACATGCCTGGGTCTTATTGCAGCAACAGTGTTTACTGCCTGCAATAATTCCAACGAGGCTGGAACAAGCGAAGCAGGTTCAACAGCCTTAGCAAGCGGAGATATGGATAGAACCATACTCCCAATTAAAGAACCTACCCGTCAAACTTATACGGAGTTGGATGCCGCTAAAGCCAAGGCTCCAACAGAACGGTTTAACGTAACAGCACCGAAGGGTGCACCCAATGTGGTAGTCGTATTGATCGACGATATCGGCTTTGGCGCATCCGCAGCCTTTGGTGGGCCTATCAATATGCCTACGCTGGATAAAATGGCTGCCACAGGTTTAAAGTACAATCGCTTTCATACTACCGCATTGTGCTCACCTACCCGTGTTGCCATACTTACCGGTTATAATCATCACAGCAACAATGCCGGTTCCATTATGGAAACCAGCACTACTTTTCCCGGAAACACCGGTGTAAGACCACAATCTATTACACCAATGGCGGAAGTGCTTCGCCAGAATGGATTCAGCACAGCTGCTTTTGGTAAATATCATGAAACACCACCATGGGAAATATCTGTTTCCGGTTCATTGGATCGTTGGCCTACGCATTCAGGCTTCGATAAGTTCTATGGCTTTATAGGTGGAGAAACCAATCAATGGGCGCCGTTGATTTATG
>DATDIX010000203.1:0-2124 GCA_036520835.1 Chitinophagaceae bacterium | reverse complement strand
TGTTTGACTTCTGGGAAACGATACTCCTGGATACGGCTAAATATACCAGGAACGCCATGGGTGTTCATTTTGAAGTGAACCGGAAGGTTAAACTGGAAGAAAAACATTTTAATCGCTGGATAGAATTATTTACTGCAACAGTAGATGAATTGTTCCGGGGTAATATCGCAGAGATGGCCAAAAAAAGAGCCCGGTCCGTTGCAGATGTCATGCTTATTAAGATGAACCAGGAAAATGAAGGGCTGGAGATCAATTCAAAACCATAATAGGTCTTTATTTTTTACCGGGTTCGTAAAGCAAAGGAAAAAACTGTCCCTGCATCTTTTCTCCTTTCGGCACAACAGGAACTCCCTCTAATAATGGTTCATTTGAATCAGAAACTACTCCGTCCGCAAAAACATTGCTCACAAAAGCCCTTCTTGGTTTTGATGAAGTATTTGCGCCGGAACCATGCAAAGTCAGTGAATGATGAAAGATCGCTTCACCTGCTTTTACTTCTGCATAGTGCGGGTTTTCAAATTGCTTCTTTTGTTCATCGTTCAAAAAATCTTTTATCCCCTGTAATTCTCCTGCAATAACCGGCTTAGGCAACAAACCCCATTTATGACTCCCGGGAATATATTGCACACAACCATTTTCTTTTGTCGAGTCATCCAACCCGCACCAGCAGGTAAGATGGGCTACCGGTTTTGTTCTTGTCCAGTACGAATAATCCTGGTGCCAGGCTACTACTCCTCCTTGCTTCGATGGTTTCCAGAATATCTGGTCGTGCCAGAAACGAACAGGCACGTTCCCTAATAACTGGCTGGCTGCAACCAAAAACCGTGGGTTCCATAATACATCATGCAAACCTTCGGTAATACGCCATGCCCCTAATGCATGAAAAAGGATACTGGAAGGGTCTGTTGATTCGTTGGAATGAAACTCGTAGAACAATTCATGTCCCGGGTGCCCGGGATCAGCTATTGCAGATAATTCTTTTTTTATCGTTTCAATTTGTCTTTCATCAAGCAGTTTGATACCGCTTACAAAACCGTTCCTGTTAAAAAACTCAACCTGTTCTTTGCTTATCTCATACTGCTTCCATTCTTCTGCTGTGCCCGGCCAGCGAAACAAATCACTTACCAGCTTATGAATCCTGCTGAGATCTTGTTGAGGCATAGACACCCTTTTGTCTAAAATTACTGTATTTGGGTATTACGAATATTGTTATTCATATTTTATACTAAAAATCAGTCAAATGATAAATTTATCATAGATCTTACGCTGTCAGTTTCATGTTTCTTACTTTTACGCATGGTGACATGGACAGTAAAAAAATTTGATGAGCTCACCCCGCATGAGTTGTATGCTATCTTAAGACTGAGAAGTGAAGTTTTTGTTGTGGAGCAAAAATGTGTTTTCCTTGATATGGATAATAAGGATCAGTCCTCTTATCACCTGATGGGTTGGCAAAATGATCAATTAACTGCTTACACCCGGTTGGTACCTCCCGGGATTTCCTATAAAGAGTCGTCTATTGGCCGTGTTGTCACTTCGCCTGCGGCAAGGGGAAATAGTCTTGGTAAAAGACTAATGAAAGAAAGTATTAAACAGGCAGAAGCGCTTTTTGGCAAAAAACCCATCCGGATCGGCGCACAGCTATACCTTAAGGATTTTTACCATTCATTCGGCTTTGAACAAAGCAGTGATATCTATGATGAAGACGGTATTGATCATATTGAGATGATCCGCCACTGATACTCGTAATTCCCCTAAGTATAACAACTTTTTACTGCCGGCTATCAGAAGAAACTTTAGCTTTTGTTTCATAGATACTTGCATAATTTTCTACTTTGGTCTCTGAAATCCAATAGTAGAAAAACCAGAAATCTGTATGACTATGAGACCACATGTACCCTCAGTACGCTTTGCCGTACTGCTATTATTCCTGAGCATTTTTTCATTCCGTTCTAATTCCCAATCCATTACGACAGGAGATGGTAAGTGGGAAATAGGTCTTGGCTTTGGCCCTATGTTCTTCCTGGGCGACCTTGGAGGAACAGCCGGTATCGGTAAGCCTTTTGTAAAAGACCTTGACTTTCCTTTAACCAGTTTGTCAAAGAATATTTATGCCAGTTATTA
>DATDIX010000202.1:0-14985 GCA_036520835.1 Chitinophagaceae bacterium | reverse complement strand
GCGATACCAAATACTACACTGAACAATACGATCGGAAGAACATTTCCCTCATATATAGATTTAATAATATTTTCCGGGAAAATATCTATGATATGGTCCTGCCAGGTTTTTATTTTAGCTTCCGGCAGTTCTTTTAAAAGGCCCTCAGGTACATTAATACCCACTCCCGCTTTGGTGATATTAATAAAAACAAGCCCGATAAGAAGTGCAATGGTTGTCACTATCTCAAAATATAAAAGCGACTTCCAGCCCATACGACCCACCTGTTTTAAATTGGAATGACTGGCAATACCCACCACCAGTGTGGCAAATAACAAAGGGGCGACAATAGTCTTCACCAATCGCAGGAATATCTTACTGAGGAACTGCAGGTTTTGTGAAAAATCCCTGAAGTCAAGACCGATCTCGATACCGATAGCCATCGCTACCAGTATCCAGGTGGTAAGCGACCTTTTGTATAATGCAAAAAGTATGAGGCTGGCAATAAGTACCCAGCGGGAACTCATCAATGCGGTATCCGGAATTGTAACCCATTCTTCCAAATGAACAAAATGGAGAATCGCTACAACCGTAAACAAAACAAGTGAAAGAAGCCCGGCCTTTCTTTTATTCATACGTATAACAGTAATCCTTCAAAACTAAAGGTTTAGTTCCAAATTTTGATAAAATCCGCCTGCCCGCCCGTTGATAAATCTTTTTAAGCGCTTTTGGCAGAAATCACTATTTTTCAGGCTGCTTATAACAAGACTGAATATTCTAAATCACAATCAACTACTTTATGAGTTTATTTGTCAGAAAGCCAATGGCTGCTTTAATGAATGAAGCAGCAGAAACAGGCCAACATACTTTAAAGAAAACGCTGGGCGCAAAAGGTCTCGTTGCTTTGGGCATCGGCGCTATCATTGGCGCTGGTTTATTTTCTATTACGGGAATGGCCGCAGCTAACCATGCCGGCCCTGCCATAACGCTTTCCTTTGTTGTAGCGGGTTTGGGTTGTCTTTTTGCGGGTCTTTGTTATGCGGAATTTGCCTCGATGATACCTGTGGCAGGAAGCGCCTATACTTATTCTTACGCTACCATGGGCGAATTCATCGCCTGGATAATCGGGTGGGACCTTGTATTGGAATATGCAGTAGGCGCAGCTACGGTTGGAATTAGCTGGAGCGGCTATCTGGTAAAATTTCTGGCCGGTTTTGATATTCATTTACCTAATGAATTAACGGCAGGTCCCTGGGACGGAGGCATTATTAATTTACCAGCCGTATTCATTATAGTATTAATGAGTCTGTTATTGATAAAAGGAACAAAGGAAAGTGCATTTGTTAATGCAATTATTGTAGGCCTCAAAGTAACAGTAGTTTTAGTATTCATCATACTTGGATGGCAGTATATCAATACGAGTAATTATGATCCCTACCTCATCCCGGCATCCGAACCGGGACATGAAAGTTTCTTTAATCATGGCTTTGGAGGAATTATAAGAGCCGCTGCAATTGTATTCTTTGCCTATATCGGGTTTGATGCTGTAAGCACCGCTGCACAGGAAACACAAAACCCTAAAAAAAACATGCCAATAGGCATACTTGGGTCCCTGGCAATCTGTACTGTCCTATATATACTTTTTGCACATGTAATGACAGGTGTTGCCAATTATAAAACATTCCTGGGCACTAATAGTAAAGATGCTATCGCTCCAGTATATGTTGCCATTGAGCATATGGGAAGCACTACAAATGCTGCAGGAGTTATAGAACCTGACTACCCGTGGTTAAACAGAGCAATTGTTGTGGCAATTCTTGCGGGTTATGCTTCAGTAATATTGGTGATGCTTATGGGACAGAGCCGTGTATTCTTTAGTATGAGCAAGGATGGATTAATTCCCAAAATTTTCTCCAGTGTAAATCCAAAAACACAAACACCAGCTAAGAACAATCTTCTTTTCATGCTTTTTGTAAGTGCTTTTGCAGCATTTGTACCGGCAAGAGTAGTAGGCGAAATGACAAGTATTGGTACCCTTTTTGCCTTTATTCTGGTTTGTATCGGCATTATTGTAATGAGGAAAAAAATGCCAGATCTGCCAAGAGCTTTTAAAACACCCATGGTTCCATTAGTTCCAATCCTTGGTATTGTTACTTGTTTATTTATGATGATATTTCTGCCGATGGATACATGGATCCGCCTGTTGGTATGGATGCTTATCGGTCTCGACATTTACCTTGTATATGGCGCCAAACATAGTGCTTTAGGTAACGGCACCACTGAACGTAAAGGGATGAAAATTGCCCGTTACACAGGTTTAGCTCTTGCTTTATTATTGGTTGTCGTTGGATTTTTACATCAATATTCAGTTGGTTTTGATACTGACAAGACATTGCTGTATATCTCCTTAATTTTTGCAGTTGTCCATCTTGGTGTATTTGTAAGAAAGCTTGGAAAAGCAGAGCCTGCTAACTAATTTAAATATTTATCAATATAACCGTCTTGCCAAAGGTGAGACGGTTTTTCTTTTACCCCCATTACCTTAAATTTGCACTCCCAAATTGACCCGCAAACCCGCAGAGGCCTTCAATTTGACTTTTTGACTTATTTGACCAAATGACTATATACAATGGGAAGAATATTTGAAGTTCGTAAATCAACCATGTTTGCCCGCTGGGACCGGATGGCCAAGCAGTTTACCCGTATCGGCAAAGAGATCATTATTGCAGTAAAAGCCGGTGGCCCCGACCCCAATTCCAATGCAGCTCTTCGCCGTTGCTTTCAGAATGCCCGCAGTGTAGGCATGCCTAAAGACCGGGTAGAAGCAGCCATTAAAAGGGCGCAGGGTAAGGAACTGGTGAACTATGACGAGATACTGTATGAAGGATATGGCCCGCATGGCGTAGCTGTATTGGTGGAAACTGCCACCGATAACCATGTAAGAACAGTGGCCAATGTAAAATCGCATTTTAATAAGGGCGGCGGCACGATGGGTAACAGTGGCAGCGTGTCATTCCAGTTCAAAAAAATGGGTGTTTTCAAATTAAAACCGGAAGGATTGAATGCAGAAGACCTGGAACTGGAGTTAATTGATTTTGGCCTGGAAGAATTAGGTGAAGGCAGCGGTGAGAATGGTGAAGAAGTATTGGTGGTCCGTTGCGGCTTTTCTGATTTTGGTAATATGCAAAAAGCGCTGGAAGAAAAAGGCATCACTCCCATCAGTGCAGAAGTAGAATGGATACCCGGCACCACCGTGCCGCTTACCGATACACAGGCAGAAGATGTGAGCAAGTTGATAGAACGCTTAGAACAGGATGAGGACGTACAGAAAGTGTTTCATAATATGGGCTGATGAGCTAGTGACTATTTTTTTATCAGCATTGCCTCAATTTTTTCAATTCGCTTTTTCAGCTCAGCATTCTCATTTTGCAAGGATTCAATTTGCTGCTGTTGTTCCTGCATGCCTTTTACCAGCGGCACCACAAAGGAAGCATACTGCAAACTGTATAACTTGCCGTTACCCTTTGGTGCAGTAACACCACTGAAATCAAAATTTAATTCTTTAGCCGCCTGCTCTACTTCCTGCGCTATAAAACCGGTTTGTGTGATCTTTTCTATATCATATTTTCCTTCCCATTGAAGTGTATCACTGATGCCCAACATATCGTTTTGCTGATGTATGTTTAACTTATACGTAACGGGTCTTAGTTTTGAAATAAAAGCAAGCCCCGGAACATCTGCTTTGATATTATCTTTAATTCTTTCGTCGCTGTACGTACTCCATCCTACCATACCACCGATCCAGTTAACAGCCAAATTTCCAATTTCAACCGTATTGCTGTTGCCACCAACACGGCCTGCCTGGTATCCAATAGCTGTGAAATTAGAGGGATTGGATGAGACAGGACCAGCATCGTACCCTATACCCGTATTGTAACTTCCCGATGATATACTAAAGAGTGAAAGGGTTCCGATCGCCGTATTTCGTTGGCCTAACGTATTGGAATAAAGTGAAAGCATCCCAATTGAAGTATTATATCCACCAGTTGTATTTTCTACAAGAGATTCATACCCAATAGCCGTATTACCGTCACCGGCAGAATTGGAAGATAGGGAACCAATTCCCATGGCGGCATTGTTGGATCCAGTAGTATTGGAATAAAGTGACTGATATCCTACAGCAGAATTGTTATTGCCGGTAGAATTTAAAAAAAGCGACTTATATCCCATAGCGGTATTACTATTTCCGGTGGTATTTATCAAAAGCGATTGATATCCTGCAGCAGTGTTATTAGAACCGGTTATATTGGAACTTAGTGACTCCTCTCCCATCGCACTATTGTTGCTCCCCGTTGTATTGCTATTAAGGGATTTAAATCCGGTTGCCGTATTATAAGAACCAGTGGTATTGAATAAAAGCGACTCCCCTCCTGTTGCAGTATTACGAAAACCAGATGTGTTGAAATAAAGTGATAAATACCCCGTGGCGGTATTATAAGAGCCTGTTGTGTTGTAATAAAGTGATGCAGTACCCATCGCAGCATTTGACACACCTGTTGTGTTGGAGTAAAGCGATGAACTACCCACCGCCGTATTTGACCAACCTGTTGTGTTGGAATAGAGGGATTCGTGACCGGTGGCGGTATTTCCCAGGCCGGTTGTATTTAGAAACAGCGCTTTAGAACCTATCGCTGTATTAAGGGTGGAATGACCGATTTCCGAGGCGCCATTGCCATTGTTAAATAATGCCGAATCGCCAATCGCAACGAGTCCGGACCTGGTTGTATTACTCTTCAAAGCATTTATGCCAATGGCCACATTTTTTCCGCCGGTTGTATTATTCTGAAGCGCCATATTGCCCATGGCAGTATTCGAATTACCTGTTGTATTGCTTACAAGTGCCAAATTCCCTACTGCTGTATTTTCATTGCCAGTAGAATTGTTCACCAACGCAACATTCCCTACTGCTGTATTAGAGTGCCCGGAAGCATTGCCTAACAAGGCAACATTTCCAACTGCTGTATTGGAGTACCCGCTGATATTATATTGAAGACTACGATGACCAATAGCCGTATTGGCGTTGCCAAATGTATTGCTGAACAGCGCCTTTGAGCCAACAGCCACATTAAAACCCGGTCCACCATTCTGATTAAACAATGCTGAATCACCAATAGCTACTAAATTATTGCCAGTTGTATTGTTGAGTAAAGCAGCTATACCGATAGATGTATTTGAATTTCCGGTAGTATTTCCAGCAAGAGATTTGTAACCAAATGCAACGTTGAATCCGCCTGTTGTAAGAGCATCCAGCGTCTTAAAGCCAATAGCGGTATTATTTGTACTGCTGCTATCAATAACCCCGGCTCTTTTGTTATTTATTTTAAACAGTATTGGTTGCACATCCGTGGTACCAATGAAATGTGTAGTGGGATTAGTACCGCTGTTACCGTTGAGTTGCCAACCGCTGCCACCGCCGCCAAGTGTTGTCCAACTCGGTGAAGCAGGTGTGCCGCTATTATAATAAAAACCTGTAGTGCCTTCGGTTTGAAAAATGATGAGTCCTGTTGCCGGAGTAGCAATGGCATTGCGTTGTGCTTGCGTCATCGAAGGGATCAGGAGACCCTTTGAAGTACTTCTTATATCCAATGCAGCACTTGCATTGGGTGTAGTAGTGCCAATGCCTATATTTTGCGCCTGTACGCCGGAGAAAAAAATAGGAGTTGCCATTAATAAAAGAAGTTTTCTCATTGCTTTTGAGTTGAATTGGAAGAACTGTTTACTGGTTTTTCTTTTAATAATTTTATTTCCTGCACCAGTTCATTTATTTGTTGCCCCAATTTTTCAGTACTTTTCTTTAAATTATCATTTTCCGTTTTCAACAACTCAATACTTTGCTGTTGCTCCTGCACCGCTTTTACCAGCGGCACCACAAACTGTGAGTAAGAAAGACCGTATGTTTCTTTATTGTTTTTTGGCTTGATAACTCCGTCAAATTCATATCCCGTTTCTTTTGCGGCTTTTTCCACTTCCTGGGCAATGAAGCCATTGTGGCGTATCGCTTCTGATTCGGTATAATCAGAGAGCTCCGCAAAATGCCCATCATTTCCCCTGACAAATTCATCATATTTTTTTGTCTGGAAATTATAGACCACAGGACGTAGCTTCATAATAAAATCAAGTCCCCGCACAGTTTCGACTACATTGATCTTGAATCGTCCATCCGACGGTAAGGTATAGGGCACTTGCCCCTCGATTACTGTTACGGTAGTGCTGCCAAATCTTATTTTATGGCTGGCATTGACGATGGCGCTATAACCAATGGCAGTAGCATTAGTCAAATTATTTGCAGAAGCAGTAGCATTGTAACCAAGAGCTGTGTTAAAAGTTCCGGTGGTATTGTTACCGAGTGTGAATGTTCCAAATGCAGTATTTGAATGGCCGGTTGTATTATTAAAAAGTGATCTTTGCCCGCTTGATGTATTGAAATTACCCGTTGTATTGTTGCGGAGAGCTTCAAATCCACTGGCTGTATTAGATCCACCCTCTGTATTGTCACGCAATGTCCGGATACCTATAGCCGTATTAAATATACCAATGGTGCTGTTCGTGAGTGAATAAGAACCGACAGCCGTATTTTCTGAGCCTGTCGTGTTGGAACTTAATGCCTGGTGGCCTATTGCAACATTATAATTGCCTGTAGTATTGTTTAAGAGTGCAAGATTGCCGGTTGCTGTATTTCCGAAACCGGTGGTATTGCTTATAAGCGCAACATTTCCCACGGCTGTATTCTCGGAACCGGTGCTGTTGAAAGCCATCGCAACGTTTCCAATAGCTGTATTGGAGTACCCGGTTGTATTCCACTCAAGGCTATGATGGCCTATAGCTGTATTGGCGTTGCCTGAAGTGTTGCTGAACAAAGCCTTTGAACCCACAGCCACATTAAAACCAGGGCCATCATTCTGGTTAAAAAGCGCCGAATCGCCAACGGCTACCAAATAACTGCCGGTAGTATTGCTTAATAAGGCACCTGAACCGATGGCGACATTTGCACTACCGGTAGTGTTTAACCGCAAAGAGTAGAGCCCAAGTGCAGTATTAAAACCACCGGTGGTACTATTCTGCAATGAAGAAGCGCCGACAGCCGTATTGCCAAATGCTGTGCTGCTACTCATAAGGGCACCGGTACCCATAGCAGTATTATAACTACCCATTGTATTTGAATAGAGACTATTCGCTCCATTGGCAGCATTATAATTGCCTTGCGTATTGGAAAAAAGCGCCATCATACCATTAGCAGTGTTCTGCAAACCAACCGTGTTGGAATAAAGAGCCTGAAATCCCTGTGCGGTATTGCGGTTGCCGAAAAGATTATTATATAATGCTTTTGAACCAATAGCTGTGTTGTATCCTTCTCCACCAACCTGGAAAAACAATGCAGAATCCCCAACCGCCACAAGATTGCTGCCACTACTATTGCTGTACAGTGCATGCGTTCCCAGTGCCAGGTTAGAATAACCTGTAACATTGGCGCCAAGAGCATTGTAACCATGGGCGGTATTGTTATTTCCGGTTTCATTGGAATAGAGCGACAAACTTCCTGTTGCTGTATTACTATTCCCCGTTGTATTCGACGCTAATGAATAACCGCCATACGCGGAATTCTGAGATCCCGTAGTGTTCGTGAACATTGAACTATTTCCATAAGCCGAATTATCATTTCCGGTTTCATTGGAAAATAAGGACTGGTATCCAGTTGCGGTATTATTATTTCCTCCCGTATTGGATGCCATTGAAAACCGGCCCACAGCCGTATTGAAATGGCCGGTGGCATTTGTAAGCAATGCTGCAGACCCGACGGCCGTATTATTATTACCGGTTGTATTCGACCGCAAAGCGGTGAGGCCAACACCGGTATTTTGATTTCCTGTTGTGTTTACATGAAGTGATTTATAACCAAACGCAGTATTGAATCCTCCTGTTGTAAGCGCATCCAACACCCTGAACCCTATTCCGGTGTTGTTAGTGGCACTGCTATCGATAAATCCTGCTCTCTTATTATGTATTTTAAACAGCAGCGGTTGCACATCGGCGGTGCCAATAAAATGAGTGGAGGGATTGGTGCCGCTATTTCCGGTGAGTTGCCATCCGCCACCACTACCACCACCCAACTGCGTCCATGCGGGAGCCGCAGGCGTGCCGTTATTAAAATAAAATCCGCTTGTGCCATCTGTTTGAAAAACGATCAGGCCGGTAGCGGGGCCTGCTATAGCATTACGCTGTGCTACTGTCATCGATGGAATGAGCAGGCCCTTAGTGGTACTTCTTACTTCCAGTGCGGCGCTTGCATTGGGTGTGGTGGTACCAATGCCAACGCTTTGTGCGTTTAGTTTTGCAAAGAATAAATAAGTCGCCAGGATAAATAAAACTTGTTTCATCTGCTTTGAGTTGAGGGTGTTTGCGATTTTTCTTTTAACTCCTTCACCATCTGCATCAGCTCATTTATCTGTTGTTGTTGTTTCTCCATGCTGGCTTGCTGTTTCTCTATAATGGTTTGTTGTTCCTGCACCGCCTTCACCAATGGCACTACAAACTGTGAATAAGAGAGGCCATAAGCTTCATTAGTATTTTTGGGTTTGATCACTCCATCAAACTCATAACCCGTTTCTTTGGCCGCCTGTTCTACTTCCTGTGCAATGAAACCATTGTGTCGCAACTTTTCTGATTCGGTATAATCAACAGATGAAATAAAACGTCCGTTTATGCCGGAGAGGAATTCATCATATTTTCTTGTCTGGAAATTGTATACCACCGGACGCAGCTTCAAAATAAAATCCAGACCTTTTATGTTTTCGGATACATTTGTTTTAAACCTTCCATCCGAAGGGAATGTGTACGCCACCTGTCCCTCGATAATAGTTACAGAACTATTCCCCAATCTTATTTTATTGCTGGCATTTACCGTTGCGCCGGAACCTATCGCGGTAGCGTTATTAAGTGTGCCCGAGGAAACATTTGCATTGGAGCCCAGGGCCGTATTGTTGTTGCCCGATGTATTTGCGAGTAAAGCTCGATTGCCAATCGCTACATTATCGTTGCCGGTCCCGTTGAATTCCAAAGCCCGGGATCCATTGGACAGATTCCGGCTACCCGTAGTATTGCTCCGCATTGCAAAATTACCCGTTGCCGTATTTTCAGAACCGGTTGTATTGAATACCAATGACGCGTTTCCTATAGCTGTATTTTCGAAACCTTCGGTATTGGATCGTATGGATGCATTTCCAATTGCGGTGTTGGAGTAACCATTCGTTGTGAATCTTAAACTATGGTAACCAACTCCTGTATTGGCATTACCCGTTAAATTGTATTGCAATGTTTTTGAACCAACGGCTGTATTGAATCCCGACCCTCCATTCAGACTGAACAAAGCAGAGTCGCCTACGGCAACAAGGTTATTGCCCGTGCTGTTCCCAAATAACGCATGATGTCCTACGGCCACATTAAGATTACCGGTAGTATTGTTGAGAAGGGCCAGGTTACCAATAGCGGTATTTTCAAAACCCGTGGAGTTACTTACCATTGCCACATTTCCAACGGCTGTATTGGAGTGACCTGAATTATTACTTATTAAGGCAACATTTCCAACGGCTGTGTTAGAGTATCCATCAGCGTTCCATTGCATGCTATTATGTCCAATCGCTGTATTGGCGTTACCGGAAGTATTGCTGAACAAAGACTTTGAACCTACAGCCACATTAAAACCCGGGCCATCATTCTGGTTAAACAACGCTGAATCGCCTATCGCTACCAAACTGCTGCCAAATGAATTATTATATAAAGAACCGGCACCAATGCCAATATTGTTGTTGCCTGTTGTATTGGCAAAAAGTGATCTGTATCCCATCGCCACATTTTGAACGCCGGCCTGGTTACCCTCCAGCGCTTCTAAACCCACTGCCGTATTTCTGCTACCGGTCAGGTTGGTGAATAAAGAATGAAAACCAACAGCTGTATTGCTGATACCTGTTGTATTATTGAGCATGGCACTGGCGCCAATAGCAGTATTTGCGGTAGCAACCGTACTATTGCGCAATGCCAACGCTCCAAAAGCTGTGTTGGCTGATCCTGTCGTATTGAATGCCATGCTTTGATACCCATAAGCTGCATTGTAGTTACCCGTTTGACTATAAAAAAGAACCTGCTCACCAGATGCTGTATTGTAATTGCCGGTAGTATTGTTGTATCCAGCTTTATTGCCGAAAAAATTATTGCCGGTTCCGGTGGTATTATTTAAGCCGGCATTATCGCCAACAAAAGTTACATAACCTGTTGTATTGAAAGTTCCAGCTCCGGAACCGATAATTACGTTGCCAATCCGCTGGTTCTTTCTGCCGGCATAATTGCCAATGATCGTGGTCCATGGAGCAGCGCTGCTATCCGATGCATGGGAACCAATAATTACTGAAGCATCCATGTCGCCCGGTTGTATGCCACGGCCGGCATGGTTACCGATAAGCACCATGTCGCTGCTGTTTACAGCAGTGTGCCCGGCGCTATCCCCGATCACCACATTGTATTGTCCCGCTGTATTGGCCTCTAGTGCTGCGTTACCAATAGCCACGTTGGCTACGGTGGCGCCACTGTTCAATGAAGCATTTAATCCTAATGAAACATTTCGGGTAGCGCTATCCAACTGACCAGCCCAGGTATTGTTGATCCTGAATCGTAAAGGTTGGTTGTAAATAGTACCAATAAAATGAGTGGCAGGGTTAATACCGCTGTTGCCGTCAAGGTTCCAGCCGCTTTTGGCCACTACCGTCTGCCAATCGGGAGACGAAGGGGTTCCCATATTTACCATCAACTGGTTTTTTGTGGAATCATATACCAGTAAACCCTTTGCAGGATTACTGATAGATGATATCGCCAGAGTAGCCATCCTGGGTATCAGGATACCCTTTGATGTATTTGTAATATCTAACTGTGCAGAAGCATGGGGAGAACTGGTACCGATACCTACGTTTTGAGCGTTGGCAAAAAAAAGAAAACAGTTGATGACAAATAAAAAAAAGACTTTTCGCATAATTTTTAGATTGATGTGAAATGACTAGTGCCCGATTTTCCCCTTTAAAAATTTTATGTCCTGCCGCAACTCATTAATTTCTTGTTGCAGCATCTCAATAATCGCCTGCTGTTCCTGTATCGCTTTAATGGATACTACAGATAGTTGACTATAATTGACAGTGTGCATATCAGGTATTTCATTATAACCGAGCATAGTGCCATCAACAACTGATACCAGCTCAGGAAAATATCTTTTCAGATCCTGGGCAATGAACCCAATGGTTATACGGTTACCCGGGTTATTATATTTCATGAGATATTTCTTCGGCTGCAATTTCATAAGCCCGGGAAGTACTCCCGGCAGCGGCTCTATATTACGCTTCAGCCTTAGATCTGATCCATCATGATAACTTCCATCAGGTTCAAAATGACCTGTACCCACTCCGTTGTATAGTAAGAAAAAAAAATTGCCATCGTTTCCGACCATTTCTGTCTTAAGCCCCCAATGATTCCAGGTATTGGGATCAATGATGCCGAAACCCGTGTGATCAGCCTGTACTACTTCCAATGCCAATTGGGGGTCTGCACTATTGATCCCTAATTTACTTCCGCCATTTTGAGTGCCGATCACCACCTTTTTATTTCCACTGATCGTCATTAAGGTATTGGAAGAACCTGCACCATTGCCGCAATAAAACCGGTGCCTGTCTCCCGTTCCTCGTACATTATAGGTAAGAGTGCCGCTTTCAATGCCGAATCCATAATACTCATAAGAATTATTAACAGCTTCCCATAACGTGATCTTACGGTTATTAAGCGTATTGGGTAATTGCAATTCTGAATTGGGAATGGCCCCACTGATACCTACCCGGCCAAGAGAAGAAAGTTGCAGTGCTCTCGTACCCGGATTAGTCAGGGAATTGGCCGTTCCGGATTGAAAAATATCGAATGACATATATCCTGAACCCGGATCAAAATGCTGAATAGCGGCAAAGCCATTAGCAATATATTTTCCATTGCCCACAGCATTATCCCTATATTGATTAAACCCAATGGTGGGCCAATCACGCTGGAAAGAAAGACCGGCGCCATCACCACCAAACAGCCCGCTGGTCTTTCCGTTTCCGGCAACACCTGATACCTCCAATTTTGCACGGGTGGGTGTTCCTGTACCAATACCCACATTTTGCGCAAAAGAAAGATATGTGGCCAATAATAAAGAAAAAAGACAAACAAACTTCTTCATAAAAAAGCATTAAGCTGGTGGAATTCCATTTTAAGATATTTAAGTGTTCAAAAAGCAGGAAATGACTTTTTGTCAACGGCGGCTTTGGTCTGTTCTCCGGCCGGATCTTCAGTAAATTTCTTTAGTAGGGCATTTGACGAAAGGGAGCTTTGAAAAAGAAAATGGCGGCTATGATATAATGAATGGCGGCCGCTTTGGAAAACAATTATCCACAGTATTCTTTTTTGAACTAAGAAGAGTAATTTTAAAAAAAATCATTTTGCATTAACACTTCGTCATTTTGTTCAAAAAAGTCATCACTATAGCGTCATCTTTATTTTTTGTTTCCGTGCAGGCGGATGCACAAATGTTTGAAGAAAAAAACTTCGCACTTTATTCTACCAAAGACGGTCTGAGTGATAGCCGCATCACGAGCCTTGCCCAGGATGAATTTGGATATATATGGATTGCCGCCAAAAAAGGATTGAATCGCTTTGATGGTAACAATTTTTTACAATTCTATTCCGATAGCAGCCGCAACAGCCTGATCAACGATGATATAAAACAATTAAAGTGGCTGAGTAAAGAGCAGTTAGGCATTGCTACACCAACCGGCCTGCACATTATTCATCCACGAACATTGCAACAACGAAACATCACCGTTCCGCCGGGCCCTTTGCAGTATGAATACAAGGAAAACAATATTTACGGCATAGCCGGTGATGCTGAAGGCAGTATTTTCCTGCTTACAGGCTCCGGCTTTTATCATTTTAACAATAAGGATGAACTTGTTTTTCGCTATGACCATTATAAAAAAGAAGGAGAAGGAAAGTCGGAAACCCCTTTTGGAAGAAGCGATGGGATCATCATGCCGGAAAAAGGTATGTTTTTATTAGCCACCACTGCAGGCCCTTATATTTATGATATCACAAAAAAAGACATACACCCGGTGGATGAAACAGATGAACCTCTTTACCGGCAAACAGCCCCACCCGGCGGTTGGATCCATTTCATGCATTGCAGCAGCAGCAACTCTTTCAGTGTGATAAAAGAAAGTGCCAAAGAATTATCCTGGTTCGATTTGCGCCGAAAGAAAAAATACCCGCTTCAAACCACATTATCGGATTTGAATAAGTTATTTAACTGGCGCAGCAAAATTACCCGGCTGGATGATTCCACTTTTATCATCACAGCCATGCAAAAAGGCTTTTACCTGTTTCACTTCAGCAAACAGAGCAATAAATATGTGATCGCTCCTGAGCTTTACCTGCCAAATTATCTCTGTACATCAGTTTTGTTAGACAAGAACAACCGGTTATGGATTGGCACGGACAGGGGTCTGTTGCACCAGAAAAAAAATGCAGGCGATCTTGAAAAAATAAACATCCCGGCCGAAATGAACGCCCTGGGCCGAAGCCCCGACATTACGATGATGACAGTCGCCAGCAACAAAATATTTGCCGGCACCCAGGGTGGAGGCATATATGTATTCGACCGGGGTAGCTTGCAGCCGTTGAAGCGTATTGATTTTTCAAAACTGAAAGGATACGACTATGCCAATAACATTAATAATATTATTTCCTTCAATGATGACAGCATTTATACAAGCACTTTTGGACCCGTGGTGGGAGTGAACGCAAACAACTATAATTTTCGGGAAATTACCTTACCGGATTGGGACGTACTACATAACTGGAGCAGCTGGCAGTTTATGAGTTCGGATAAAGTTTGGTATATAAGTGCCAATAAAAATAACCGGTTTTATTATCGCCGGGCAAACGAAAAACATTTTACGCAGGCGGATCATACCGGTAATCACCTGTTCAATATTAATATGCCCAGATACATTACCGAAGATCCGTCAGGAAATATCTGGTTTAGTGGTCATGGGGCCAGTCGTTTTAATATCCGCACCCAACAATTTGATATGATGCTTGATTCCTTTCCGAAAATAAAAACAACAAGAAAGGAAATAAAATGCCTTGCCATTGATAAAAAAGGAAAAATGTATTTCGGACTTGTAGAAAACGGGCTGGTTATATATGATCCTGCACAAAAGAAGTTTGAGCATATTACCCGCAGCGATGGCCTGCCCGACAATACAATCCGGGCAATTTACCTGCATAAGAATACGCTATGGTTGGGAACTGAAAGTGGCCTGGCAAATTATGATATTGATACAAAAAAAATATCTCCCTTTGGGATTGCGGATGATATGCCCGAAGGAGCTTTTACGGCTTATTCATTTTTTTACGACTCCGTTCACGGACAACTGTATGGCGGTTTTAACAATACCATCATACGTTTTAACCCCGATAGCCTGTCCAAAAACAATTCACCGCCGGATTTTTTTATAGAAACCATTAACGTGGCCGGAAGTGATGTTATTTACCATCCTTCAGATAAGGTGAAGCTATCTTATAAGCACAACAGTATTGTTGTTAATCTTGTTTCCATCAATTTCGAAGACGCCTACCAGCAACAATTTGCTTATCGCTTTGTAAAAGATGGGAATGAGCCCTGGCAGGAAGCAGGTTCACAGCGCAGCATCATCTTCAGCAATTTATCACCGGGTCAGCATCGCTTGCAGCTAAAGGTGTTTATTAAAAATAATAGTTGGCGGGAACAGGTAAAAGAGATTCTAATTATAATAAAACCTCCCTTTTGGCAAACCGCATGGTTCATAATACTGGCCATAGCATTCATTCTTTTGGCCCTTTATA
>DATDIX010000201.1:0-17889 GCA_036520835.1 Chitinophagaceae bacterium | reverse complement strand
CAATAACTTTCATCCGCTCCGTTGGTACGCATAGCCCTCCATTTATAGTGATCACCATAAAGCCAAACCTGTGTCAGGTTTTTGAACTGTGTATCTTCTGCTATCTGCTGTGGCGGCAGGTGGCAGTGATAATCTATAATGGGCATGTCTTTAGCAAACTCATGATAAAGGCGCTGCGCTGTCTTTGTTTTCAGTAAAAAGTTCTCGTCTAAGAATTGTTTCATACAACTGCTTTAGTATTTATTAGTCCGGAAGTCAGGGAGACAGAAAGACCGGAAGACAAACCTTACAAAGCGAAATGATTTTCCAGCTTCCGGAAAAATTCTTCCGGACTTCCCATCTTTCCGACTATAACGACACGCCTCTTTTCCACGGAATAAAATCATCCTGGTTCAACTGCACTGCTTTCGGAATCACTTCTCCACTTGCTGCTTTGATACAATACTCCAGTATCTCTTCGCCCATTTGTTCAATGGTCTTTTCTCCATCTATGATCGGACCGGTATTGATATCAATGATATCACCCATTCTTTTTGTCAATGCTGAATTGGTTGCGACCTTGATCGTCGGGCAAACAGGATTACCGGTTGGTGTTCCCAATCCCGTTGTAAATAATATCAGCGTAGCGCCGCTTGCCGCTTTACCGGTGGTGGCTTCTACGTCATTACCTGGCGTGCAAACCAAATTTAAACCCGGCTTTGTTGCTGGCTCTGTATAATCCAGTACATCTTCTACCGGTGATGTACCGCCTTTCTTGGCAGCCCCTGTGCTTTTTATCGCATCGGTGATCAAACCGTCTTTAATATTTCCCGGGGATGGGTTCATATGAAAGCCTGAGCCAGCTTTGGTAGCTGCATCACTATAACTACCCATCAGCTGAATGAATTTCTTTGCAGCTGCTTCATTTCTTGTTCTGTCGATCAGGTCTTGCTCTGCTCCGCATAATTCAGGGAATTCTGCCAGCAACACTTTTCCTCCCAATGCCACTAACAGATCAGAGCAATAGCCCACCGCAGGATTAGCGGATATACCGCTGAACCCGTCACTGCCGCCGCATTTTACACCCAATGTCAATTTATCCAGCGTAGCAGGTTTTCTTTCAAACTTATTTATATCAATTAAACCAATAAAAGTTTTTCGTATAGCTTCTGTCACCAGTTGCTCTTCGCTTTGCGATTGCTGCTGTTCAAAGACAAACAAGGGCTTATCAAAATTGGGATTACGCAGCTTTATATCATCCAGCAAATTTTGTGTTTGCAGGTTCTGGCAACCCAGACTTAAAATAGTAACACCGGCTACATTCGGATGATCGGCATAGGCTGCCAACAATTTACTCAGTATAGCAGCATCCTGCCTGGTACCCCCGCATCCGCCCTGGTGATTCAAAAATTTTATACCGTCCACATTTTTAAAAACACGGTTGGTGTTGACGACGGATTCTTTTACATCGAGGTTAGCGGTGGCTACATCAGCTCCACTTTTATACAATTCCAGTAAATGATGGGCTTTTTGCTTATACTTATCTGTTACTGCATACCCCAGTTCATTGTGCAATGCTTCGCGGATCACATCCAGGTTACGGTTCTCACAAAATACAGTCGGCATGAATAACCAGTAATTGGCTGTGCCCACTCTTCCATCTTTCCTGTGATACCCGTTGAATGTTTTTCCTTTAAACTTTGATACATCCGGTGCATGCCATTCGTAATGAAACGGCCTGTACTCATACGGATCGGCGGCATGTTTCAGGTTCGCGGTTGTCATCAATCCGCCGGCAGGAACATCGCTCTGCATTTTTCCTACCAACACACCATACATGATCACTTTATCACCGGTCTTCATATCCCGGGTAAAGAATTTGTGTTTGGCAGAAATTTTTTCCTGCACCGTATATTCTTCCCCGCTATATTCAATAGTTTCTCCTTTGGCAATATCCCTTAGTGCCACCAGCACATTATCCTTCGGATGCACTTTTAAAACAACTTGCTTCATCTCAGACCATTGTTTTTAATTGTTTTTCAGCAAGAGTAGCTGACACTCCCTGCTTTATTATTATCGCCAGGTTTTCTTTTACCGCTTCTGTAAAACCATTCAGCTTTGACAGATCAGCCCCCCACAGGTTTTTATCCGACAAAACACTGCTTACAAAGTTATCAGTATTCCCGTTAGCCCATTTATCAGCAAAATAAGCGGCCATATCATCCTGTATTGTGTATTTTTTGCCGTTTGCCTCGCCCTGGTACTGGTTGTTATCACCTGCTTTACATTTCATAAATAACAGATAGGCGGCAAAACCCAAAGCCATGTTCTGCGGCACTTTATCAGTGCGGCTGTAATGCCTGAGCAATAAAGGAATATTCCTCAATTTCATTTTTGAGGTATAGTTCATTGTAATGCTGATCCATTTATGATCCAATGCAGGATTACGAAAACGATCGGCCACCTGGTTAGCAAATGCACAGGCCTCATTGTAAGAAATATTCTCTCCATCCAATGCCGATGCAATCTCCAGCATCATCAGCCTGCGAACATAAGATGATATTTCCGCATCAGCCATTGCTTCCTTCACCGTCTCAAAACCAGCAAGGAAAGCGAGGCCGCAACTGAAAGTATGCGTACCATTGAGCAAGCGTAATTTCAGTTCACGGAATTTTTCAATATCGGGAGTAATGACAACACCTTCATCTGCCCGGGAAAATGAAAGTATTTCTTTTACCCGCTGGCTACCCGATTCAATGGCCCATAAACGAAATGTTTCAGCCATGATCATCAGTTCATCTGTATAACCAAACTTTTGTTCTGCTATTTTTCTTTCCGCATCAGGTAGTTTTCCCGGCACGATCCGATCTACCAATGAATTGCAGAAATGATTGGCAGACTGCAGCCATTGAATGAACTTATCTTCCAGGTTATTCTTAGTCGCCAACTCAAGAACAATAGAACGAAGTTTAGTTCCATTATCTATTATTAACTCAGTAGGCACGATCACCATTCCACTGTCATCTCTTCCGTAAAATGCTTTATAGCGTTCATATAAAAATGCCAGCAGCTTACCGGGAAAAGAATTGGGCGGAGACGATCTTACATCATCATCTGTCAGCACTATTCCAACTTCTGTAGTATTTGAAATGATGATCTTCATTTCAGGGCTGTGTGCACATTTCAATATTTCGGCCCATTCCTCTTTGGCAGAAAGCACACGGCTGACAGAAGAATTGATGATCGCCTCTTCCGTCATGGCGCCATTCTCAATGCCTTTGACATACAAAGTATATAAGGCATCCTGCTGGTCAAATGCATCAGCGCTGCCCTGCGAGGTAGATTTTACTATTACCACACGGCCATTGAATATACCGTTGCGGTTGGCTTTATCAATAAAATAATCAGGAAGGCCGCGAAGCAACACACCCGTACCAAATTGTAAGACTTTCTCCGGTAAAGAAAATAATTTTTCATCCGGGATGGTCAACCCCTTCTGCCGGGGTATTTTTTTAATTGTTTCTTTTGACAGTTGCATACACACTTATTTTCAGTTCAACAATGGGTTCCATTTATTTTTAAACAGCCAGTCAACGGTAATATCATTGGCATTCACGGAGGCGGGCAGATTATTAGTGTACCATGTAAAATCTTCACCTCCTTTCCGGTGGCAATTGTAATAATATATCCTTTCGCCCCACTTAATATCATTTACCCGCACACGATAGATCGCTGTATCTGCCATCTTATCGGAAAAATTACAGTCAATTAAAAAGAACTGTGCTTCTCTGTGATACCGTCCGAGTTTAAATCCTTTATAGCCATCAAACACACAATTCTTCAACACTGTCTTTTGATCAGGATCACCCGATCCGTCATGCCAGATACTGGCAGGGCCTGTGTTGGCATAAAACCTGCAATTCTCCGCCCATGCCCAGCCGCGGGGGCAATAAAAATCCACGCCGCCTTCCATCAGGCAATCCTTGAAATAAAACATACCATCTACTACATTCCATGGACTTACCGTATCGCCTGCATAAGCCCTGAAATGACAATTGATCGCTTTCAACCTCGTCGTCCGCATCGTCCTCAATGCCATCTGGTGACCGCCCTTTGTGATCGTTTTTTTATGCGTAACCGTATCTGCTTTACAATCTACGACCCTGTTCTCTTTAAAATTAAACCCGTAATCATTGGCGATCGTCAGGTTCTTCAATGTAATGTCATTGCTGTTGACATTCATGGTAGCCACACCCCAGTCGTCGGGATGATCGCATCTCCATTCATCCCTTGCAATATCATACGTAATGACAGTCTTATCACGATCCTCGCCTTCCAGTATCACATTATGTTTTGTGATAAATATCTTCTCTTTATAGGTTCCCCTCTTAATAAAAATCACTCTGGCTGTACCGGATGAATCAGTCAAGCTATTTAAAGCCTCCTGTATTGTTTTAAAATCTCCCTTCCCCTGCGCATCCACTATGATCTTTTGCTGTCCATAAGCAGCAGTAAAAACAGCCAGCAGTATTATCAATGAACTATATATTCTCTTACCTGTCACTTTTTTTATTTTGCTCCCAGCAGCCATTTTACCAGGTCTTCCGCTGCTTTGTAGTTTTCATACTCTGCAGGTAATTTTCTCCCGTCAACATATTCGTTATACAGCCAGGGATCACCCACAGCCAATACTTTTCCTTTTCCGTATTTTGCAACAGCGATCACCACATCCCCTTCTTTTTTGATCAATGCTGTAGCCGGGGCTTTTACTTCAAGTGCACTGATCTCTTTTAAAAACATTTTCTTAGGTTGTTTAAAAACAGCATTGTTACCCGGCAACACTACGCCTGTTTCATAAAAGTCATTCTTCACCATGTTCAGGCTTTTGTTGGTGAACTTGATACCAAACGCAGATGAAAGTTTATTAAAATGTTCCAGGTCGCAGTTCATACTATCATTAGCCATTAATAATAACACGCCTCCTGCTTTTACCCATTCACTGATTGTCTTCACATCATTATCTGTAACATAATTCGGCGTTGGGTTATCTTTTACATGGTCAGGGTCAACAATAATATAAACTGATGCTTTCTTCAGGTTGGCGGCGGTTGGCGCATCATCCAGGGAAGAAAGACTGGCGCCATACTTTTTAAATATATTTCCCAGTGCTGCAAAACCGGGGTGGCTTTTTTCTTTCCATACATAATGCCAGTAAACAGAAGTACCTGTCGCATCTTTTCTTTTCTCACTGTTGAAGTAGCGGTCCAGTACAATTGTCTTCCCTTTTCCAACAGTCTGTGTCGGGATCATTTCCATTTCAACAGCGCATTTGATAAAGGCGCCGACCCCTTTCGGATCATTCACCACCACTTTCTCACTCATATAATACTCAAAACTTCCGTCGCGGTAGGGATTGCCCCCCAAACCAGAAACACTTACCGTGCCATGCAGGTTCACCTGCCCGTTTTCATTTTTGATAAATTCTTTGATGATCCCGGCATATCCATTTTTCACATTGGCTATATAAAAAGCAGGGATATATCCCAGGCGAATCGCTTTTGCCAGCGTATAGACCAGCATACAGGAGGCTGAGGCTTCTTTGTAATTCTTTGGGGTAGTAGGCATATCCACTATATCATACCACAACCCTGACTTTGTATCCTGCACTTTGGTCACCGCTTTGGCAAAACGGTTCAGGATAGCGATGATTGAATCCCTGCCGGGATGCTTTTCAGGAAAATGATCCAGTGCATCCACCATTGCCATGCCATACCAGCCCAATGCCCTTCCCCAGAAAAGCGGGGAAAGACCCGTTTCCTTATTTGCCCATTTTTGCTCTTTGCTTTCATCCCATCCATGATAAAGCAATCCCGTTTTAGGATCCCTTGCATGTTTTTCCATCCAGATAAACTGGTTGGCGATATCATTGAACGAGGCATTCTCATGAAATATCTTTGCATATTCAGCATAAAATGGCTGGCCCATATACAAACCATCCAGCCACATCTGGTAAGGATATATCTTCTTATGCCAGAAACCGCCTTCATTCGTTCTTGGATGTGTTTTTAACTGGCTCCGCAGCAGGTCAGCCGCTTTTTTATACTTCTCCTTTCCCAGCACCCTGTATAGTAGCAATACCTGTTTCCCGTTGTTGATATGGTCAATATTATATTCATCGGGCCTGTAATCGTATATTGTACCATCTTCCCGGATATAATAATCCATCATTTTCTGGATATAATTGAACCACTTTACATCGCCGGTATTATTCCAGATCCCTTCTATCCCTTTCATAATAACGCCATGATCATAACTCCATCTGGGTCTTCTGCCCGGTGTGTTGGAAAAAGAATCAGGCCATGTCTTCATGACTGTTTCGGCCAATTGTATGGAATACGGCTTTTGCTGCGCATCCGCCATTATACCTGCCAATAACAATGCGATTATGATAAGTTTTTTCATTTATACTTTTTTAAGAGCCCGAGATCCTTTGGGATAATTTTTTATTCCCTGCTGTTGCACCCGCCCCTCAGGAGGGATGGCATCCTGTAAACGACTTTACCCACTCACGATTCACCACTCACCACTGCCTATTTGATCGTCACACTTTTCTCACTTGCTCCCAGTTCATATGATATCTTTTCTTTGGCTTTGGAAGCATCCGTATTCCTGATATTGATATTATTACTCCTGTCGCCGCTGACACGGAACAATAATTCCGAACCATCCTTATACCTGATATTATCAAAAGTCAGTTTATCGCTTTGCACCACATCTACCACCGGGTTGGTTTCCTCACTGATCACTTTGATATTTTTAAAAGTGATGCCGGTAGCTTCCTGCACATCAATTCCATTCTTTGCCTGCAGCACCATATTCTCCAGTACAATGTCCTTTACATGCATTTCAGGTAATCCGCGGATAAAGATCCCTT
The DNA here is from genome assembly GCA_036520835.1 of Chitinophagaceae bacterium. GTDB lineage: Bacteria > Bacteroidota > Bacteroidia > Chitinophagales > Chitinophagaceae > VBAT01. The sequence continues at coordinate 10,976 of DATDIX010000201.1, read as the reverse complement.
TCTCGGCACCATTGCAATACACATTGCTGATATGAAAGTTGCGGAATTGGGGAGTGGTTTCATCCACAGGCTTTAGTTCCACTTTCGGTAACTCTCTTTTTTCACCCACCAGTGTTACCGGGTCCTTTGCCATGTAATACATATCAAACAAGATCGCTTCTGCCGGAATATCTTTCATGTAAATATCTTTAATGAAGATATTTTCCACGATACCACCGCGGCCCCTTGTTGTTTTAAAACGAAGTCCTATATCGGCCCCTATAAATGTGCAGTTACTGACATAAATATTCCTGGCGCCACCGCTCATCTCGCTGCCGATCACAAATCCGCCATGCGATGCATATACTGTGCAACCCCGGATGATCACATTCTCTGTCGGCATTGCTCTTTTTCTTCCTTCTGCATCACGACCACTTTTCATGCATAAAGCATCATCCCCCACATCGAAAACTGAATTCTCGATCAGTACATTTTTACAACTTTCCACATCAATACCGTCGCCATTCTGTGCATACCAGGGATTTTTTACAGAAATATTCCTGACGGTCAGGTGTTCGCTCATCAACGGGTGCAAACACCAGGCGGGTGAATTTTGGAAAGTGACCCCTTCGAGCAAAATATATTTGCAGTTAGTAAGGAGTACCAGGTTAGGCCGGAGAAAATCTTTGATGCTTTCATAGAAGGCTGCATCTTTTTCCGGGGAGATCATTCCGGGATTCTGCATTTTAGCTCCCTTTACGAACTGTTCGGACGGGTACCATGTTTTTTTATCTTCACTCAATACTCCTCCCGAAGCCAGTAATTTCTTCCATTGGCTTTCCGTGAGTTTATCTTTTTTAACCGCCCTCCATCCATCGCCGTTTCCGTCAATGATCCCTTTACCGGTGATGGCAATATTTGTTGCCCCCGTTGCTGAAACCGGTGATTGGTTTCTCATTTGGGGCAAACCTTCCCAGTTGGCGGCTACCAACGGGTATTCCTTTTTATCATCAGTAAATAACAGGGTAGCCCCGGCAGCCAGGTGAAGATTGACATTACTTTTTAAAACCACGGGACCCGTTAACCATAAACCCTGCGGCACCAGTACGACGCCACCGCCTTTTTTATGGATGGCATCAATAGCCCCGTTGATACTTTTTGTATTTAAAGTATTGCCATCCGGAATGGCGCCATACTTAACAATATTGGTTGTGTCCTTTTTAAATTTCGGCGATGTAACAACAGGAAGTTTTACATTGAACTGTGCCGATCCTTCAATAAAAATGAAGGCAAGGATTGCTATACAGGAAAATCGTTTCATTTATGACAAGTAGATCGTTAGACAATGCGTTCTTTCACTTTGCAATTCTACCCTAAACCCAGTCATTTTCAATACTTTCTGAAGGCTTTATTTACGCAAACGTTGCCGGCAACGATACCAGCAAAGATCACCGTAGCCGGCCCGTTATCCATCCTGCACCACCCTGCTTATGAAGCCAATCTTACCGCTTGTCTTGCCAGCAGTTTCCATTGCTTACCCTCCTTCTGAAAGATGAGCAGGATCTGCAGGTGAACCTCTCCCCGGTTGCCATTATCGTTGGTAGTTGCATTGAATTTATGCCGGACTATGGCCGCTTTACCGCTGATGCTGATGGACTGGTCTTTTAATTCGATTGTTACAAAATCCGACTTGCCGCTTACGATCTTTTCCACAAACTCCGCTTTGCCTTCAATAAGCCCGCTTGAATGACCATAACTTAATTTTTCGGAGGTGATGACTTCCAGTTCTGCCTTATTGCCATCAACCATTGCTTTACGCAACTTTTCAACGACAGCGGCCACCGCTGTTTCGTCTTTGCTTTGGCCATTTACGGCAATTGCCACTGCAAGGAAAAGAATAGCCGTTCCAAATAGTTTCTTTATCATTTCTTATTATTTTAAAATCTATTTGCCATTGGTACCAGGTCTGTCAGTTCAGATATCTTTACCGGTCTTTTTTCCAGGATGCTTTTCCTGGCCGCAACGCCGATCAAAATTGACATAGCCCCTTCCCTGGTCCCTGCCATCACATGATGCGGGTTATCATTTGTATCCACGAACATCCTTCTTTGCATACGCACATCACCGCCACCATGCCCGCCCCGGATCTTTGGCGTGGTATATACTTCATAGTTCTTTGCAAAATTATCCATGGCAATGATCTCTCTTGCTTCACCGGGAACGGCATCATCGGCATTCGACATTTCGATAGCGTGACGCTTGGCCTGGTCTTCCGGCGTTTTTTGGAGGTAAGGAATATCTTCCCATGTTTCAATCCGGCCATTCATTCCATTGAAAGCAATTTGCCAGCCTTCGTAGGGAGAATAAGTGGTGAGTGAATAATTTACGGTAACGCCGTTGGCATAGATGATCTGTGCCGACATTTTATCATAAATATCAATCTCGTTGCTCCAGACACAACCATCTTTTATATAACCATCGTACTTTTCATTATCTACATACATAGCCACCTGCCGTGCATCTTTGGTAATATCCCAATAGAATTTGCATTTGTCCTTGTACTCGCAACCCCGGCACTTTGTGCCGCGGAACGGGTTATTTTTCCCATAATGTTCCAATGCCCCGTAGGCGCTTACTTCCACTGGTTCGGAATTCAGCCACCAGTTCAGCAGGTCAAAATGATGGGTGGCCTTATGCACCCACAATGAACCCCCTTTTGCCATACGGCCATGCCAGCGGCGGAAATAATCAGAGCCGTGATTAACATTCAAATACCAGTTGAAATCAACGGAGGTTATTTTTCCCACCCTGTTATTTGCCAGTAATTCTTTTAGCTGCATAGCATGTACACTATGGCGATAGTTAAAGGCAACGACCACTTTTTTTCCTGATCGCTTTTCTGCATCCAATATCCGCTTGCACTTAACCTCATCGGTGGTCATGGGTTTTTCAGTGATCACATTCACCCCCATGTCCAATGCTTTCACAATAAATTCATCATGGGTGGCATCTACCGTGGTGACAATCACATAATCGGGTTTTGTTTCTTTCAGCATCTGTTCAAAATTGCTGAAAACAGGACAACTCACATTCAGCGTCTTCTTTACATATTCCAGCCGGCCCTGGTTGATATCCGATAAGCCGACGAACTCAGTTACTTCCCCAAATGTCCGGATGATCTCTCTTCCCCACAAGCTGGAACCACGGGCCCCTGTGCCGACGAGTGCCAGTCGGAGTTTTTTCCCGGGAGGTATAGCAAAGGATTCAAAAGGATGAAGCATCAATGATGCACCGGCAGCAGCCGTGAATTTCATAAATGTGCGACGTTCCATGGCAATGATCGTTTTAATAGTTAGTCCGGGACCCGCAAACCGGAAACCCCGGAAGAAATATTCTGATAATTATACTGTTTACTACTTTTTGATATAGTATTTAAACCTGAAACAGGGCCTTCTAATAATGTCATTACAATTTTAAGCCTTCTTCTTTCCGACTTCCTGTCTTCCCGTCTTTCAGACTTGCCTTATTTCTCTACCCTGAACCAATCAATATCGGCAAAACCTGAATCATTTGTCCTTATCGTTCGTGTACAAAACAAACCAGCTTTAGCTCCAACCCACCTGCCCGGCTTTGCTGTTAGTTTTTCACCAATGGGTTTAAACGTTTTTCCATCTTCACTATAACTAAATTCGCATACACCCCCTTTGGTGACCTTCACACGCAAATAAATATCTGTATTCGCCAGCTTTTCTCCGTCCTGCACTGTTTCCTTCTTCCCCTTATCTGCTTCCCTGCAAATACTATATGAAATATAATTTCCATCCGCTCTTTTAACTACGGCCAGATACGCATAATCAGCCCCTAAAATGATCAATCCTGCTTTTTCACCATCCAGCCTTGGTTTGAATGCCAGCTTTGTGGTGACGACAAATTCATCCGCAGGAAATTTTTGCAGCAGCAGGTTAGGCAGATCCCAATAATTCTTTACGGTATCGTGTATCTGCCAGGAAAACAACCTTAGCCTGCCACCTGATGGAAATGCCCAGTAGGGTTGTGCATTCGCCTGCCATTGCCATTGCAAACCTATTTTATTCCCATTGAATTCATCTGAATCTGCAGGTGTTGTTGCAGGATAAGTTTTACCGACATTGGGTTTCTTGTAAACCAATACAGGCTCACCTTTGCCATCGTTATCTTTGTCCTCACCAATCACCGGCCAGTCATTTATCCATTTCATGGGTTGCAAATGCACCACTCTCCCATACGCATCCTTATCCTGGAAATGCAGGAACCAGTGTTCGCCTGTTTTGGTATCCACCCATGCCCCCTGGTGCGGACCATTCACCGGGGTTGAGCCCTGGTCCATCACGACCTTTCTTTCATAGGGGCCATAAATGTTTTTACTGCGCAATACCAGTTGCCACCCTGTACTTACACCACCTGCAGGAGCAAACAAATAATACCACCCGTTTCTTTTATATGCTTTAGGCCCTTCAATTGTAGGATCAAGGTCATGCCCGTCATACACCATCACTCCACCGTCAACCACTTTTGTACCTTCCGCATTCATTTGTTTTATCACGATGATGCTTTTGATGCCTGCACGGCTGCCGGCATAAGCATGTGTGAAATATACTTTTCCATTATCATCCCAGAACGGGCAGGGATCGATCAATCCTTTACCGCCCTCTACCAATACCGGGTCAGTCCACGGGCCGGTAATGCTTTTTGCTTTGGTAACATAGATACCGAAATCAGGGTCGGGATAATAGATATAGAATTCATTCTTGTGATAACGGATAGAAGGCGCCCATACCCCGTTGCCGTGCTGCACTTTGCTGAAATGATCAAAAGGTGGCTGACGCTCCAGGGCATGACCAATGATCTTCCAGTTCACCAGGTCTTTAGAATGAAGAATGGGTAACCCCGGCGCATGATTGAAACTCGATGATACGAGATAATAATCATCCCCCACTCTTATTGCATCAGGATCGGAATAATCAGCATTGATGACAGGATTCTTATATGTTCCGTTACCATTGTCAGCTACCCATACATTTGAAACAAAATTTTTCTGCGCATTCGTTGAAACAAATGCCAGTAAAAAAAAGGCTGTAACTATTCGCTTCTTCATTGTAATGGATCCCACCCGTTTAAAACATTCTTCAAAGTATACTTTTTTCTTTCTTCATCCGTCAGTTGTTTCGACCACGAAACCCTTTTTAACGGATCGGCCGAAGGCCCGTAGTTTTTATATTCCGAATAACGGGTCATTTTATAGTTATCTGTATTATTCCAGTTCGACCAGCCTTCGGGTTTTATATGCTCCCCGATAAAACAACGGATGTATACCACATGGGCATAAGGCCTCCACGGACGTCCTAATGACACATTATGCAAAGAAGTATCGCCAGTCAGCACACACTCATTGAATATGTATCCAAACTCCTTTTCTTTTGGAGTGGATGCGGCTGTGACATGTGAATTCTTTTTGCTGTGGATATGGCATTGTTCAAACCATACTGTTGATGAGCCGAAAATAAAATCCGTTGTACCCTCTATGTAACAGTTCTTATAATATTGCCTGCTTTTATCATTATTGGTAAACAAAACGTCCTGGTTGCCGATAAAACGGCAATTATTAAATACCGCCCTGTCACCATCCGATTCTACTGCCACGGCCTGGCCGGCTGTGAACCCGGCATCATTCTGAAACGTAATATGCTGTGCGGTGAAATTGTCTGCTTTTATTTTAAAGCTCCAGGAGGTCCTTGTATTTATAGTATCGCCTTTTGGAGAAAGCTTCCCGGTATGATCATCATAAGTAAGAATAGTATTGAATTTATCCTCGCCGGTCAGCGTAACGAAGTTTTTTGAAGAATCAAGAAATAGTTTTTCCTTATAGATCCCGTTTTTCACATATATAGTAACCGGTTTTTTATTATTTAGCGGAACGGCATTGAAAGCAGCTTGGACTGTTTTAAAATCCCCGCTGCCATCTACAGCAACAATCAGTTTTTTTTGTGCAGAAAGAGAAAGAGTCAAACAAAATACTGTCAGCAAAAGAAGAATTTTCATGCGTATATGATCATTTAAATGGTAATGGTTGAACAAAACCCATTTCTTTCAGCCACATTTCAAGCAAATTCATCCACAGGTCGGTTGAACCGGGATTATCATCCAATCTTATTCCATGTCCTCCCTGTGGGAAGATATGGATGCTGGCATTTACTTTTTTATCAATCAACGCCTGGTAGAATAAGACGCTATTTTGTACTTTAACTGTGCTGTCATTTAGTGCATGGATCATAAATGTTGCCGGAACTGCCGCAGTAACCTGTAATTCATTAGAATACTCTTCGATTATTGCTTTCGTGCTATCTGGTCCTATAAAATTTCTCTTGCTGCCGGGATGCGCATACTTGCCCATACTGATAACCGGGGAAAGCAATACCATAAAGTCAGGCCTGTACCTGACGGTATCCAACCCGTCTTTTAAAGCAGATACATCTTCAAAATGAGTTCCCAGTGTACTGGCCACATGTCCCCCTGCTGATGTACCCATCACTCCTATCTTATCTGTTTTAATATTCCATTGCGCTGCATTAGTTCTTATTAATCTCATGGCCCTTTGAGCGTCCTGCAATGAGGCCAGTTGCCTTTGCTGCAGATCCTGCTGATGTGGCAAACGATAAATCAGAACAAAAGCGCTTACTCCAATTGAATTATACCATTTAGCCAGGTTAAACCCATTATAAATGTGCGACAATCTTTCATAGCCACCACCGGGGCAGATCAGCACGGCGGCTCCCTTGTTCTCCGATTTAGGCACCACAAAAGCATATATACCGGGAGTGGCTACTCTCCATATCCTTTCATTATATAATGTATCAGTTACTTTCTTTCCATTGAAGTTTGGCTTCTTCCCTTCCGGCCAGAGAGGGATGAAATCCTGTGCTTGCACATTACTAAAGATTACAACAGAAGTAAGTATAACAATAAGCTTTCTCATCATTTGTTTTTATCGGCAGGCCATTCAAATGGTTTTGTTGGTATCTGCTGAAACCAATCAGACTCCAGAACAGTGACAGAATTTGCGGCAGCAAAAATATTTTCAATTGTATATTCCTTTGCTTCCTTATCAGTTAGTTGCTTTGACCAGTTCACCCGGTTTGTATGACCAGCGCCTGCACCTGTATTTTTATATTCTGCGTAGTAAGCTGTTTTCTCATTCTCCGGGTTGCCCCAGTTATTCCATCCTTCCGGAGTTATTTGCTTTGGCAATTCGCAACGGATGAATACTGTTTTGGAAAATGCACGCCAGGGCCTGCCGAGGTAAAGTTTGCTGACATTTGAATCGGCCAGGATCTTACAATCGAGAAAGACATACCCGAACTTCTTTCCTGATGTTGTACTCGCAGCGGTGATATATGAATTGGCCTTTGACCGGATGGTACAGTTTTGAAAAACTGCAGTAGCCGGGCCAAAAATGTAATCAGTTGTTCCTTCAATGAAACAGTCAAGAAAATATTGTCTTGAATTTTCGCCTCCCGTATAAATTGTATCCTGGTTGCCGAGAAACCGGCAATTTTTAAATACTGCTTTATCGGCATCCACATATAATGCCAATGCCTGGCCCACGGGTCCGGCAGAATTGGCAAAAGTGATATTCTCTGCCATAAAGCGGTTGCCCGAAATTTTCGCTGTGTAAGAAGTAAAAGTATTTAGCTTGCCCCTGCCTGAGTAATCATTGAAAGTGATGATCGTTTTGTCCACGCTTTGACCGATAAAGGTTACATCAGTATTGTTCGCCGGCAATTCGATCTTTTCATTATACACTCCATTCTTAATATAGAGTGTGATCGGCGCTAAAGGAAACACCCGCATGGCATCAATGGCGTCCTGTATGTATTTGTAATCGCCGGTTCCGTCTTTAGCAACAGTAAATACATATTTGTATTGCTGCGGATTATTGGTTTGCGCCATTAAATGGGGCTTAGTTATCGCAAGAAAAAGTAAAACCACAAATGTCCTTTTCATCCGGAGTAAAATTTATAAAAGCAATAGTTATTTCTTTATTACGGGTTTATGAATTCTTTCCGCTAACTCGGGGATAAGTTCTTTCATTTCTTTTAAAACGATCTGTGCGATCAATCTTGCACCCAGTTCGCTGAAATGAGTATTATCCTCTTTGCCTTCAGGGTAGTTCGGATGTTCTCCGGGTTTTAATTGCAGGAACAGGAGTTTTGAATTCTCTGCACCAAATTGCTGATATAATGCCTGGCTTTTCTTGTCCAGGTCAATCATTACAACTTTTCCCTTCGCCGCAACATCCCTTACTATTTGGGAATACACATCATGCGTTCCAACAATATGGCCGGTTGAGTCAAACTTTCTGCGTGCCACAGGGGTAAAAAGAACAGGAATGGCTTTCTTATTTCTTGACTCCCTGACATACTGAACCAGGTTATTGCTGAATTCCACTTCAGTTGTATAAGTCTTTTTGGTGGACACTTCATCATTATGACCGAATTGAATCAGTATATAATCTCCTTCGCCGGCTTCATCTGTTATGGATTTCCATAGGCCTTCTTCCATAAATGATTTTGTGCTCCGCCCGTTCTTAGCCCGGTTTACCACTGTTACAGTCGAATCCCAGAAATATACAAAAGGCATTCCCCATCCCGTTTCAGGATATGCCTTTACTTCTTTGATGCTTGCCGTTGAATCTCCTGCGATGAAAATTTTTATCTTTTTTTCCTCCGGCACTGTAAAGGCAAAAAAAGAAAGCATTACTGAAACAAATAACAGTCTTTTCATTTTAGCAAAGAGTTGATATAAACTTCAATATTCGTGTAAAATTTGTCAAGCGTATTTTTTGATGCATCGGATGCATCATTTGAATTTAATCCATTACTCTTTTCCCACTCGTCAGGCATGCCATCCTTGTCGCTGTCTGCCGGCGCCGGTAATGATCGCAATGCAGGCCATGCATTTACCGTCATCTCAAATGGGGAATGATGTGGATAACCGCCCTGCACATCTATAATGCTTCCTGTCCTGTTTCTTACATTATTGACGATCCGGTCGTCGAGTGTATCTCTTTTATAACTGGAGCCTGCATACTTCAACACTGATTCAAATGCCTGCTCTGCTGTTTGCATATTGATCGCAACAGCGGTATGGGGTTTATTAATGATCGTATTTCGTTTATCTTCTTCCGTTCCGCCATTTCCCATGTGAATGCCCAGCCAGTTGTTTTTGGAAACATCGCTTGCTTCATCCACATAGTTTCCGTTCACATACCATTTGCCAAAAGGGATAGTTTCTGTTCTCCCGGGATTTACAATACGATAACGGACGTTTTTACCTGTAGAAGGACCGTACTTGAAATAATTATTGACAATATTATAGTTACCGCCTTCGCCAGCATAAATATTATTACCGCCCCAGTTATAGATCACATTGTTACAATAATCAACCAGTTCTTCTTTTACCTGTCGTATCCCGTTAAACCTCGGGTTACGGTTATTACAATGTGCAAATAAGTTGTGGTGGGCTGACAGGTGCCTTCCTCCCCAGATACCACCGTATCCATGACGCTCCCAGTCTTTATCCCCTTCTTCAAAATGGTAAGAGTAATTAAGCGGTTCCGAAATAATATTCCATTGCAGTGTAGTGCTGTCGCCATTGTAAACAGAAAAACATTCATCATTGCTCCAGCTGAATGTGCAGTGATCAATAATGATATTCTTTTTGCCATTACCCCCGAAAGCATCTTCACTGCCGCTGCCGTCCACCATTCCTCTCTGGCGCTGCAGTTTGTCACCCAACCGGAACCGTATATAACGGAGAATGATATTATCACCACCCAGGCCGACTGATTTGTCAGCAATGCAAATACCATCGCCGGGAGCTGTTTGACCGGCAATAGTTGCATTACCTTTTATAGTAACTGATCTGTTAAGGTGGATCGTACCTGATATCGCAAATACAATGATGCGGGGTTGATTAGCTTCCGCTGCTTCCCGAAAGCTACCCGGACCTTCGTTATCCAGGTTCGACACAATATAAACTTTCCCGCCCCTTCCGCCTGTTGTGTATTTACCAAATCCTTCTGCCCCGGGAAAAGCAATTGTCCTGCTATCCGCCATTATACTGCTACCGCCTGAATTTTGTGCCGCACAGGAATAAAGCAACCCGCAAGTTGCGATCACAACAATTATTTTCATTTGTCCTGTTTTTATTGACAGCATTAATGGAAGCTATTAAATCCAGTGAATAACTGAAGTTCCGGACTAAAGAAACATAACAGGAATTCCATTCACTTATTTTTCTTGCCAGTCATCCTGCCGGTTACTTCTTATCCAATATTTTTTACCAGTTATAAAAATCAATTCTTAATAAATCTCATCATCACTTTTGTATCTCCAATTCGATATTCCAGGAAATACGATCCCTGCGGCAAGCCTGTCACATCAATGGGCGTTTCGATCGTACCCGGTTGCGTATAATATGTTGCTATAAGCTGACCTGCCATATTATAAAAAGTCAGTTTAGCTTTTTCCGCTGTGATCGGGTGCGCCACAAAAATAGTCCGGCTGGCCGGCACAGGATAAATGGTATATTCTCCTGCCACTTTACTGTATCCATTCAGTGTTACATCCACTTCAACTGCATCCGGGCTTGTATGTGCCAGTATACCGGAGAACATTCCCGTTATCGGGACGTTCATTCTTACCAATATCGTTGTTGGAGCTACTTCGCCATTGATGCGGGTAAGGGTAACCGTTGTCGCCCATGATGTTCCATTATTAACCGATACCTGGTAATGGGCCGGTGCAGTAATGATGATATTTCCTGTCAGGTTGTTGCCTGCTACTGTATAATTCTGTACCAGCGCCGGGGAACCGACCGTTTGTGCAAAGGTGACAAAGCTTTGTGTAACGATTATAACGGGTTTTGGAACCGTATTACCTGTTACCGCCATATTCTTC
>DATDIX010000200.1:0-33104 GCA_036520835.1 Chitinophagaceae bacterium | reverse complement strand
CGGCAGTTCTGGCAACGAACCGGGATCCAACTTCAACCTATTTTAAAAAAGAGCTTTGACAAGGGAAAAACCCGGGGTCATGGAACTTGCCGTTACCTCATCTTCGTCATCCATGCTTTCCATTTGCTTGCCCGATTGTTTTTTGTTTTGTCTTTCCTCGAGTTCTTTCAGTTCTTGTTTTTTTCGTTCAATTTCTTTTTGCAGCCGGATGCTGTCATTGCCTTCATAGCGATAGTCGTTGTTGATAATGTCTTTTCCTGTTGCATCCTTCAGGTTGCCATCAACGCCCATGATATAATCAACATCGGAACGGAAATGGCTCATGTAAATGTCATCTTCAATTTTTACATCCACAATATTGTAGCGACGATGGCTTCTTCTTATCCGGAAGCTGGTCGGGTTTAGCTTCTCATTGACAGATCTGTCAAAGCGGATCATTTTACCTACCGGCACTTGTATTTCTAATTCTACCTGCTGTCCGCGGAATTTGCTGTCCTTATCTATGGCGTAGCCGCTGGCGAGATCGATCACGCTGTCCCTTGAAAAAACAGCATAGGCTATCTTATCTGCCCGGTTCAGCGCTTCTTCTTCAGTTTTTCCAAAACTGTGTCTTTTTAAGATCACATGATAGGCTGAATCAGGGCTTGCCTTGATATCGAATTTAATCGTGGAAAGTTTCAGGGTGTCTTCAGAAAAATCCCAGCCTTCCCCATCATCGTTCATCCAGCCAAACCTGCCGCTATATTCCAGTTCGGGTTGAGATACGGCAAGGATCATTTTCCCGTTAGACGGTTGATTGACAGCAACAATTTCATCCCTGTGTTCATATTCACGAAAATCTTTTGAAAGACTTGCGGCTAACAGTACAGCAGATACCCACCCAATTGTCCAGAGAAAACCAAATGTCCATCCAAGATAACCGTGGCGGGAACGAACACGCAGGATACGACGCACCACCCAGGTAATAAAACCGATCAGCGGTACCGCCAGGAAGAATATCAATGTACCCCATGCATATATTTGCTGCCATTTACTGGTCCATAAAAAATTATTGACCGGCCACCAGGCCACACCGCCAAAGAGCAAGGCTATGAATGCAACAAATAATGAAAATGCAATGGTGCCGGCAATAAACAGAAAGAATGCTTTAAACAATACGCCTATGATATGGCCTATTCCTCTTCCACCACTCCGCACTGCTTCATTTACATCGGCAGCAAATGCTTTGCCTCTTGTTTCTGAAAATTTTTTTGCTTTATCGCTTAAATTTTTTGCAGACTCTTTTACTTCTTTGCTCCATTCTTTAGTTCTTTCTTTAAAACTCTCTGCACTTTCTTTTACATTCTGACGAATACTGTTCACATCCACTTTTTCACCACGCATTTCCATTTTTTCATAAGTGCTGTGAGCTTCTGGTAACACCATCCACAACACCACATAAATAAGAATGAAAGTACCCGTCAATGAGCCAAATAAAATATTGGGAACTACTATAAAATCATTATGCCAGTTATCAGTGTTGAGAATACCAAACAGAACACTTAAAATGATTGGTGCAGCGAAAATCAATCGGATGGTAGTTGTTTTTTTACCAAAGTAAGCAGCAAGTCCACCTGCTACACCACCAATCACTTTATCATCCGGATTTCGATACAATCTTTTACCGGCATAGCCTTCCAAATCTTTTGGTGGCAACACAATCCATAATATTAAGTATGCAAGAAATCCTAATCCAAATCCACCAAAGGTTATGATGGCAAATAATATTCTTATAATAGCAGGGTCAACGTTCATGTATGCTGCAATACCACTACATACACCACCGATGAATTTATCACTGCTGTCACGGTACAGGCGTCCCCTGCTTCTTTTTTCAGAGTAAGAATACTCCTGTTTTGCGCTTTGCTTTGCAGTGTTCGTGTCAGCGGTTGCTTCTGCAGCTTCTGCATCAAAGTCTTCCGGCCTTCCCATAGAAGCAATGATCTCTTCTACATCTGCCTCCGTTACACAGGTGGCGCCCTTGCGAACTTTTTCACTCATCAGTTCCGCAATGCGGCTTTCGATGTCATTGATTATTTCATCGCGGCCATCCTCGTGGGCAAAATAGCGGCGTAAACTTTCAATATAAGCCTGCAATTTTTCATATGCCGAATCTTCTATCGGTATCACCCGGCCGCTCAGGTTTATGTTGATGATCTTTTTCATTTTGAACTATTTTTGGTTGAAGTATTAGTTGGTTGGTGTTTCTGGTTTTTTATTGGCTAGAGCATTAACACCATTTGACAGTTCATTCCATGTTTGTTCCAGCTCTTTATAAAACGCTTCGCCTTTTTCGGTCAGCGAAAAATATTTACGGGGCGGCCCCGAGTTACTTTCTACCCAGCGGTAGGTAAGCATGCTTGCATTTTTTAAACGGGTAAGAAGCGGGTACAAAGTGCCTTCCAGTATCTGCAGGTTGGCTGCTTTCATTTCTTCCACGATATCACTCGGGTAGGCTTCGCCGCGACGGATAACAGAGAGAATGCAAAACTCCAGTATTCCTTTCCGCATCTGGCTTTGTGTATTTTCAATATTCATAAATCACTTTTTTATTAACTGAATCTTCATTGATGTCAATTCTTAATGACCGGCATGTATTAATGATCATAACTTATTATCCGGGATATCTTCCATTTATTATTTTTCTTTTGCCAGATATGGATGAATTTAAATGTGCCGCATTCCTGCCTGCCATTTTCCATATGGCAAAAAGTATGGGTACCGATCTCCATAGCCCCATACCCGGGTACCGGGTATACTTCCAAACTGCCCTTCACGATGTCTCTTCTTAACTGATTGTTTTGCTCAGACACTGATTTCATAAACTCAATTGTATGATCATAGTTTGTCAGGCCTTCTTTGTCGTGAAAAAATTCCAGGTCTGTTGTAAAGAAAGATTTAAACTGTTCAATGTTTCTTGTATTGAAAGCATTGAACAAGATGCTGTCCATATAAGCTATTTCCCCGTACAAATCCTGGTTGGCTAATGAATCCTGTTTTACCTGGGCATTTGAATTATTCATTGCGATTATAAAAACGGCAGGTAGAAGAAATTTCAATAAAAACAATCCAGGTTTCATCGTGCTTTTTTTATTTGTTGAAACAAAGATAAGGTGATGTTTGGTACTTTGCAACACATAGTACCAAATATTTTCAGGTAATGGCTAATAAACAGAAGACTTTTTAGTCATTAAAGCACTGAAAAACAATGAAATGATCTTGATTAAAAATTTTTCCATTAATATTCCTGCATTTTATAAATGGCGTATTTCAGGGACAAACGACCCATTAAGTGCCATTTCTGCTTATTTTGCCACATGAGCCGTTTCCTGTTCTTCCTGGTTTTGTTCTTCCATTTTCCCTCCTGTTCTGACAAGTACAAAGCATTTCAAAACAACTATACATTTAAGAGTAAAGATGGGAAGCCCGATTACAGCGATATCAATTACTGGGCTGCGCATCCCGGCAAATGGGATCCATCAGACAGTATTCCAAAGCCACTTCAATATGAATCACGGGATTCATCAGCAGATGTTTTTTTTCTTTATCCCACCACGTACACCAAAAAAATAGAATCTGATAATGCATCAATTGATGATGATTATATTAACGCAAAAACTGATTACACGGCCATTTTATACCAGGCCAGTGTGTTTAACCAGCAATGCAGGGTGTTTTCGCCGAGATACAGGCAGGCTTCTATAAAACTATTCTTTGCAAAAGACGAAGACATAAAAGAAAAAGCATTTGATATCGCTTATGCAGATATAAAAAATGCTTTTGAATATTACCTGCAGCACTGGAACAATGGAAGACCCATCATCATTGCCGGGCATAGCCAGGGAAGTAAATTCGCCGAGCAATTATTAAAAGATTATTTTGAGGGCAAGCCATTATACAACAAGCTTGTTGTAGCTTATGTAGCCGGATGGTCAGTGCCTAAAGAGTATTTTACTTCATTAAAAATGTGCAGCGATTCTTTGCAAACAGGTTGCGTGTGCAGTTGGCGAACGTTTCGAAAAGGATACGTACCAGCTTACCTGGAATTCGAAAAGGGAAATTCATTTGTTACCAATCCACTGACCTGGACAACAGATGATCAGCCAGCTCCCCGTCAAATGAATAAAGGAAGTGTGTTGTTCAAATTCAATAAGGTATATAAACAAACAACCGGGGCACAGATCAGCAATGGCTTTCTGTATACCAAAAAACCAAAGTTCCCCTGGAGTTTTTTATACTTCACCAAAAACTATCATGCCGGTGATTTCAACCTTTATTATATGAACATAAGGGAAAATATCAGGCAACGGATCGTTGCATTCAATAAGAGGTAAGTCAATTGCGTTTTCCTTTCAGCCACTCCTCCTCTTCATTGCCTGCTGATAGGACCGTATATTTTTTTACTGCATTGATCAGTGCTTCATCCAATGCATCAATCACATTTTTATAAGCGGCTTCTTTACCCGGCTTTATCAAAAGCATCAATCCTCTCCTGCCTTCAGTTTTGTTCTGAGTGTCCAGCCATTTTTGTTTTTCGCGGATCATTTTTCCCAAACCATCTTTTACTGAAAAATTAGTAGTATGGATCTCATTATTAGCCAGGGCTTCGTTCCAGTCACCGTGGTAATAATAAATACGGTCATTCCCGCTTAACAGTACTGTCAGTGCATTTGATCTTCCTAATGGAGTTGGATCACCGTCTTTAGGCATATACAGGTTAACAGATACGGGTTTGGTGAGCTGTACGGTCATCACAAAGAAGGTGATAAGAATAAATCCCAGGTCCACCATCGGGGTCATGTCCACTTTAAGGTTATGTCGCTTAGCCCGGCCAAAACCTTTTACCCGGCGGTTCAGGGAGCTTGTATTTATTTCTGTCATAAGCAGTTTTGCTATTTAGACGCAACAGGATGTTATTTCCACAACAAAATCATAGTGGGTAATGACAGCAATCATGGCAATGCAGGCGGGTTCGTATTACCTTTATATTGAAAAAAAGAAAAGAGTATGAAAACAATCATCATTCCAACCGATTTTTCCCCTACTGCTACCAATGCGGTGAATTATGGGGTTGATATGGCGCTTTCAATTAACGCCAGTGTTTTATTATTACACGTTTATAATATTCCCGTAGCATACGGGGACATGCCTGTTGCGCTTCTTTCCGTTGATGAAATGCGGAATGCAGCCGAAGCGAATATTGCACAGTTAAAAAAAGACCTGGAGCATATTACTTCGGGAAAACTGAAGATCTATACAGAAACACGTTTGGGCAATGTAGTGGATGAGTTGGAGGGGCTTTGCGATAAGATCAAACCTTTTGCTGTGGTAATGGGAACAACCGGGAGTTCTGCTATCGAAAGAACGCTGTTTGGCAGTAATACGCTTACTGCGATCAGGCACCTGCCTTATCCGGTCATCTGTGTGCCACCAGGAAAAGAATATGGAAAAGGTATCCGCAAGATCGGGCTGGCCTGCGATTTCAGGGAAGTGGTGGAATCCACCCCGGTGCCCGAAATAAAAGAATTTGTCAAACAATTTCATGCGAAACTTTTTGTGCTTAACGTAGATTATGATAATAAGCAATTCAGGCCCGATACCCCGGAGCAATCTGTTTTGCTGCACACAGCTTTGGAAGAAGTGCATCCGGAATATCATTTTATCACTCACAGGGATATTGAAGATGGCATCAATGAGTTTGCAGAAAAAAATGACCTTGATCTCGTCATCGCTATTCCCAAAAAACACAAATTGCTGGATGGCTTGTTCAAGAAAAGTTCAACGAGACAGCTGGTGTTTGAATCACATGTTCCAGTGATGTGTGTGCATGAGTAACTAAGAGTTGATCCTTCGGTAAGCTCGGGAGAAAAAACTAAGGCGGTTGGCGTGTAGTATATAAAGAGAAAAGGAGTCTTTAGACAGACTCCTTTTCTCTTTATCTCTTAGCTTAGAATTCTGCGCTCTTTGGGGTTCTTGGAAAAGCGATAACATCCCGGATATTTGTCATACCGGTTACAAACTGTACCATTCTTTCAAAACCTAACCCAAAACCAGCATGGGGCACGGTGCCGAATCTTCTTGTATCGAGGTACCACCAGAGTTCTTCAGCAGGAATGTTCATTTCTTTCATTCTTGCTTCAAGCTTTTCTAATCTTTCTTCTCTTTGTGAGCCACCGACTATTTCACCGATGCCCGGGGCAAGAATGTCCATGGCCGCTACGGTTTTCCCATCCTCATTCTGCCGCATGTAAAAAGCCTTTATTTCTTTCGGGTAATTATTAAGAATAACCGGCTTTTTAAAATGTTTTTCTACCAGGTAGCGTTCATGCTCGCTTTGCAGGTCCATACCCCAACCGGTGATCTCGTATTGAAATTTCTTTTTCTTGTTATGATTACTTTCTCTTAAAATATCAATTGCTTCGGTATAGCTAAGCCTTTCAAAACTATTATTAAGAACAAACTCCAGTTTTTCTATCAGCCCCAATTCACTTCGTTTGTCCTGAGGGAGTTGTTTTTCTTCTTCAGCCAGGCGTTGCGCCAGGAATTCCAGGTCTTCCCGGTTATTATCCATTACGTATTTGATAATATACTTGATGAATTCTTCAGCAAGGTTCATATTATCTTCCAGGTCACAGAAAGCCATTTCGGGTTCTATCATCCAGAACTCAGCCAGGTGTCTTGCCGTATTGGAATTCTCCGCACGGAAAGTTGGCCCGAATGTATAGATCTCTCCAAATGCAGTTGCCCCCAATTCACCTTCTAATTGCCCGCTTACAGTTAAGTTGGTGCTGCGGCCGAAAAAATCTTCTTTAAAATTGATGGAACCATCTTCCGTTTTTGGCGCACTGCCGTCAATAGGCAATGTAGTTACCCGGAACATTTCACCGGCTCCTTCCGCATCGCTGGCTGTAATGATCGGCGTATGCATATATACAAATCCTTTATCATTAAAGAATTTATGAATAGCAAATGCCAGGGAATGCCGTACACGGAATACGGAACCGAATGTATTGGTGCGAAAACGCAGGTGAGCAATCTCTCTTAAGAATTCAAGACTGTGCTTTTTGGGCTGCAATGGATATTTTTCTGCATCGCTGTCGCCAAGTATTTCGATGCGGGTAGCCTTCATGTCCATTTTTTGCCCTTTACCCAATGAAGCAACAACTGTCCCGCTTACTTTTAAGGAAGCGGAAGTGGTGATCCTTTTCAATAAGTCATCATCAAACTTTCCCAGTTCCGCCACTACCTGCAGGTTATTATTGGTAGAGCCGTCATTCAGTGCAATGAACTGGTTGTTGCGAAAGGTACGTACCCATCCCATGACCGTCACTTCTTGCCCGGCAGGTTCCTGTGCCAGTAATTCTTTGATCTTGATCCGCTTGTTGAACATCCTTTAGATTTAAGGACGGCAAAGATAGCACAGGAGAGGGACTCATGGCGAAAGTACCTGTGCGGGAAGTAATAAGCAATCAGTGGGTGCGCCCGGAACAGGTCAGTGTTTGTTTTCCCTTGCCGGGTAAGAGGGAGGAATAAAGTAAAAAACAGAATTAAGTGTTATTATGTAGTGTAAGCTCTTCGAAAAATGCAGGTAGTGCTTCAACTACAAAACGACCAGCCTGGTTCCTTTTGATAATTCAAATCCCGCAAACAAAAAACTGCAGTCATCACATAAAAGGGTAAGACCGGGAAGTTTAACCCGGAAAAATACCCCTGCTTTTTCCCACCTACCCTCTTTAAAACTTTGGTGGTCAGGCCAAAAATTTTTGTTTTTACAAAAAACAGCGTAACATTGCAGCGGAGAATAGGCAGATAAGTTCGTTACTCTCTTAGTTGGCTCATCTGATTTTTTATCAATTCCTTTTACATAAACTCAACATTTTTCATTTTTTTCTGACAGTGATCAGGGTACTGTGTTAAAATTCAAGCTTTTTGTATGTATGATATTCTGCAACTGAACGATATGCTCGTTCCTGAACTGCTGGATATAGCCGAGCAGCTCAAAATCCCCAACGCAAAAAAATTAGACAAGCAGGGTCTTGTTTATAAAATACTTGACGGCCAGGCACTCGCAGGCTCCAAAGGCGCTGCGCCTGCTGATGATAAAGGGAAACGCAAACGCATTATTAAAACCACTACTGGTATTACCACCGAAGAAGCTGTAGTAGAAGACAGCGGAGATGAGAAAAAATCTATAAAAAAACCTCACATGCCCCCAAAGAAAGAAGACAAAGCCACCCCGGCCAAAAAAATCCGGAAGAAACCAGATGAAAAGGAACATGCCGAAGCTGTTACCGAAGTTGAAATGCAACCTGAAGATGCCGGTGATCAGGACCAGGACCAGGATCAAGACCAGGACAGCAACGAAGAAAATAAACAAGTGCAGGGTGAATCAGAATCAGGAAACGCTTCTGATCAACCTGCCCAGAATAAAATATATCCTTCCCGTCGTGAACAGAATTTCAATATCGAATTTGACGGCGTGATACTATCAGAAGGTGTATTGGAAATGATGCCTGATGGTTATGGTTTCCTTCGTTCATCTGATTACAATTATCTTTCTTCTCCTGACGATGTGTATGTTTCTCCATCACAGATAAAATTATTTGGATTAAAAACCGGGGATACGGTTCATGGAGCTGTTCGTCCGCCAAAAGAAGGAGAAAAATATTTTGCTTTATTGAAAGTGGACACGATCAATTCCAAAAAACCGGACGAGGTTCGTGACCGTGTGCCATTTGATTACCTGACTCCTTTATTCCCGTTTGAAAAACTGAACCTGTTCACTACGCCGGGTGATTATTCTACCCGCATCATGGATCTTTTTACGCCAATCGGTAAAGGCCAGCGTGGATTGATAGTGGCACAGCCAAAGACGGGTAAGACCATGTTATTAAAAGCTGTGGCCAATGCTATTGCATCCAATCACCCTGAATGTTACCTGATGGTCGTGCTGGTAGATGAAAGACCGGAAGAGGTAACAGACATGGAACGGTCTATCAAAGGAGAAGTGATCGCTTCTACATTTGATGAGCCGGCAGAGAAACACGTAAAAGTTTCTACGATGGCTTTACAAAAAGCAAAACGACTGGTTGAGTGCGGGCATGATGTGGTGATATTACTTGATTCCATCACCCGCCTGGCCCGTGCACACAATACAGTAGCTCCGGCATCAGGTAAAGTATTATCCGGTGGTGTAGAAGCAAATGCAATGCAAAAACCCAAACAGTTCTTTGGTGCTGCCCGTAAAATTGAACATGGCGGATCATTAACCATACTGGCAACAGCCCTGATCGATACTGGGTCCAAAATGGATGAGGTGATCTTTGAGGAATTTAAAGGAACCGGTAATATGGAGTTGCAACTTGACAGGAGGTTGTCAAACAGGCGTGTCTACCCGGCTATTGACCTGACCGCTTCCTCTACCCGCCGTGATGACCTGTTGCTCGACAGGGATGTACTGCAAAGAATGAACCTGCTAAGGGTTTACCTTACCGATATGAATACAGAAGAGGCGATGAATGAATTGCTGAAGCGTATGCGGGGCACCAAGAGCAATGAAGAGTTCCTGGCAAGCATGAATGGATAAATATTCCTTTTAAAATAGCATTTTCCCTGATAACCGCTGGTATTTTCCCGGCGGTTTTTTTATTGGAAATACATTGATTTTGAGCTTTCTTTATGCAATGTAAACGGCAAAAATCCGTTTACAGAACAGCTATCCAATCATCGTACCATGAAAACCATTAAGCTTACTATTCTTCTTTTATTTTTTCCCCTTGCTTTTTATGCGCAATCGCTGACAGGACTGTGGGTGGGTACCGTCAGTAATGACAGTACAACAGTCCGCAAAGAACAGGCATTCGAAATGGTGTTGACACACTACAAGAATAAGGTATATGGCTACTCCCGCAGCACTTTTATCGTAAACGATACCTTGTATTATATCGTTAAAAGAGTAAAGGGAACCATTGAAGGGAATGTATGTGAAGTAAAAGATGATGAGATCGTTTCTTATAATTTTCGGGGCAGGATTGACAAAGGGGTAAAGATGATCAGCACTTTCCGTTTCGATAACCAGGATAGTATGTGGCATATGGATGGAACCTGGAAAACCAACCAGACAAAAAAGTATTATTCATTATCAGGCAAAATGGATTTGAAGACAGAACCTGACCCGGAAAAATCTAAAATATTCCCTCACCTCGAAGAATTGAAACTGGCCGACGATGTTGCGTTTTATAAAGAATCAAAAAAAGTGACAGAGCCGGTGGCAGAACCGGTTGCTGTAATAAAGCAACCCGTAATCGACAAAAAGAAAGAAGGACCAGCGATAGCTTCAGCTAAAGAGATCAAAAAAGAAGAAGTGGTAAAAATTCCGGTAAAATCAACGCCTGTAGCAGAAGTGAAACCAATAGTTGAAACAAAGCCGGTAACTACAATAGCAGTTGAAAAGCCTAAAGAGGAAAAAACAGAACCTGTCGCAGTAATAAAGCCACCTGTAAATGAAATCAGGAAGGAACCTGTGGTAAAAGAGGAAAAAACTCCTGTTGTGGTTGTGAAGGAGGTTAAAAAAGAAGAACAGAAAACAACAGCTCCACAATCAGAACAAGTGCTGGCAGTAAAACCTCTTGTGCCGAAGGAGCAGGTTATTACTCCGGCTACAAATGCCGCTGCGAAAAATACAGGAGAAACAACCATTGTTATTGCAAAAGAAAAACAACAACCTGTTACAAATTTAGCAGAGGTCAAGCCGGCCCTTCCCCAGGCGGCCACATTCGTTGCAGAAAGAAAAGTAGCAGGAACACAAACAGTTTTTTTCAGGTCAGACAGCCTTCAGTTATCCCTGTATGATAATGGTGAAGTGGATGGAGATACGGTAAGCGTATTACTGAATGGTGAACTGATCATCGCTAAACAAGGATTAAAGGTCTCTGCAATAAAGAAAACGATTTACGTTCCGGCCGGACAAACAGATTCATTGACCCTGGTACTTTATGCAGAGAACCTTGGAAAATACCCGCCAAATACCGGTTTGCTGGTCGTTCATGATGGTGATGATGTTTACCAGGTACGCTTCAGCGCCGACCTTCAGCAAAATGCGGCGATCATATTTAAACGGAAGCGAAACTAGCAACCTGCATATTTAATGGATAATCTGTCCGACCGTAGTTCTATATAATTGCGGGGAAATATTTATTGAGCCATATTCGCAAAACTATTTATATTGTTACCTTAAGTTTATGGCATCAATGGCAGGTTGCCGGCCATGCGACTAACTCAAAACTCAGGCATAATGAGTTCTTCTTTCACTCAAAATTTAGCGGGTCATTTTCAGTATTCCTGTCAGTTTTTTTTTATTATCACAGACGCAACAGGACGTTTTATTTATGCAAACCCTCTTTTTGTAGACAGGTCTGCGTATAGCATACAGCAGCTTTCATCACTTACTATTACAGATATTATTGCTGATGGGGAGGAGAAAATAAAATGCATAGCCCTGCTCGAAGAATGTGCTCAAAGCAAAACACCTGTTTCAACACAGGTATTGCAGCACCGCAGTCACCAAGGTTTTCCTTTCCATATATCCTGGGAATTGTCTAAGCTGGCAGAACAAAACGAAACTGCTCACAGAATTCAATGGATAGGGACAGAATTGATCACAAAAGGGGATGACAGGTATAAAAATGAATTGTTTTACAGGGATCTCGTTACACATTCGCTGGATGGAATACTTGTAACCAATGAAAATGGAATGATCAGGTTTGCTTCATCGTCCATCACACAAATACTGGGTTATGACACAGCAGAAACGATCGGGAAACCCATATTCGGCTATATTTATCCGGAGGACAGGGAGATGACGATTTCAGCTTTTAGCGATGAGGTTGCCGGAACACCGCAAAGTAACCTGATTAGGATCCGTTTGCAAAAGAAATCAGGCGAATGGATATGGTGTATTGTCAGGGGCAACAGTCTTTTGCAAAACCCCGAGATCAATGGGGTCATCATTTATATTTATGATGATACACGCAGGAAAAATGCAGAAGAAGCCCTTGCCGAAAGTGAAAAAAGAGCATATAACCAGGCCAGTGTTCTTCAAAATGTTACCGATGTTATCGTCACTACCGATTCTGACCTGGTCATTACTTCCTGGAATAAAATTGCAGAAGAACTTTCAGGGATTACTGCCGATGAAGTTGTCGGCAAGCCCTATCGTGATGTTATTCCCCTGGATTTTTTTCCGTCTACAAGAGAGGAGGTTAATGAAATGGTTTTTTCCAACAAAGTATGGCGGGGGGAAGTTTCGTTTGTAGCCAAAAATGGCGAAAAGAAATATTTACTGCATACTGTTTCGCTTTTGCATGATGAGAATGGAAAAAGTATCGGTATCCTCGGGGTAGGTAAAGATATTACTGAGCGAAAGAAGATAGAAGCAAAACTCCGGGAAAGCGAACTCTTTTACAGGAATATGATCTCTTATTCTCTCGACGGAATTGTTATTGTGAATATTTCAGGTCAAATAACTTATTGCGGGCCATCGGTAACAAAAATATCCGGGTATGAACCGGAGCAGTTGCTCGGGCGTAATCTTTTTGAGTTTGTTCACCCCGATGATGCCGGGCGGGCTATTGAAGCGTATATGTTGGAATTGAACAAACAATCAAAAGTATATTATATCCTCGTGCGCCTGCTGCACTCCAATGGCACATGGGTCTGGTGTTCGGTGAGAGGGCATAATCTTTTCAATGAACCAGGCATCAACGCGATGGTCATTTATTTTACTGATGAAACAAAACGCAAAGCAACAGAAGACCGGCTGAGGGAAAGTGAAGAACGGTTCCGTCAATTAATCAACAACCTGAATCTTGGCATTATCCTTTTGGATAGTAAGGCAGAAGTATTGCTGTGTAACCAGGCTTGTTTTGACATTTTCGGGGCCGGCCCTGATATTCTTACAGGTACAAACCTTTTTAACCATCAATGGAATGTGATAGATGAAAACGGTAAAGGCATACCCACCAGTGAATATCCTGTGGCGATCGCCATACGAACAAAAAAGAAAATCAGGGATGTTGTAATAGGTGTGTTGCGCAGTCATACAGATTGTGTATGGCTGCTCGTGAATGCTGAACCAATACACGGCGAAGATGGCCAGGTGCATTATATCATTTGTTCGTTTGCAAATATTACTGAACAAAAGAAATTGTCTGCGGAATTAATAGAACAGGAAATTCAAAAGCAAAAACAACTGATGCAGGCAACCATTGATGCCCAGGAAAAAGAGCGCAGGGAAATTGGCAGGGAACTGCATGATAATATCAGCCAGCATATTACTACAACCAGGCTTTATCTCGAAGTAGCCCGGGAAAAAGCAACCGGTGAAGTGTTGTCACTGATCACCCAGGCTCACAAGGGACTGCTGGATACCGTGAATGAGATGAGACAATTATCACAATCACTTGTTCCGCCTTCGCTCAGCGATATTGGATTGGTTGAATCCATTGAGGACCTCTGTAGTCCATTAAAAAATACTCATGCTTTTCGTATAGATATTATTCATAACAGGTTTGATGAATCCTTGTTGCCTGATAATATGAAACTGATGCTTTTTCGCATTATCCAGGAGCAGATCAACAATATCATCCGCCATGCCAATGCGGATACCATAAATATCAGTTTGCAGACACAGGAAAGCAACGTATTACTGTCTGTTTCAGATAATGGCAGGGGCTTTGAACCCGGATCGGTCAAAAAGGGACTTGGCTTTTCCAATATCAGC
Source organism: Chitinophagaceae bacterium (assembly GCA_036520835.1). Lineage (GTDB taxonomy): Bacteria > Bacteroidota > Bacteroidia > Chitinophagales > Chitinophagaceae > VBAT01. Next base: position 19,285 of record DATDIX010000200.1, on the reverse strand, counting down.
AGCCGTGCTGACCTTTTTGGCGGAACAGTTGCAATAGAAGCTGCAGCAGGACAGGGCTGTTGCATCAGGGTGCTGATACCCCTGCCTCAACCGAGCATAGCCGGGTAAAACTTAAAGCGAATTAACACGGCCATTTTGCGCTAATCGCCTACCTTTGCGCCTTCTTTTCAGCATTCCCCATGAGCGATCCGATCAAGCACGAATGCGGCTTAGCATTCATCAGGTTAAGGAAACCATTTTCGTATTACCAGCAACAGTATGGTTCCGTCATGTGGGGGCTTAATAAGCTCTATCTCCTGATGGAAAAACAGCATAACCGGGGACAGGATGGCGCCGGCATTGCTACTGTAAAGCTGAATGTAGAACCGGGGTATCCCTTCATGGCCCGCAAACGCAGCAATGCGCCACAGGCAATTGCCGATATTTTTCAGCAGGTAGGAAAAGAAATAGACGAGCTGGAGCAATACCATCCCGGTATTAAAAATCATCCGGGACTGATGAAGGGGCATGTCAGTTTTTTGGGTGAGCAAATGCTGGGACATCTTCGCTACGGCACCCAGGGCAAAAACAAACTGGAGTATTGCCATCCCTTCATTAACAGGGATACCATTCCTTCACGAAACCTGGCCCTGGCCGGAAATTTCAATATTGTCAACTCCGACGAGTTATTTACACTGATTGGTAAAGAGCCACATCCTAATGTACGCTTCAGCGACCTGGCTGCAATGATTGAGCTGATGCATACTTTTTTATGCCGGGAAGATGAAATGTCTCCTGAGAAAATGGATATTAAAAAAGTATTGAAGAAAACCCTCCCCTTGTTTGATGGCGGTTTTCATGTGGGCGGAATGACCGGCAATGGAATTGGTTTTGTTTTCCGTGATGCGCATGGTATCCGTCCTTCTTACTATTACATCAATGATGAAGTAGTGGTAGCTGCATCTGAAAGGGCTGCTATCAGAACAACCTTCAATGTAGGTGAAAATGAAGTGAAGGAACTGATGCCCGGCCAGGCCCTGATCGTTAACGAGGATAACCAAACGGAAATAGCGCAGATACTGGAACCCAAAGAAAGAAAGGCTTGTAGTTTTGAACGGATCTATTTCTCAAGAGGGAGTGATGAAAAAATATATAAGGAGAGAAATGCATTGGGATACCATCTCAGTGAACCGGTGTTGAATGCCATTGATCATGACCTGAAGAACACGATCTTCTCTTTTATACCCAATACAGCAGAAGTAGCTTTTTATGGTATGGTAAAAGGCATGGAAGATTACCTGGCCAAAGTAAAGATCGAAAAGATATTAAGCTGGGGCAATGATTATGATGCGGAAAAGCTGTCTGAAATGATCAATCGCCGTATCCGCATTGAGAAGATCGCCATTAAAGATGTAAAGATGCGGACCTTTATTTCGGAAGATACAGGCCGAAATGAAATGGTGCAGCACGTTTACGACATTACCTATGGTACGGTACGTCCCGGCCAGGATACGCTGGTGGTGATAGATGATTCTATTGTAAGAGGCACCACGCTGAAAGAAAGTATCATCCGCATGTTGTCACGGTTGAAACCGAAGCGCATTGTTGTTGTTTCTTCCTCACCGCAGATACGCTACCCTGATTGCTATGGTATTGATATGAGCAAGATGGGTGATTTCATTGCCTTTAATGCTGTGGTGGAATTAATGAAAGAAAGAGGCAAAGAAGGATGCCTGAAGGAGTTGCTGGAAAAATGCAAAACTCTTCAGAGAAATAACCAGCTGCATACAGAAAATGTGGTGCAGCAGCTTTATAAACAATTTACGGCGGAAGAGATATCAAAGAAGATCGCACAACTCATCACGCCATCTGATATATCCATCCCGGTAGATGTGATCTTTCAGACCGTCGAAGACCTGCACAAATCCTGTCCGAGTAATCTCGGCGACTGGTATTTTACCGGCGACTATCCTACACCCGGCGGCAATAAAGTCGTCAACCGGGCATTTATGAATTATATGGAAGGAAAGAATGTGAGAGGGTATTGATCCCGACCTGTTTTTTTAAGCTGTTCTTTAAAAATGAAGATTTACTAACTTCATTTTTTTATTAATAAAAGTTCTTGTTGAATGAAATGACGAAGTCATACGACAACAACACCCCTTTAGGGGCTGGGGGTAAGACTCTTCTGCTTATCCGCCATGCTAAAAGCGATTGGAGCACTCCTTCCTTAAGTGACTTTGACCGGCCATTGAATGAAAGGGGGAAGAGAGATGCGCCGGATATGGCGAAGCGTTTATCGGGTAAGAAAATAAAAATAGATGCTTTTGTTTCAAGCCCTGCAAAACGGGCAAAGAAAACAGCCGCCATTTTTGCCAAAGAATACAAGATAGATAAAGAGGACATCCTTTTCATAGAAGCATTATATGCTGCACCCGAAGGGGTGTTTGATGAGGTGATCGATCAATTAGATGATCGGTTTGATACGGTAGCCATCTTTTCACACAATCCTGGTATCACAGATTTTGCCAATAGCCTTACTGATGTCAGGATAGATAATATTCCCACCTGTGGCATTTTTGCGGTGAGATCAAATGCTAAAAAATGGACAGGTTTTAAAAAAGCGGAGAAGCAATTCTGGTTTGCAGATTATCCAAAGGCCGGGCAGGACTAACGCAAAGGCTTTTTCATACTTACCAGGTACACGCCGCCCAATATCAATACACCCGCCAGGATCTTTTGCAAGGTAAGCTGCTCGCTGAAAAACAATACAGCTATCGCCACTGCAAAAACAAGCTGGATATAGATATAGGCGCTGGTTATTCCCGGGCCCAGCACACGAATACCATATGCATTGAACACATACGCTAGAAATGTTCCGGCCAATACTACAAAGACCAATACACCTGTATGTGTTACTGTAAATTGAGGCCACCCGATCTCTCCAAACTGCATCCACCCGATAGGCAGCATCATGATGAAACCAAAAGTAAATACCCATCTTACTACCTGTAACGGAGTATATCTTTCCATCAATGGTTTTACAAGGATAAAATAGATGGCATAAGAAATACCGTTTAGAACGATAAAAATATCGCCAAGCAGGTAATCTTTTGGTTGACCAGCACCTTGTTTACCTGCGATCAGCCAGGCTGAACCTATTACACCGAGAGCTAACCCGGCTATTTTCAAAATGGTTATTCTTTCTTTTAATATCCAGAATGCAAGAATAGTAATGAGTATCGGCGAACAAAGCATTAAAAGGGATGCATGTATAGCCGTCGTCATGGTCAGCCCTTTTATAAATAACATCTGGTTAATGGCTACGCCAAACAGACCGCAGAGAACCAGCCTTCCCATATCCTGTTTATGGACAGCCACTATATTCTTTGCAAAGAGCCAAAGGGTCCAGAATAGCAAAAGGCTTCCGCCTACACGGAGAAGATTCAATGCGTAAGACCCTATGGGGGATGGCGAGATATATTTTACAAGACTGTAATTGATGGCAAAGAAAAGATTGGTAGCCAAAACGGCAATATGTGCTTTGAGAGTTGTGTTCAGAAAATAAAAATAAGACGCAAAGATACAGGAGAAAGCATCAGCGTACCGAAGCAATGAACTGGTTGATGATGCTGTGCAATTTGTCACCAGTGGAAAGATCAGGAAGATGATAAACGAAATTTTTTGCCTGTTGCAAGGCGCTGTTAAGAGAAAAGTTTTGCTGGGAAATGCAAAAAGCCAATTGTTTCTGGAATAAATACCGGCCGAGGTATTCCTGTTCCGTTTGCCCGGGTGTAGGGATAAGGATACTTTTTTTCCTGAGTTTTACCAGGTCCATTATTGTACTGTAACCACTGCGGCTGATAATATATTCTGCCCTTGCCATTTCTTTATTCAGTTCTTCGGCTGAAAGATGGTTATAAAATAGAATACTGTTTGCAGAAGGAATGATATTGGCTGATGAAGGCAGGCCACGGACAATTACAGCAGAACCGGGATAATGGGCAATGTCCCGGATGATCTTTTCTTCCAAAATGCTTCGTTGAGGTTCCGGCCCCGATAAAATAACAACTATATGATCCTTCTTTTCTTCTGTTTTTATTTTTTCAAAACGGGATAAAGAACCGATATAATGAAAGGGTATGCCCGGTTTTTTTAGCGGGTGTGATAACTCACCACCTAAATTATTCTCTCCTTCTTCATCAGGTACCCAGCAGGCGGAAAACCGGTTGATATATTTATAATTCCATTTTTGTAATAATCTTTCATTCCATTTTCCCAATGGACTTTTAATGGTAAGCTGGTGCGTAATGAAAATACAGGGAACAGAAGAATGATATAACCCGTAACGGTTATCCGAGATCACTGCATCGAATCTATGTTCATCAACCATTCTTTTCAGCCATATATTTTCCTGCCTGATAGCATGGCGGATTTTACCGGCCTGGCTAAACATGCTCCATAACATGCCAACTGCTGATCGGCCATACCTGATGCGGTAACCGGGCAGGGGTAAGAAGTTAAGCTCTGGAAATTCCTGTTCCAGTAATGCTTTTTGCGGGTCTTCGGCTGCTATCCAGACCTCGCATTCTTGTTTCAGTAATCCATAAATTACAGGAATGCAGCGGGTGGCATGGCCAAGCCCCCAGTCGAGCGGGGCGACCAGTATACGTATTTTTCGCAGCCCTTCCTGCCGGCCCGGCAGGTAATTTTCCTCAAAAGCGGGATTCATATAAATTTTAAGAGTTTTCAAACCCGGCACATACTATTTTGTTTGTAAAATAGTTTTAATTTACAAATCAAATGATGAAGACTATTAATAAAATAGCGCTATTGCTCCTGTTGGCAGGCCTGGTTGTCGTCACGTCATGCAATAAGAACTATTATTCCGGTACCGGCAAGGGTGGCCGTGGCTGCGGTTGCCCGGGCAATCCAAGATGACCTTAAAAAGAAGCGGCTATGAGAGTTCCCAACCGTGATCTGCTGGTGTTACTCAAAGATGAATTTGCCAGCCAGCGTGCCATCGAGCAGGAAGTGGAGAATATCAATGATATGCTGGCACAGGCAGAATGTCCCGAACGTTTTTGCATGGCGCATGAACTGGTGGTACGTAACCGCATTACTTCAAAGCCCAAAAAGATCCTGCGGGCCATAAGGTGTGTTGAATTAAAACCGTTTCGGTTTCTTATTAACAAGAATTAAATAGCCGGGTTAATGTTTGTACTGGATTAGCATTGATGCTATTTGAGTTTTTTCAGCGCTTCCCTCAGCTTCCCGATCATTTCCCGGATTTCTTCTTTCTTACAGGTGCCTACACTTAACCTGTACCAGGCAGAGCCACGATCAGCGCCGAAGGCATAGAAGGGAACAACCGCCAGTTTGGCTTCATTAAGTATATAGTCCGTTACATCACTTTGATTTTCCAGCATCTTTCCTTCGCTAGTCTTTTTCCCCGCAAGATCAATCTTTATGGTAAGATAGATAGCTGCTTCCGGAGCAATTGCATCAACAGCCAGACCCTCATCTTTTAAAAGCATAAAGCCGTCATAAATATGACGCAATCTTTCTTCTAACTCTCTTTTAAAATTTGATAAATACCTTTTTATAGCATCGCGGTTGCCGAGATAGTAAGCTACTGCTTTTTGTTCTGCCATGGGCGCCCATGCGCCGAGATGGGTAAGAATGGCTTTCATTTTACTGATAACTGTTGCCGGCCCCAGGCTCCAGCCCACCCGTACACCCGTAGAAGCAAATACCTTGCTGATAGCATCAATAAAGATGGTATAATCTCTCATGCCCGGTCTTAGCGAAACAGGATCGTAATGCTGTATATCACCGTACGTAAGGTGCCAGTACATCTGGTCATACATCACATACAATTTCTTTTCATTATCACCCCGTCTTTTATTTTCTTCCAGAACAAGATCGCAGATTGCTTCAAGATCTTGTTTTTTAAAAGTAGTACCGGTAGGGTTTTGCGGTGAACATAATGATATAAGCGTTGCCTCTTTGATATGCGGATGTATATCTTCCGCCACCGGCATAAAATTATTTCCTGCTTTTGCTTCAATAACTATATGCCCACCTCCAACAAAGTGAGTATAATGATTATTGTTCCAGCTCGGCACAGCATAAATGATCTTATCGCCTTTATCACAAATGGCACGGAAAACAGCATAGATCAAAGGGCGGCCGCCGGAAGCCACCAGTATTTCATTTGAGCTATAGTCAAGCCCCTCTGTATCTTTTGTAAAAGAGAGGATCGCTTCACGCAGATCGAGGTTGCCTTCTGCAGCCGGGTAATTGGTAAAATGCCTGCGATAGGCTTCTACAATAGCATCTTCCAGCTCTTTAGGTATGGGAAAAATTGCAGGATCAAAATCGCCGACAGTAAAATTATAAATACGTTCACCCTGCCGGATCTTTTCTCTTATTTCGCCGCCAAGTTTTACAATTTCAGACCCGATCAGGGTTTCGGACAAATGGGATAGTTTCATCGCATGCAGTTTAGATCAAAGCAAATCGTGAGGCAAAAGTAAGCGGATTGCGGCAGCGGATAAAAATAAAAGCTCCCTTTTGCAAGGGAGCTGAGCGTCATAGAATATTCATTAAAACTCAATTCACAGGTTTGTCTTTATTTTCTTCTTTATATTTCTTTTCAGCATCTTTTGCTTTTTCAAAATCAAGGATCACTCCATTAATGCAATAACGCAATCCTGTCGGGGGAGGGCCATCGTTAAATACATGTCCCAGGTGAGCCTTGCAACGGCCGCATTGCACTTCGGTCCTCGTCATTCCATGAGAGTAGTCCGGCGTATTGATTATACTTGTTTTACTGACCGGCTCATAAAAACTGGGCCATCCGCACCCGCTTTCAAATTTGGTATCACTTTTAAACAGGGCATTGCCACAGGCAGCACAGTAGTAGGTTCCCTTTTCATAAAAATCCTCAAACTTGCTTGTCCAGGGTCTTTCTGTTCCTTTTTGCCGGGCTATTTGATAAACATCAGCCGGTAATATTTTTTTCCATTCTTCTTCTGTCATCTTTACTTCGGAAGTGTCAGTCTTGGAATAAACGGGGTTATTTTTCTTTAAACTGTCCATCGTTGCTGAATTATTTTTTGAAGAATTATTTTGCGAATAACTGCATTGCTGCAGGCAGATCGCTGCCAGTATTATCAAAACGCTGCGTATCATGTTTAGCTGTTTATATAACAAATTTACGATATCAAAGTTGGGATGGTTTGCTGCGGGGTCAGCAAGGCTGTTTCTTTAACATTTTGGCTGAATCTAAAGCCTGTTTGAGTTTGCTTGCAGGAATTTCAACAAAAGTCTGGATAACCAAAGATTATTTAAACAGCGTACATTATATTTGTTTTTCACCAATGAGTAGTAGCACTTATGTTTAATATGATCCTTTTTGGCCCGCCGGGAAGCGGTAAAGGCACCCAATCCGAAAAACTGGTGGACAAATACGGGTTGGTACATCTTTCTACGGGTAATTTACTGCGTGAGGAGATTACCAACAGGACGCCGCTGGGGATGGAAGCAAAGAACTTTATGGATAAGGGGCAGTTGGTTCCTGATGAGGTAGTGATCGGGATGATCGATAATAGCCTTGATCATCACAAAGATGCCATTGGTTTCCTGTTCGATGGTTTTCCAAGAACAGCAGCCCAGGCCCAGGCCCTTGACAGGCTGCTCGAATTAAAGAAGACAGAAATAGCCGCCGTACTGGCTCTCGAGGTAACCGAGGAAGAACTGGTGAAAAGGTTACTTAACCGCGGCAAGACCTCTGGTCGCAGCGATGATACAAATGAAGAGGTGATCAGGAAACGCTTTGCTGTTTACACCAGCGATACGCAACCGGTGGCGGACCACTACAAAAAAGACAAGAAGTTTCAGTCAATAAAAGGCGAAGGGTCGGTGGATGATATTTTCAGCGCCATCTCTGCAGTAGTGGATAAGAAGATGAAATGAACTTTGGTAAATATTATTGAAAATGCCGGTTAATTAACCGGCATTTTTTGTTACTGCTGCCGTTTTCGTAAAATTGCACAACTTTTGCCTCCCATGAGTTTTGAAAAGGAAAACTTTTTAAGGACAAGATTAGTGAGCTACCTGCAGCAGTTAGACCCTTCTACGCCGCCGTTATGGGGTAAAATGAATGTACAGCAAATGATTGAACACTATGCCGGGGATGCTGTTCGTAATGCCAATGGCCGGCTAAGAATAGATAAGATCATTACACCCCCGGAAAAGCTGGGGCCGATGAGGGATTTCATGATGAGCGAAAAACCCTTTAAAGAGAATACCAAAAACCCGTTAATGGCTGAAGAACCTGTTCCCTTAAGGTTTCATACAGTACAGGCGGCTATCGGTGCTTTGCAGCAGGAACTAATTTATTTCTTTGATGCTTTTACAAAAGATCCCCGGCTTATTACCCGTAACCCCTTTTTCGGCGATCTCAATTTTGAGCAAAATGTCCAGTTACTGCATAAACATGCCCTTCATCATTTACGCCAGTTCGGGGTAGAACCGTTGAATGTTTAGAATTTAGCTTTCAGCAGCGAATCTGCTTTTGCCATGCTCCCCAGCACCGCTTCCTTCACTTTATCAACTTTCAGCTTTTCTTCAGTAAGGTATTTGATACGTTTACCCAGATCGTTCATGGCTGAATCGTATTTATATTCTACCATCCATTTATCCATAGCCATATAAGCATACTCAAGCTCATTCTGCAAGGTTTCCAGTTTGGCTTTATAGGGTGCGGCAGCCTCCTGTGCTTTTGCCGGTAACTTACTGACCGAGTCCAGCAGTTGTTTGATCTCTTTTTGAATTTTGGGTATTTTCATTGATTTGGGCATGGCAATGTTGTGTCCATCGTCCACTTCTTTTTCAAGACTGTCAGCCAATACTTGTTGAGGGGTTTTCGTTTTGGCTGAATCGTTACTTGCATTATTGCATGCAAGAATGCTGACAAAAAGAATGGTCAAAAAACAATAAAGTAGTTTTTTCATAATGGTTATTTACGGGTGATACATTTATCCATGATCTCGTGAAAAAGATCATGCAGGGCACTTAGTTTGTCTGTTACCTGTTTATCAGCTGCATTCTTTTTTACCAGGTTGTCCAGTTCTTTTGAGCCTTTCACTAATTGTTTCAATGAAGCCTTCACCGCTTTTTTATCATAACCTTCCGGCGCAGTTGATTTTTGCCAGGCAACAGCCTTATCTGCCATTTCCTTACTGCGGCTTTTGATAGGGCCAAGCTTTCCTTCTTCAGCCGGGTGGTAAGTTTCACTCATGACAGTGTGAAACTCATCCATTTCTTTCCATTTTTTTGTTTGTGCAGTAACGGAAGCGATCAGAAATGGTGCAATAAGTAACAAGCAGGCAATTTTTTTCATCCTGTATTATTTTGGTATACAAAGATAGCAGCCAATATTAAATGGCAGATGATAAAAATCATCCCGCTAGTGACAGGAGAGGTTTATTGATACTGTTTTGGTTTTTCAGGTAATTTCGTTGCTGCTAAATCACGACTGCTATTATGTATAAACTTCAGAACTATATCACGGGTAGTTGGATATCCGGTGACGGAGATGGACAGGCCTTGTACAATGCCGTAACCGGTGAGGCTATTGCGGCGGCCACATCAAAGGGATTGGATTTTAAAGGTATTTTGGAATATGGAAGAACAGTGGGCAACCCGGCACTGAGAAAAATGACCTTCCATGAAAGAGGTAATATGCTGAAAGCCCTGGCGCTTTACCTGAGAAACCATCTTGACAAGTTTTACCAGATAAGTTACCAGAGCGGGGCTACCAAAGCGGATAGCTGGATTGACATCGAGGGAGGTATCGGTAATCTTTTTGCCAACGCATCGCTAAGAAGAAAATTTCCTGATGAATCCTTTTGCGTCGATGGTGAATCGCATAGCCTCGGGAAGGCCAATACGTTTATGGGAACACATATCCTTGTTCCTAAAGAAGGGGTGGCCATTCATATCAATGCCTATAATTTCCCGGTATGGGGAATGCTGGAAAAGATCGCAGTGAATTTACTGGCGGGTGTTCCAGCCGTTGTCAAACCGGCGACTGTCACTTCTTATCTGACTGAAGCAGTAGTAAAGGAAATCGTTGCCAGCAAAATTTTACCTGCTGGTGCATTGCAATTGATCTGTGGCAGTGCTGGCGATATGCTTGACCATGTTACATCACAGGACGTGATAACTTTTACCGGCAGCGCATCAACAGGGCTAAAACTCAGATCGCATCCTGTCATTTTAAAAGAATCGGTTCCCTTTAATATGGAAGCGGATTCATTGAATTGTATTGTGCTGGGTGATGATGTAACACCGGATAAGCCTGAATGGGATATTTTCATTAAAGAAGTAAGAAAAGAAATGACCATAAAAGCCGGTCAGAAGTGCACGGCTATCCGTAGGGTATTTGTCCCGGAAAATAAAATGGAAGATATATGGAAAGCCGTTGCCGCTTCCCTTTCACAAACTCCGATTGGTAACCCGCTAAACGAAAAAGTAAGAATGGGCAGCCTCGCAGGGGAAGAACAGCGATCGGAGGTCAGAAGCCAGGTTCAGAAATTGCTTGCTTCCGCGCAAATTGTTTATGGCTCGCTGGATTCTGTTTCTGTCATTGATGCTGATGCAAACAGGGGGGCATTTATATCACCTGTGTTATTATTGAATGATAAACCTTTTGCTTCGGCAGCGGTACATGAAGTAGAAGCTTTCGGGCCGGTAAGTACGATCATGCCATACAAGAACATAGAGGAAGCTATTGAATTAAGTAAAAAAGGAAAGGGAAGCTTATGTTCTTCTATTGTAACTGCTGATAATAAAACGGCAAAACAATATGTATTGGGGGCTGCCACACATCATGGAAGGATCCTTGTCTTAAATAATGAATGCGCTAAGGAAAGTACGGGTCATGGTTCGCCGTTGCCTTTATTGGTACATGGTGGTCCCGGTCGTGCCGGTGGCGGGGAAGAAATGGGAGGTATCCGCGGCGTAAAACATTATATGCAAAGAGTAGCATTGCAGGGTTCACCGACTGCGATCACTGCTATTACTAATGTTTACCAGCCAAATGCCAAAGGCAAAAACCCGGACAAACATCCTTTTAAAAAGTATTTTGAGGAATTGCAGGTTGGCGACCAGCTGATCACTGAAAAAAGACTGATCACTTCTGAAGATATTGACCGCTTTGCCGACCTTAGCGGGGATCATTTCTATGCGCATCTTAGAACGACAGATTTCGCAGGCACTATGTTTGAACAACAGGTGGCGCATGGGTATTTTATCATCAGCGCTGCTGCCGGGTTGTTTGTAGATAGTTATGAAAAGAACCCGGTGCTGTTGAATTACGGGATTGACGAACTTCGTTTTACCAAACCTGTTTATCCCGGCGCTGAAATTCAGATCCGCTTTACCTGTAAAGAAAAACTACCGCAGGATCCGAAAGATGAAAATGATATCCCCAAAGGAATTGTAAAATGGCTGGTGGAGATGCTGGATGGAACGGATGAACCGGTGGTGGGGGTGGCGACCATTTTAACAATGGTCAAAAGAAAATAAAAATAGTTTTTATGGAGATAGCAATAGATAACGGGTATGTAAGATCAGAATTCCATAATGGCATTACCACCATTGAATTCTTTCACCCGCAAAGCAATTCACTGCCGGCCAAAATACTTGAAGAACTGGCGAAAGCTATTCATGGCGCCGGTAATGATATTGATACAAAAGTGATCATTATCCGTTCTGCCGGAGAGAAAGCGTTTTGTGCCGGGGCTTCATTTGATGAACTGCTGGCAATAAAAAATGCAGACCAGGGGCTGCAGTTCTTCAGCGGCTTTGCCCATGTGATCAATGCTATCCGCACTGCACCCAAGTTTGTGATCGGCCGTATACAAGGAAGATGTGTGGGTGGCGGCCTGGGCATCGCGGCGGCGGTTGACTATGCGATCGCTACTGAAAGCGCAGAAGTGAAATTAAGCGAACTGGCAGTGGGCATTGGTCCTTTTGTTGTCGGCCCGGCAGTGGAAAGAAAGATCGGGACTTCCGCTTTTTCGCAATTGGCCATAGATGCCGTGATGTGGCGTAATGCCGAATGGGCAAGAAGAAAAGGCTTGTTTGCCGAAATACATTCTCATACGGAAGGGATGGACGAGTCAATAACAAGATTATCCAATGAACTGGCGCATTCAAGCCCGCAGGCAATGGAAGAAATGAAAAAAATATTCTGGAGAGGAACAGAGAACTGGGATAAATTGCTGATCGAAAGAGCAGCGATCAGCGGCAAACTGGTATTAAGCGAGTTTACTAAAAAGGCGATCGAAAAGTTCAAAGCCCCTAAAATTCCTAAAGGCGGCTTATAGCATGAGACAGGTTTTTGATTCAACTAACTTTCATCGCTATTGTGATAAACTGGCCCGGAAGGATAAAGCACTTAAAGCGGTCATTAAGCAACATGGTTACCCGCCTATGTGGACAAGGCCGGCCATATTTCAAACACTTATTCTTACCATTCTTGAGCAACAGGTTTCACTGGCTTCCGCTTATGCTGCTTTTAAAAAATTAAAACAGAAGATCGGCTTCATTACTCCTTCAAAGATACTCGCAATGTCGGATGAAGATCTCAGAGCCTGTTATTTTAGCCGCCAGAAGATGGTATATGCAAGGTGTTTGGCCGAAGCGATCCAAACAAAGCAGCTCAGCCTAAAAAAACTTTCACTGGCAACAGACGACGAGATAAGAGTTGAATTAAAAAAGATAAAAGGTATCGGCGACTGGACGGTAGATGTTTACCTGATGCATGCGCTGCAACGAACCGATCTTTTCCCATTGGGTGATATTGCCCTGGTGAATAGCTTGAAGGAAGTGAAAAAATTACATCCTCAAATTACCAAAGAAGAAATGCTGGTGATAGCAGAGCCCTGGCGGCCTTACCGGACTATTGCTTCGATGATACTGTGGCATGCATATATTCAGAATCGTGGAATTAAGCTGCAGGGCTAAGCACATAAAAAGAAAAAACGAGTAACTAAATAAAACAGTCTTTTCTCTTTTGATCTGTTGCTATATATTCAATCCCCCGCACACACTGATCGTTTGCCCGGTAATATAAGAGCCCATATCACTGGCCAGAAATAAAGTAACATTGGCAATATCTTCGGCGGAAGCAAATCTTCCTAAAGGGATGCCCGCTTTGTATTTATCGCCTGCTTCGCCTTCTTTTAAATAACTGGTCATATCTGTTTCTACAAAACCTGGAGCAATCGCATTGCATCGGATATTGCGGCTGCCTAATTCCTTGGCTACTGATTTTGTAAAACCAATGATGCCCGCTTTTGACGCAGCATAACTGCTCTGGCCGGCATTGCCCATCTCACCAATTACTGAACTCATATTGATAATAGCGCCGCTTCTTGCTTTCATCATGGGTTTGATCACCTGCTTGGTCATATAAAATACACTGTTCAGGTTTATTTTGATCACATCATCCCACTGATCGGGCGACATACGGAGCAGGAGATTGTCTTTTGATATGCCTGCATTGTTCACACAGATATCAACTGTTCCGAATTCCTTCATAACATCATTGACAAAAGCCTCGCATTGTGCAAAATCACCGGCATTACTTTTCCAGGCTTTGGCTTTTACTCCCAATGCTTTCAGTTTTGTTTCCAGCGCAGCCGCTTTTTCCGCACTGCTGTCACTGACATACGTAAAAGCAATATTGGCGCCGTGTTCTGCAAACTTTGTGGCGATGGCTTCACCGATACCGCGGGCAGCGCCGGTAACAATAGCCACTTTTCCTGCTAATAATTTCATGAGTTGGTTTTTAGATGAGGCAAATGTAAAAGAATCAGTTTGTATAAATCAACCTGCCAGTTGTAATATCTCTTCCAGGAATGCCCGGTCATTGCTGAGTCTTGGCACTTTATGCTGACCGCCCAGTTTTCCTTTGCTGCGTAACCATTCGGTAAATACGCCTTTCTTTAATGAATGCACAATGGGTAAACGTAAAGCGATATCCTTGTGACGTTTGGCCTCATAATCACTATTGATGCTTTTTAAGGCAGCGTCCAATTCTCTGGTAAAGACATCCAGGCCGGCCGGCTCTTTTTCAAACTCGATCAGCCATTCATGTGCGCCATTGGATGACTCGGAGAAATAAACAGGCGCCGCTGTATAATCATTGACAACAGCCCCTGCCCTTTGCGAAGCGATCGAAATGGCTTTGTCAGTATTATCAACGATCACCTCTTCGCCAAAAGCATTGATATAATGTTTTAACCGGCCGGAAACTTTTATACGAAAAGGAGTGAGTGAGGTGAACCGGATAGTATCCCCGATCAGGTATCTCCAGAGACCACCGTTGGTGGAAATGACCAGGGCATAGTTTTTTCCCATCTCTACATCCTGCAGGCCGATCGTTTGCGGATCTTTTTTTCCATATTCATTTACCGGCATGAATTCCATAAAAATGCCATGATCAGTAAATAATAACATGCCGTCATCGCCCGGTCTTTCATGTGCAGCAAAAAAACCTTCACTGGCATTATACATTTCAATGTAGTTAATGTTTTTGCCGATCAGTTTCTGGAAATGTTCTTTATAAGGGGTAAAGGAGACGCCGCCATGCATGTACAATTCCAGGGACGGCCATACTTCAGCCATTGTCTTTTTCCCGGTGATCTCTAAAATGCGTTTGAATAAAACCAATGTCCAGGTAGGCACGCCGGATATAGAGGTCACATGTTCTTTAATCGTACTTTCCGCCAGCTTTTCGATCTTTGTTTCCCATTCGTCCATCAGCGCAATGCTCAGGTCAGGTGTTCTTATCCAATGGCCCCAGAAAGGAGAGTTTTGCAACAATACAGCGCTAAGGTCTCCATACTGGGCTTCATTATTCATGGGATTAATATTGTGACTGCCACCGATTACCAAACCTTTCCCGGTAAGCAATTCTGATTCCGGGTTAAACTGGTAATACATGGTCAGCGCATCCTTGGCTGCTTTATAATGGCAGTCCTCCAGGCTTTCGTCACTGATCGGGATAAACTTGCTTTTATCACTGGTAGTACCACTGCTTTTGGCAAACCAGTAAACAGGCGTATTCCATAAAATATTCTGCTCGCCGTTCATCATGCGTTCTATATACGGTTTCAGGTCATCGTATTCATGTATAGGAACGGCATCTTTAAATGCCCGTATATTGAACAGTTCATGAAACTGGTATTTTCTTCCAAACTCTGTGTATTGTGCGGAAGTAACCAGGTCCTGCAATACCTCACGTTGTGCTTCTGCCGGATTTTTTTTCCAGGCATCTATACGCCATTGGCGCATACGGGCAAGCGATGATATGGCAGGGCTGAGAAGACTCATAAACGGGTGGAAAAATAATGAATTTGCAAGACAGGGAAGATAATTTAAAAGGCTTACACAACGTGGGCATTCAGGAACAGCCGTATGGTGCTCAGGTCGCCTTTGACAGTGTTCCTTATATTAATATCCTTTAACGCATCCGGGTCAATATCCAGGTTTTTTACTCTTTGGATGATCTCCTTATCATTTGTTTCTTCTGCAAATTGAGAAAGAGAGGTTCTTAGTTCTATAAAAAATTTAGAGAATTCAATGAGACCAATTTCAACACTATTATCGCCCTGGTCGGGGAATATAAAGTCGCCTCCGAGATGTATAGTATTTCTTTCCCATGCCATTTCCATTTCATTAATCTGGTCTATCCAGGTTATGCCATTTTCAACGGTTTCGATCATCCGGCTAACGGAAACCTTCTTTATCCCTCTTGCTTCTTCATGCAGGTAATCTTTTCTCCTCAGTTCAAAATTCCTTCCGAGGTATAGTTTTCTTACCTGCTCATTGGAAGCCAGTTCTTCTGCTGTACCATGCTGGAAAATCTTTCCTTCGATCAGCAGGTAGGCCCGGTCGCAGATAGATAATGTTTCTGTTACGTTGTGATCAGTGATCAGGATACCGATATTCTTATACTTTAGCCGGGCAACGATCGCCTGTATATCTTCTACCGCGATGGGATCGATACCGGCGAAGGGTTCATCCAATAAAATGAATTTAGGATCAACCGCCAATGCACGGGCTATCTCTGTTCTTCTTCTCTCACCACCACTCAATACATCACCATTGCTTTTGCGTACATGCTGTAAACGAAATTCATTGAGCAATGATTCCAGTTTATCTCTTTGCTCCTGTTTGGAAAGCTTTGTCATTTCCAGTACGGCAGCTATATTATCCTCTACGCTCAGTTTGCGGAATATGGAGGCTTCCTGCGGCAAATAACCAATACCCATCTGCGCTCTTTTGTACATCGCCAGTTTGGTAATGTTCTGGTCATTGAGATATACCTCACCTTCATCAGGCTTTATCAAACCCACTACCATATAGAAAGTAGTGGTCTTGCCGGCGCCATTGGGTCCCAGCAGACCGACGATCTCACCCTGATTTACTTGAACACTGGCCCTGTTCACCACGGTTCTGCCATTATAGGTCTTTACCAGGTCTTTTGTATGAATTGTAATAGACATGCAGCGCAAAAATAAGCTATGAGGGTAAAAAGGGCTTTTAATATTTTCATTTAACATGGCTTTGACTAATGGGTTTGCATCATTAGCTTTGCAGCCTTATGAAAGTAACTGATCATATCAGCGGGGGAAAAGGCAAAACACTTGTTTCTTTTGAAGTGTTGCCACCCCTAAAGGGAAAAGGCATAGAGGCTTTGTATAAACACCTGGATCCATTGATGGAGTTTAAACCATCCTTTATCAACGTTACCTATCACCGGAGTGAGCATGTATTTAAAAAAAGGGCCGATGGCTCATTTGAAAAAGTGATCATCCGGAAAAGACCGGGTACAGAAAGTATTTGCGCCGCTATAATGAATAAATATAATGTGGATACAGTACCACACCTGATCTGCGGCGGCTTTAGCATTAATGATACAGAAGATGCCCTGATCAACCTCCGTTACCTCGGTATTGATAATGTGCTGGTGCTTCGCGGTGATGCGGCTAAAAATGAAACAGCATTTGAGCCCGAGCCGGGCGGACACAAATATGCCAGCGACCTGTTAAAACAGGTAGCGAACCTGAATGCCGGTATTTACCTGGAAGACGATCTGAAAGGGACACATAAAACGGAGTTTTGTATCGGCGTGGCCGGCTACCCGGAAAAACATTTTGAAGCCCCCAATATGGAAACCGACCTGGCTTACCTGAAAGCGAAAGTAGATGCCGGTGCTGATTATATTATTACGCAAATGTTTTTCGACAACGCAAAATATTACGAGTTTGTAAAAGCCTGCAGGGCTATTGGTATTACTGTTCCTATTTTACCGGGATTGAAACCTATCTACAGTAAGAAACAATTAACGGTATTGCCCAAGACCTTTCATATTGACCTGCCGGCCGATCTGTCCAACGAAGTATTGAAATGTAAAACAGATGAAGAAGTGGAAAAAGTAGGGGAGCAATGGCTGCTGGAGCAATCAAAAGATCTGAAGAAGAACGGGGTGCCGGTTTTACATTACTATACTTTAGGCAAACCGCATGTGATTGCGAATGTGGTGAAAGAGTTGTAGGCTAAGAGATAAAGAGTTCATGCTCTTTATCTCTTAGTTTTATTTAGAGATATCAGCCAATACTTTCTGATCAATCGTTACAGGATACTTCTTCCTCAACTCCTTTATCCATTGCTCTTCCAACCACGCCTGGTAATCATTCATCACTAATCCCTTTGCTTCATTGAATGTACGTGGCGAAGATGTTGTATAGACTTTTACTATATACGTAAAAGAAGCGGTATTGTCGGTTGGGTTGATCACGGGTGCTGTCAGCACACCAGCTTTTGGGGCTGATTTTTCAAGTCCCGGCAACTGTGCCCATTCGTAGCGGGATGAGTCGGCTACTACTTTTTCACTTAACGGCTCTGATGCTTTCTTCCATTGTGAAGGAGACCTTTTCAATTGTTCATATAATGTTTTAGCAGTAGCTGCATCGGAACAAAAGAATATAACCGCATCGGCGCTTGGCTGCCAGTTGTAATTGTTCTTATTTTTTTCATACAATGACATCAATGCCGCCGAATCGTTCTGTGTCCTGTTCCATATTTCCTGCTGCATGATCTCAAAGAAAAGATTGCCATCGCGGAACTCCTGCATCTGTATGCGAAACTCATCGCTGAAATCTTCCAGGTGCGAACGATAATAGTCATACATCGCTGATCTGGAAAACTCATCCATCAGTTCAGGATAGGGTTTGAAGCCGCTCCTGTCCAGCTTATACCGGAATGCCTGCGCATAGGGTATCCATGATAGCACGGTAATAGTGGTATCGCCGATTTTAAATAATGGCGATTGCTGGTTCATTGTTCTGCCGATGCCGGCAGGTTTGTGATCCAAAAGACTGTCGGTGAGAGCCCACAATACAGCATCATTGTAATTTGATTTTTGAAAACCTGCTTTCTTTTTTACCCGGTCATAAACAAAATCCTTAGCCGTTTTCCAGCGGTCATCATTCATTATTTTTTGCTGCAGTTCATCCATGTTTGCTTTATCGGCAGGGTTGGTAACAACGGGTTTAACGGATATACGTTTTACAATATGGTAACCATGGCTGGTTAAAAACGGTTTGCTGACAGCATCATTCTTTGGTAATGACCAGAGTGCTTTTTCAAAAGCGGCATCGTATTGGCCCACGGCAATATCGGGAACATTGCCGCCGGTAGCGGCGCTGATATAATCGTTGCTGTACTTAGTAGCCAATGACGCAAAATCCTCTTTTGCCAGGATGCGGCGGTAAAGCGAATCGGCCAGGTTCTTTATTCTTTTTTTACCGGCTTCATCAATGCCGGGCGGGAAAGCCAGTAATATTTGCTGCGCCTTTATCCTGCCCAATGCTTTTCTTTCACCTAGGTTTTTAAAAATATGATATCCTCCCTTTGAAGTAAATGGTTTTGATATTTTACCCGGCGCAGTAGTGTAAATGATATTTTCAAAATCGTATGGCAATGTAAATACCGTGATAAACCCTATGTCACCTTTATTTTTTTTAGCAGAAGGGTCATCAGAAAACTTTTCGGCCACTTTCATAAAATCCTCCCCTTTGGAAAGTCTTGCTGTTACTTCTTTTAGCTTTTGATTTGCAGCGGCAGTATCCGGGGCGCCAACCGAATTAGTATTGGAAATAAAAATATGGGCTACATGAATATCTTTCAGGCTGCGCTGGAAAGCCTCTTTGGCCAGGCG
>DATDIX010000199.1:0-2706 GCA_036520835.1 Chitinophagaceae bacterium | reverse complement strand
GGACCTTCATCCTCCACGCGGCATGGCTGGTTCAGACTTTCGTCCATTGACCAATATTCCTTACTGCTGCCTCCCGTAGGAGTCGGGCCCGTGTCTCAGTGCCCGTGTGACTGGTCGTGCTCTCACACCAGTTACTGATCGTAGGCTTGGTGGGCCGTTACCCCGCCAACTACCTAATCAGCCGCACAGCCATCTTCAAGTGATAAATCTTTAATTACAAAGTGATGCCACTTCGTAATGCTATGGGGTATTAATCCAAATTTCTCTGGGCTATTCCCCGCTCGAAGGAAGGTTCTGTACGTGTTCCGCACCCGTTTGCCGGTCGCCATCAACTGTATTGCTACAGTCATGCTGCCCCTCGACTTGCATGTATTAAGCCTGCCGCTAGCGTTCATCCTGAGCCAGGATCAAACTCTCCATTGTAAATGATGTTTGATACTGACAGTATAAAATTCTCAAGAGAAAATTAACGTGTCAAATCGAATGTATTTCGCTTGACTTACCTTGTTGTTTTTACCCTCCGATAAATCGGAGAGTAAAGTGCTATTGTTTCCCAACTTTCAAAGATCTTTTGGCTTTACCAGCCACCCGTTTTTTTAACGGGAGTGCAAAGGTAAGGGCCTATTTATTTCTACCAAATTTATTTTCGATTTTACCCGAATTATCTGGTGCGAAAATCAATTTGTTTTGTGAAGAGCTAACCCGTTTTTTAAAAGCGGGTCGCAAAGATACGTTGCAGCAAGTTACCAGCAAAGTTTTTAGCTGAGTTTTATTCACATTTGCCACACAGTGTATTCACAAATTCAGAGAACTAATCGCTTTATTTTCAAAGCGGGGCGCAAAGATAAGGAGTGTCACTTTCCTACCAAATCTTTTTTGAAAAGAAAAGGTTAATGAATCCCGGAATATACGTGGGGCAAGGGTTTGAGATCGTAAAAAAAATGGCTGCTATTAAAAGTATCCGGAGGGGTACTCAACTGAGACAAGGAACAACCCCGTTGATGGAACGCTAAAACTGGCTTTGGTACAGTCTTTTGCCTGCATTACGGCATGGAACTCGTCAATTGACATTTTACCCCTGCCAATCTTGAGCATTGTTGCCGTCAAGGCCCTGACCATGCCCCGTAGAAAACGATTTCCCTTCACATGGTAAACAAGACAACCGTTTTCCATCAACCATTCACTTTCTATAATCCGGCAAATGAACGTTTTAACCTGGGTATTGCGTTTTGAAAAGGAAGTGAAGTCTTCATACTCTTTAATAATACCAGCAGCCTGACGAAGTTTATCAATATCCAGCTTGTAAGGAAAATAAAAAGCCCTGTCTCTCAGAAAAGGATCCTTGTGGCGGTAAATGAAATACTTGTATTCCCTGCTTATAGCATCAAAACGGGAATGTGCCGCATCCTTAACAGGTATCAATCGCCTGATCACAATATCCCCCGGAAGAATTGCATTCATTTTATAAACGAATTGGGGATGGGCCGCTTTCTCATAATCGAAATGAAAGAAGTTTTGCAAAGCATGAACGCCTGCATCAGTTCGGGAGGATGCCGTTAAAATCACTTTATCTTTCTGTAGTATTTCAAATGCCTTTTCTATTTCAGCCTGTACTGTATTAGCATTTTCCTGCACCTGGAAACCACTGTAACCAGCGCCTTTATATGAAACTTCAAGAAAATAGCGGGACATAGCGGGAAGTTAGCAATAAAGCTTATCGAAGCATAGCTTTAAAGCGATTGATATAATATTCGTCCTTTAATTCAGACGCTAAAGAGGGGAAATCCTCTATATCAGAAACATAAGCATAAGCAGCATCAAAAAGCTTATACTTACCTGCATCATTTGGAAATAGAGCGCTGAGACTTTTCAATTGCACTGCTGTAAAGCATTTACCCTTAAAAACTTTCCTGGCCTCATCTACCCTGTCATCGTCATTTTTTTCAGCAGCCATTTTTTTTTGAAGCTTTGAAAGATCACTTTCGGATGCTACAGATTTGCAATTTGTGTTTGTAACCTGTTTCTGCGGGGGGCTAGCGGTTTTATCGGATTTTGCCCCGCTTTCTGTCTCTTTTACCGCATCTCCCGTTGATATATCAAGGAACTTCCTTTCTTCCTTTGGCTGTTCTTTTATCTCACCGGGGCTGGTTCTTGGATTTGGTATAACGATACGAATCGTATCCGTTTTTCCATCCGCTAACTCATCAATAAATGTAAGCCCAAATCCGTCGGAAGTAGAGCTCTCCGATTTTTTAGAAACAACCGATCTTCTATATTCAGATGGAGTAGTTTTTAACTCGTCTTTTTTTTTAACAGGCTCTTCTTTTAGCACAGAAAGAGGTTCCTGTTTTAAAGCAGATTGCTGATCCGGCGCTATCGTGGAAGGCGGGTCTTGTTTTACAACGGATGCATCCTGCTTTACTGAAGGAGCTTCCGTTTTACCTATAACCACCGGTTGTTCCTGTTTTATAATAGGTGGCTCCTGTTGTTTTGCTGTGGATTTTGCTTCATTTTTTTCAGTTGCTTGGGTATCTTTTTTTGTACCCGGTGTTTCTTTTGCAGGTTGGACCACCTCAGTCAAAACAGCGGCTTGGGGAGTAAGGGGCTTTTCCTCCATCTTAACTGCAATTGGCCTTTCTTTCAAGGAAGGATCATTAGCAGCTTTGGCAAGGATCTCTGTAAAAGGAGATATGTCATCCCGCGGTT
>DATDIX010000198.1:0-6493 GCA_036520835.1 Chitinophagaceae bacterium | reverse complement strand
GTTATCTCCCCTGTAACCGACTATTCCCGGCACACCAGACCAATCGTCTGTTGTTGTGATCAGCCCTGTATTAGCCCAGTTTTGTGTAAATGGTAGTGCAGTAGGGGTAGTGTCGAAAAAGTTGGTTGGGCTAAATGCCAGTAAAGCAATCACAAGGATAAAGTAGAGCTTTTTCATAACAGAGTTACGTTTAGATTTTTAAATGAATGATGGACCGATACGCAAATTGGTTCCGAAAGGAAATTGGAAAAATGGATTCACAGGGAGGGGAAGCTGGACCCTTCAAATATATCGCCATGCACCAGGCAATTGCGAAACTATCGTATTAATTAAATATGAATTATGACTAAGATAAAAAGTTTTCCCCAAACTGCGGTCAAATAAACTCCCGGGGAATGTTTAAAAAAACTCATTACCAATTCTATACAATGGATATAAAATAAAAAGGTTGAAGACGTTTTACTGTCTTCAACCATTATGAAATGAGCAGTTAGTTTATTGAATTAAAAATGATCTTGTCAGCTTAACATCCCTGCCGTCATAAAAAGATAAGCGGTAAACTCCCGGCTGCAATGATGCAGGCAATGATGATTGCTGTGTTATTGTACCACCGCCGTGATCAATGCTCTGCTGGTAAACAGGTCTGCCGGCCTGGTCATACACCGTGATCTTATACAGACCTGCGGGCAGTTGGCCGGTCTGTATTGTGATCCTTTTATCCATAACAGGATTGGGATAGAGTACTATTTCTGCAGCAGTTGTCTGCCGGCTGATATTTACCCTGGCGATCGTACTGTAAATCGATCTCTGGTCAGCATCCACCGCTTTGATGCGATAAAAGAAAATACCTTCATTGGAAATATTATCTCTCCACCCGTACTCTTTAACCGTACTGCTGTTCCCACCGGCATTTACCCGGCCCAGTGTAATAAAGTTGCGGCCATCTGTTGACCTTTCCACTTCGTAGTGACTGAGATTTATTTCTGTAAAGGATGACCAGTCAACCTGTACATGACTGTTCTTATATACTGCTTTTATATCCCCAAACCTGATCGGCAAAGGAACACTGCCTTTTGCCACAGCAAATGGGGAGAAGGTCACCACTCCTGTGCGTGTGGCCGTATTCAGCACCTGGTCACCTGTACCAAAAGCAGGCTCCCAGTATGTTCCATAATGTGATACTCCTATCAGGCTGTTGCCGAAGTTTTGAAAATCTGAACCCTCCAGTGTTGCAGGCCATGCAAATTGCAGCATCACTTCAGCAGATCCTGCATTTCGGTTAATATGCCAAACAGCATCAACCACATCTTTCTTCTGTGTGGCTGTGAAGGCTGTTCCGTTTGGTTCACCATTGGTGGTAATACCAATGAATACACAAAGAGTGAAATCATTGGTGCCGGTTGCCGTAAGTGTAGCTGGCAAATAATAAGTGCCATTACCTACAGGTATTGTTCTTGCCCCGGTAAAATTCTGGATACGGAAATAACCTTTACTGCCGGTTGTGTTGTTTACCTGCGTTTCGATATGTTTGGCAGCATTAAAACCAGATCCCGCAATTGCATTGCCCGAAGAAACGGTAACGGTATTCCCTGCGGGGATGATCAGTTTACCGCTGGTTAGTGTCAGCGTAGCGCTGATGGTTACATTTTTATTAAGGGTCACATTGGCCCCTGTTACAAAGTTGGCTGCGGCTACAGATGAAAGAACAGAAGGGAATGGTGTTGTGGTAGCAGCAAGAAATTCAAAAGAAACACCGCTGCTGAATGTCAGCCCGCCGGTAAGGGTTAAGGCCCCGTTCAATCCCTGCGTATTCGAACTGATCAGCCTGGCCCCGGTATTTACCACAAAGGAACCCTGCCCGCTTATATTTCTATTGGCAAGGTCAAGCGTACCGTTTACTGTAAACGATCTTGACGAAGCAACCGCGAGATCATTATTCAATATCAGTTTCTTTGAGGCATTTACTTTCCAGTTGATGTATGTATTAGTAAGTGTACCGCCTGACTTTGTAAAATTGCCAGCGTCACTGTTAAACTCTACTACCAATGCATTGGAATTATTATTAGACCTGGTGAACTCACCGCCTGATTGAATGAACGAACCGTTGATAATGATCTTCTGGTCGGCATTTCCATTACCGGAGCTTGCTTCCAGTAAGCCGCCTTCTATTACCAGGTCGCCACCAATAGTTAAGGTATAATCCTGTGTGCCTGCCAAACGAAATTCTCTGCCGCTATTACCGGTGGAGCGGATAATAAAGTCACCGGCAATATCCGTAAGATCACCGCCCTGGCTCATGTTGGAATTGAAACCCGGGACATCAATAATAAGATTACCCCAGGTAGTGTTTTCCGGCAATTTCGTACTGCCACTCCAGTTATTTATTTCTACTGTACTATTTACATTGAATATCCGGTCATCAGATCCCGGAAAGGCTGAACTGTTATCATTATGTACATACTTGCCCGTGGCATCAGCCTGGAAAATATCCACGGCCACTTTATGATTCGCCTGCAATACAGCGCCGCTTTCAATAATGATCTTTGCATTATTCCCTCCCACGGTCCAGTTGGCCGTTGTGGTCACCGTATGGCCGGACTGTATAATGAATATATCATTGTTGCTATTAAAATTAGAAGGGGAGCTTCCCGTACCGTTGCGGTTCGTGCGCCAGTTGGCGGTTGAATTCGGGGACATATTACCCGTAGAATAATAAGTGGTTGCAAAAGCGGGTAGTAAAAAAAACAGGACTATTACTACTAAGAGAGCTTGCTTCATCGGTTTGGATTTTAAACAGATGCAAATCTATCTAGGTGTTTCTGCTGATACAAGTCTAATTGATATTTATCAACCGGTTTTTTTAAAAATACGTCTCAGCATTAGAATTCATACTAAGAATATTTACGAGTCGCAGAGCATCCGGATGACGAATATTACCAATTGATAAAAAAAATCCGCCTCTTTACAGAAGCGGATCAGGAAGAATGTTATGAAGTTCTTACTGTTGTTTTACAAACTTGCTGACGGTTGTTTCACCATCTGACCTGCTTACCACTTTTACCATATAGCTGCCCTGCGCCAGTCCTCCTATCTCAACGGGTACTGTATTCGATCCTGTTTCTACATTCACTACTTTTTGCTTTAGTGTTTTACCCAGTACATCCATTACCACCAGTGTCACATCCTCCCTGCGTGGCGCATCGATGATCACATTTATCTGGGTTGTCGCCGGGTTGGGGAAGATGCCGCCGATAGCTATACTTGTCGGCTTGTCGCTACTGATCATAACGACATTGCTCATCTTGCTTCTGCCATCCATATCTTGCTGGTTGAGCCGGTAGTAATTTCTTTTGCTGGCCACCGGGCTGTTATCATCGAATATATAGCTTAGCTCTGTACTGCTGTTACCGCTGGGTGCATTGCTGTTCACAAATCCTATTGGTGAATAACTCACTCCGTCCGATGAACGCTGCACTTCAAATCCCTGGTTATTTACTTCATTCGCCGTATTCCATTTCAATACATTCTTCGACCCGCTTTTGTAACCGCTGAAATTAAGTAGGCTTACCGGCAGACTTATCAGCAAATTAGTTTCTACAAACCTGTCAGCGCTGGGATAAGCGCCTAATGTGCTGCCATTGGGATCTACCTGTGAAAAGAAAAATGTACCATAATCTGTTGGGTCGTTGGCCCCATTAGTTGTTGCTATTGCAAAAAAGGTGTTCCCATCACCCCCCTGGTTAGTGAAATCTACTAACCTTACTTTGGCGGGAGCGTTTCCACCTGTAAATGTAAGAGTCGCTGCCGGGAATGGTGTATTAAGTGTCCAGGACATTGTTGTCACTGTATTAAGATTAATACAGATCCAGTTATATATCCTTTCTGATCCCAGGTCATAAGGAGTCTGTGCCTGGAAAGTCAACCCGACAAAATTACCTAAAGGCGTTAATACAGGGACCAGGCCGGAATTACCTGTTGCAGGTATAGCTATCCCGAACTGGAGAAAATTTACATACTCCCCGGGGGCACTGGTATAGACCGATTGCAGTACCACATCTGCTTTGTTAACTGCTGACCCCTGCTGAATGGAGCCCCGGATGTATAATTGCGAATAGCTGACTATTGAAATCATCAGCCCCGCTACGATGATCAGTGTCTTTTTCATATTTATACTTTCTTTGGGGTATAATTAAAATAGTTATTAATGCTGTGTGTATACAGTTCCGGCGCTTCCTCCTAATACAGAGTTGATAAGAAACAAGTAGTCATTGATAGCCAATGCACCACTTGCACGAACGATACCATCCATGTTCAGGTCAGCACTGTTATAAACTGGAGCTAACACTGTACCTAAAACAGTACCCGCACTGCCACCTAATTGTGAATTGATCAGGTACAGGTAATCGTTAATGCCCAATGCACCGCTGGTCCTCACTGCTGTATTACTGTTTGCATTGCCTGCCCACAAACCAAACACAATGCCTCCATTCAGATCTTTCATCGCTGGGTTTTGTAGTGGAGGTATGGCCGTTGTGTTCTGGTATGCTTTAGCTTGCGCATTTGTATAATCATAATTAAATACTATATTATCCTGCAACAATTGAGATGCTGCTAAGCGAACAGATAAATGATTTCTATGACTTACAATCAGGTAATAATTTGCATCAGCATTAATTGGCATTCTCAAAGGAATAAATGTACCGCTTCCTGCATCATATTCTACGATGTCTCCATCCCGTTGTATCAATGCAGCCCGTGTCTGTAATTTGATTGCCGGATCAGCGCCATCCTGCAATGACACATAAATCCAATCCACAATATCATCATTCGTTCCGGCAGCATCAAATACAGCTGTGCCCGGAACAGTTTCATTGACGGATGGCGAACCATCATATACTCCTACTCTTGTGAATATCGCATTCATTGATGCACTATAGGGTTGCGTAAGAGGTATTATATTCCCGGTTCTCAGAGCATCCCTCATCAAACCGGTTCCGGTATTATATGCTCCCTGCAAAAATACTTTTAGATTCAACCTTGCTGCATTCACTTTTTCAAGATCGGCAATAGCAAAAACACCAGTTGATGTAATACCAGTACGGCTGCGATTGTATGGGCCGGATCCGGAAGCAGCTATTACATTACTTGAAGGAAGGTCCCAGTCAGTACCTGTATTATATCTTGCTATACCTGATTTGATACGGTTAAAATTTGAAAGCTCATCACTTCCTGTCCACTCTCCGGTCAGCGCCAGGTTGGAACCGTTGGCTGTTGCTTCTGTCACCACCCAACTGTTATTGGCAAAATCTGCAGTAACAGGACTGCCCGTCAAACCCTGGTCAAGCACATTCTGCAGGCAGCGTACACCAATGGTATCCACTGTTCCACTGTTAGCGATCGTCAGTGGATTGAATTCCGTCACGCTGTACCCCACCGGGAAAACAAAGGCAGAAGCGCCCAGTGATCTTTTCATCAAACGACCTGTACCATTGGTGACAATATACCGGCTGGATGAACTGCCTGTAATGGAAGCTATCGTTGCATCAAGCCGCAGATCGGATGTATTTAATATCAGTTTCCCGTTTATAAATGAAAGGGATGTCCCGATCATGGCATTGGCCGTTAAATTTACATTGCTGGTATTATCGATCTCGAGATTGGGAATGGTAAAGCCTCCCATATTCACATTCTGCAGTGTACTTCCTTTCAATTGCAAAAGACCGGGCCCCTGTATATCCACATTGCTGGTCACATCACCCTGTACCGTCACGGTAGCTCCGGCGCTGATATAAAAAGTGGCATTATCAATTTTGAGCTGCCCGTTGACAAGGAAACTAATACTCATCACAGCTAAACAAAGTAGTATCTTCTTCATAAAACGCATTTAGTTGTAAATAATCCCGGAGATATTATCTGGTAACTGGTTGTTGTTATTGATCTTCATGTAAGTTTAATAAAGGTATTCTTAAACCCCGCGTCATCTTTTTCAATTTAGTAAACGGCAAACTCCATTTATTAACCGGCAGTCTTTACAGGGTAGGTCAATCAAAGGGATAAGAACAAAAGCGACTTGGAAATCAGCCTGTTTTCCCTAACCAAATATCGTACATTTTACCGGCCTGCCTATACCCCTTTTGGGGGATTTTGCCGCTTGGGAAATAACTAAAGTTAGGCAGATACGAAAAAGACCTGCTTCAAAAGAAGCAGGTCAGGTGAAAATGGTTTTTCCTCTTCCAATCTATTGTTTTACAAACTTACTGACAGTTGATTCACCGTCTGACGAGCGGCTTACCACTTTTAGCAGGTAGCTGCCGGCCGCCAGGCCGCTGATCTCAACAGCCACCGTATTTGATCCTGTCTCTACATTTACCAGTTTTTGTTTTAATGTTTTACCCAATGCATCCATCACCACGATCGTCACATCATCCCTCCGTGGCGCATCTATGATCACATTTACCAGCGAGGTGGCGGGGTTGGGGAAGATGCCGCCAAT
>DATDIX010000197.1:0-43059 GCA_036520835.1 Chitinophagaceae bacterium | reverse complement strand
TCAATATACCCAACCACATTATGCCCAGTCCTTTTCTTTTCCCCGATACTGCTGTTCAGTTTTATATCCAGTGTCGCTGTTTTGTCTTTGAAATATTTGCCGGCTGCTTCTTTAGATACATACACGGCAGGAATGGCTATCGTTTCAGCCTTATCTTTTCCGTTAAACGCCAGTTTATCATCTGTAGCAGAGGAGTTATAAAGAATTACTGCAGTTGCACCGCGGTCTGCTGCTTTTTTAGAGTTATTCCGTATATATTCCTCCAGGTCAAAATGCGGGTTGTTTTTATTTTCCTCCAGAGTTTCTGCCAGGTCAATAAACCAGGGCATGTCTGCTTCCTGGATAGCGATAGCAGGAGTAGCTTCCACTTTTTTATTGGGGCTAAAGGGAAACGGAAAAAAATCTTTTCCTGCTTCCAGGCTGTTATTATTAATTTTTAAATAGGTGGCGGCATTTACCTGCTTTCCTTCGTTGATATCAAATGCCTGGTAATACTGGTCTGTTCCTTTGGGCAAAAGCCCGATCGCTTTGAATTGCCCGCTGATGTATTCCATAGCCAGCTTTTCACCATTGCTGCCTGCTCTTCTGCCTTCCAGTTTGTCATCAGCCAGGTACTGAATATGGGTCTTGAGGTTAGCAAGAATAAGCTTGTCTCCTTTTTTCAGCTTTTGAGCAGGTGCAGCAGCAAATACGAATAATAATAAAAAGAGGACCATTGAACGAAGGGAAAACATAAGTGATAGTTTATATAGCCGCAAAGGTATTGACAGGGTTGCTTATTCTTATGATCTTTCTTCCTATTTTGGTTAAACTTTTGTCAGGTTTTACGGTTTTGTGAAAAACGACAAGCCTGCATCAAAAGATCGTATTTCGTAATAGCTATCCCGGATTACAATTTTACTTTTGCAGCCATTTCGACATTTGGAAAATAGAAAGATACATATTGCACTGGTTGGCAATCCCAATAGCGGGAAAAGTTCACTTTTTAACTGCCTTACGGGGATGAATCAAAAAGTGGGAAATTTTCCCGGCGTTACCGTTGATAAAAAGACCGGTTCAGCTCTTCTTTCCAACGGTGTAAAAGCTGAAGTGATCGATCTTCCAGGTACCTATAGCTTGTATCCAAGAAAAATGGACGAATGGATAAGCTATAAAGTGTTGCTGCACCAGGATGAGGAAATAAAAGCTGACGTGGTTGTAGCGGTGGCCGATGCAAGCAACCTGAAACGAAACTTACTTTTTTGTACGCAGCTTATAGATCTGAAAGTACCTGTTGTGATCGCCCTGACGATGATGGATCTCGCCGCTAAAAAAGGGATCCGGATCGATATTGCTGAGCTGGAAAGGGAGTTAGGCGTACCCGTTATAGCTGTCAACCCAAGAAAACAAAAAGGTATACCACAGTTAAAAAAAGCCATTGAACAAACCTCCCAGCAACTCTATCATGTGCCCGCAAGGGATTTTATTGACAACAAAGCACTGGCACAAAAAGCAGTGGAAGAGGTCAGGTCCCGTTTCCCGGAGCTTAGTGATTATACCGCTATACATTATCTTATCAATCACGAATCGTTTGCTTTAAATAGTGCAGACCAGGAATTGATAGAAAGCATAGAGCTTAGAAATAAATTTAATCCAACGAAAACCCAGGCGGAAGAGATATTACAGCGTTATACCCGGATCCGCCATATCATGCAGGTATCAGTATCCGAACCTGATCCCCTGCAAAAATCACTGTTCACAGAAAAACTGGATAATATTCTGTTGCACCGTCGCTGGGGTTATTTGATATTATTAGCTGTTTTGTTTTTATTATTTCAAAGTGTATTCTGGCTGGCTTCCTTCCCCATGGATTGGATAGACACTGCTTTTGCCTCGCTGTCACAATCCCTTTCTGCGTCTCTGCCTGGTAGTCGATGGACCGACCTGTTAATTAATGGCGTGATAGCCGGGCTTGGCGGCATCGTCATCTTTGTTCCCCAGATCATGATATTGTTCGGGCTTGTCACGTTGCTGGAAGATAGCGGATATATGGCCCGTATAAGTTTTCTTACTGACAGGCTGATGCGCAGCGTTGGGCTGAATGGAAAAAGTGTGATGCCGATGATCAGCGGTTTTGCCTGTGCAGTACCTGCTATTATGAGTGCAAGGAGTATTGAGAACCGTAAAGAACGTTTGCTTACTATCCTCATTACACCACTTATGAGTTGCTCAGCGAGGCTGCCTGTTTATACCATTCTGATCAGTCTTGTTATTCCCAAAACCTACCTGGTTGGCTTTTTAAGTGTGCAGGGGCTTGTGATGATGGGGCTTTACTTACTTGGGCTGGTCATGGCGTTAATAGTTTCTTACGTTGCCAAATGGTTTATCAGGATAAACGAGAAGAGTTATTTTATACTTGAACTTCCGACTTACCGTTCGCCGAGATGGAATAATGTTTTCCGTACAATGGTTGAAAAGGCAAAGATATTTGTTCGTGATGCTGGCAAAGTAATAATGATCATCAGTCTTATTCTGTGGGGCCTTAGTTCTTTTGGACCGGGAAAAAGGATGGAGACCGTTTCCCAGCATCACGAGCAGCTAAAGTCTCAGCCGGGTGCAGACAGTGCATTACTCGATAAACAACTGGCAGCTGCTAAACTGGAAAATTCTTACGCCGGTATTTTAGGGAAAAGCATTGAACCCGCTATAACGCCTTTAGGGTATGATTGGAAAATAGGTATCGCCCTGGTCACCTCCTTTGCTGCAAGAGAAGTATTTGTCGGGACAATGGCCACCTTATATAGTGTAGGCGATGAAGAGAATGAATTGAATCTGAAAGAAAAAATGAAAGCGGCGGTAAAGCCTGATGGAACACCTGTCTTTACCCTAGCCTCCGGCGTATCGCTGATGATCTTTTATGTTTTTGCCATGCAATGTATGAGCACATTAGCCATTGTGAGAAGAGAGACCCGTAGCTGGAAATGGCCCATTATACAGTTTTTGTATATGACTGGATTGGCATATATCATGAGTTTGATCGCCTACCAGCTATTGAAGTAAACCCCTTTAATCTTTTATCGCTTTTTCCCATTTATCTTTTGGCTCAAAATAGTTCCAAAGCAAAGAGGATAGCTTCCGGGCCAGTGTCCATGCTTCATTGTCATGTGTCCAGCTTGTATCCTTATTGTCTTTTGTAAAAATGCAAAAGATATAAGGATTGTTCGGGGCATTTACCAGCAACACTTCACTACGAACGGCATTTACACATCCGTTCTTACTGAATACTTCAATGTAGGGCGGTACCTGTGAAATAGCTTCGTCTTCATCCCAGTAGTTTCTGCCGAGACAGCGCATCATTCTTTCGCAGGCAGCCGGGGAGTAAATTTTGTTCCGGTAGATCATTTCGAACAACCTACCTATTTCATGCGGCGTAGTTTGTCCCCAGCCGTAAACTGTTCTGTTGTCTTCCCGGCCGGGGGTTCTTGAATTGACCCTTGTATCTTTAAATCCAAGGCTGTCCAATATTTCATTGATCCTTGTACCTGTTCCGGCAAGGCTTTGCAACCAAAGACTGGCTGTATTATCGCTGGTTGACAGCATCAGCATCATCACTTTCTTCAAGAGTATCTTTTCGCTGCTTTTAAATGAACCGAGAATATCTGAGCCTGCATATAATAGTGAATCTTTGTACTCCAACGGCTGATCATATTTTAATTCCCCTTTCTCTATTTTATCCATTATGCCGAGTAAAAGGGAAACTTTTACAATACTTGCTGTCGGAAAGACGGTATCTGCATTAATGGCAACTGTTTTTCCTGTACGAAGGTTTTTTACGTAGACACCAATATCACCATTAAAGCCTTTAATAGCTTCCTGTAGTTTGTTATTAAGTTTTTTGTCTGTTTTTTGCCCTGCGGAAAGAATACTAAGTAGCAACGGAATAAAAAGGAAAAAACATTTTTTCATGCACATTATTTGGTATTCATATAATCAAGTACCAGGTGGCAAAAGGTTTTAATGCCTGTTTTCATGCCGGCATCATCTACAAAAAACTCAGCGGTATGGTGCGGTGGAGCTTTTTGAGAATCATTTCCTTTTGGCATACCTCCAAGGTAAAAAAAGAAAGAGGGGGCTTTAGTACCATAATAGGAAAAATCTTCAGCACCGGTTACCCAGTTTCTTTCAGTTACATTATTTATTCCTGCTGCCGATTGCAAAGAAGGGATCATCTGTTTTACCAATTCCGGGGTATTATATGTTACCAGGGTTTTGGTGGAGATACTTACCTCTGCGGTTGCTCCGCCGGCCTCAGCAATAGTTTTTGCGGTATGTTTTATTCTTGTATGAACATCTTCCTGCATTTTGCTGTCCAGTGTTCTTATGGTTCCATCCATTATGCATTCGTCCGGAATGATATTATTTCTGACACCACTATGAATTTTTCCAACTGTAATTACAACCGGCGCTTTTGTTAACTCAGATTGGCGGCTTACAATGGTTTGCAACCCTTCAATGATCTGCGCAGAAATAGCAATTGGGTCAACACCTAACCAGGGTTGTGAGCCATGACTGCCCTTTCCTTTTACAACAATATGAAACCAATCTGAGGCGGCCATGAACGCACCCGGTTTGTATTGTACCTGCCCTACTTCAATATTTGACTCAATATGGAGTCCAAATATGACATCAACTTTTGGATTGTCCATTACTCCTTCTTTTACCATCAGTTCCGCGCCACCTTCCTCCCCTTCAGGCGGCCCTTCTTCCGATGGTTGAAAAATGAATTTGACAGTTCCCTTAAGCTCGCTTTTCATTCCCGAAAGAATTTCTGCTACACTCATTAACATGGCAACATGTGTATCATGGCCACAGGCATGCATCACTCCTACATCCTGCCCGTTATAGTTTGATCGCTCTTTTGAGGCAAAGGGAACATTTGCTTTCTCAACAATCGGTAAAGCATCCATATCTGCCCGGAGCCCGATGCAGGGTCCCGGTTTACCGCCACGTAAAACAGCCACTACCCCGGTTTTTGCAACGCCTTCTTTTACTTCCAATCCAAGTTTTTTCAGGTGTTCCGCGATAAGTTTTGCTGTGTTAAACTCCCTATTCCCCAGTTCGGGATACTGATGAATTTGCTTTCTCCAGGCAATGCATTTTGATTCGATCCCTTCAGCCGCAATTGTTATTTTTTCTTTTAGCCTAATTGTCTCCTTTTGAGCATAAAGCTGGGTGTTAAATGAAAATAGCGCAACGATGATTACAAGATTCTTCATGAAAAAAATTTTATGAATTTACCATAAAAGCCCTTTTTATCGTTATTATTCTGTAAAATCAACATCCGGCCCGGTATGGGGGAAATTGGGTGAATTCCCCTAGCTGATTTGTTTTATATTTAATCTCGTTATGTTGCTTCGCCACTTTTCATTTTTAAAAGCTGTTTTTCTTCATAGCATCACTGCCTTTGGTGGGCCGCAGGCGCATATTGCAATGATGATGAAAACCTTTGTCCGGCAGAAGCCTTATATAACCGAGCAAGAGTTGATGGAGTATAATGCCTTTTGTCAATTACTACCCGGCGCATCCTCTACACAAACGCTTACATTGATAGGTTATAAAAGAGGCGGTGTTCCGTTAGCTGTGCTTACCCTTGTGATCTGGATATTACCCGCCTGTATATTAATGGGAGCTCTTTCTTTCTTACTTCATTACATTGATAAAAAAGCGTTGGATACCGATATTTTTAAATTCATTGCCCCGATGGCTGCTGGCTTTCTTTTATTTGCCTGTTTTACCACTTTTCCTCATGCGATAAAAAACACGATCACATGGGCGATCATGATCGCAAGTACTACTGTTACTTACTTTTTCTTTAGACAACCCATTATTATTCCAGCTTTAATAATTCTTGCTGGTGCAGCGACCAATATCAGCCGGAAACGTATTCCGCAAACAGAACTGAAGCCGAGAAAAATAAAATGGTGGAACTTCTGGCTGTTTGGGATCATATTTATTGCAGCGGGGGTTATGAGTGAAGTGGCTAAAAATGAAAACTGGCCAAACCGTAAACCTATAAACCTCTTTGAGAACACTTATCGGATGGGGAGCCTGGTCTTTGGCGGTGGGCAAGTGCTGATGCCGATGATGTACGAGCAGTTCAGTGTAAGGCCCGAGGCCATTAAGTTAAAAGACAGCAGTGTTGTCAGGATTGACGAACAAGACATGTACACGGGCATGGGTATCGTTCGTGCTATGCCGGGGCCGGTCTTTTCAATAGGTTCCTTTACAGGGGGGATGGCTTTAAAAGATATGGGAACAAAGATGCAGGTGATCGGATGTATCATTGGAACGATCGGGATTTTTTTACCAAGCGCCTTGCTCGTACTTTTCTTTTTTCCCATCTGGAACAACCTGAAAAAGTATGCTGCGGTTTATCGTTCCCTGGAGGGCATCAATGCAGTAGTTGTTGGCATCATGATCGGGTCTACATTTTATATCATGAAAGACATTTCGCTGATCGAACCTAAAACGATCAGCCTTTTGAATGTTGGAGTAATAGTTGGAACTTCCCTGCTCCTGTCTTATACACGTATTCCCTCGCCGGTAATTGTTGCTGCTTGTCTGCTGTTGGGATATATTTCCTGAAAGCTATTTTCGATAATATCCTCCTTTTTCAATCTCTTCTCTTACTTTTTCAGGCACTATATATCGGATTGATTTTCCTTCTTTGATAAGCTGACGTATTTCTGTAGATGAGATCTGCAGTAATGGAGCTTTCACAATTCTAATTGTAGCATTAATATCATTTTTTACTTCAAACCCAGGTCGTATATAAATGTAAACAGTGTAGTTTTTTATTATCGTTTCATAATTTTTCCATTTATCCAGGTTCTGAAAACTATCGCTACCCATAATAATACTGAACTCATTGCCGGGATATTTTTCTTCCAGATGAATCAAAGTGACAGATGTATAAGAAGGTTTGGGAAGATTAAATTCGATATCCAGCACTTTTATGCGATTGTCGTCTTCTGTTGCAGTTTTTAAAAGGTGCAAACGGGAATATTCATTCAAAAGTGTGGTGCTTTCTTTAAAGGGATTTTGTGGAGAAACGATAAACCAAATCTTTTGAAGCTCAGTAGAGTTTAAAAGGTGGTTTGCGATAATAAGATGTCCTGTATGAACAGGATTGAAAGAACCAAAATATAATCCGATTTTCATTTAATTGTTTGAAAATCAATCTATTGTGTTCACAATTATATGATCCGCCTCGCTCAATCGAAGGCTCAGAGAATAACCGGCAATATTTACGGAAACTGGGTCGCCCAGTGGGGCCATTTGCTCTACAACAACACTTTCCCCAGGCAAACAACCCATTTCCATTAACTTTAAATGGATATCCTGATTATCAAAGTCCTTAATAATAGCCTTTTGTCCTGGCTTTAGTTGAGAAAGTCTTTTAAACATAATATTGTTCAAAATTACGCAGGAGCATTATCATTTGTTTACGAATTTTGAAATTATGGCTTCAAAATCAAAAGTTTATTTCTTTTTCGAAACCCCATTTTCTTTCTCTGGGCGCAAGCAATTAAAGCTGGCGGTTGAGCAGGTTTTCCAGAAGGAGAAGATCCCTATTTCAAGTCTGAACTACATTTTTTGTACCGATATGCATCTTTTAGAAATTAATCGCCAGTATTTAAAGCATGACTATTACACTGACATTATCACTTTTGATCTTTCCGGAAAAAATGAACCTGTTATCGGTGAAGTGTATATTAGTGTAGACAGGGTCAGGGAAAACGCAAAGGCCTTAGGTATCCCATTATCGAATGAGCTTTATCGTGTGGTTTTTCATGGGGCCCTTCATTTATGTGGCTATAATGACAAAACAAAGCGACAAACAACAATAATGAGAGAAAGAGAAAATCACTATATAACCCTGCTTACAAAAGATTTGTTTCACGTGAAAAATTAGTTTTTGACCTTTTGTTTCCCGTGAAACTATGCCCAGTCTTATTATCCTACTACCTTTGCGCCCATGTTTCCTGAATATGACATTATAGTTGTTGGCGCCGGTCATGCCGGATGTGAGGCTGCTGCCGCCGCTGCAAATCTTGGTTCAAGGGTTTTATTGATTACCATGAATATGCAAACTATTGCCCAGATGAGCTGTAATCCTGCTATGGGTGGCATAGCCAAAGGTCAGATAGTTAGGGAAATAGATGCTATGGGTGGATATTCCGGAATTGTTTCAGATTTGTCAATGATCCAGTTTCGGATGCTGAATCGGTCAAAGGGCCCTGCTATGTGGAGTCCCCGGTCACAAAATGACAGGATGTTATTTGCAGCTAAGTGGAGGGAAATGCTTGAAAAGACTCCTAATGTTGATTTTTACCAGGATATGGTAAAGGGACTGATAATTAAAAATGGGGTAGTCTGTGGTGTTTTAACAGGTTTGGGTCATGAAATCAAAAGTAAAGCGGTTGTTCTTACCAATGGAACTTTCCTTAATGGAATAATACATATTGGAGAAAAGAATTTTGGTGGGGGA
This sequence comes from Chitinophagaceae bacterium, assembly GCA_036520835.1. Taxonomy (GTDB): domain Bacteria; phylum Bacteroidota; class Bacteroidia; order Chitinophagales; family Chitinophagaceae; genus VBAT01. The sequence goes on along the minus strand of DATDIX010000197.1, from coordinate 34,529 downwards.
AGAGCGGCCGAGAAAGCTGCAACGGGCATAACTGAGCAGCTTGTTTCCTATGGCTTTGAAAGTGACCGGCTAAAAACTGGAACCCCTCCAAGAATTGATGGTCGAAGCCTGGATTATAGCAAAATGGAAGAACAGCCTGGCGATACCGTTATTTCCGGCTTTTCCTATACAAACACAGCAAAGCCTAAAGAGCAAAGAAGTTGCTGGATAACATACACCAGCCCCAAAGTTCATGATATTCTTAAAACAGGTTTTGACAGGAGCCCCATGTTTGCAGGAAGAATTGATGGGGTGGGACCAAGATACTGTCCCAGTATTGAAGACAAGATCAACAGGTTTGCAGAAAGAGACAGACACCAGCTATTTATAGAGCCCGAAGGATGGAATACAATCGAAATTTATGTGAATGGTTTCTCAACATCACTGCCTGAAGAAACACAATACGAAGCTCTTCGTAATATTATTGGTTTTGAGAATGTCCGGGTTTTCAGGCCTGGCTATGCTATCGAATATGACTATTTTCCACCAACGCAATTAAAATATTCACTGGAGACAAAACTTGTTGATAACCTGTTCTTTGCGGGCCAGATCAATGGAACCACTGGCTATGAAGAAGCCGCATGCCAAGGGTTGATGGCTGGAATAAATGCACACCAAAAGTCAAGAGATCTTGATCCGGTCATATTAAAAAGGAGTGAGGCTTATATTGGTGTGCTGATAGATGACCTCATTAGTAAAGGGACGGAAGAACCATACAGAATGTTTACTTCAAGGGCAGAATTCAGAACATTGCTTCGCCAGGACAATGCTGATCTTAGGTTAACGGAGCTTAGTTATCGTCTTGGGTTAGCCTCGCAGGAAAGAATGAACAATGTGATAGAAAAGAAAATCGGCGTTGAAAAGATCAAGAAAATTCTTACAGATCTGTCTGTCGAACCATCAGAGATCAACCCCTATTTAGAAAAAATTATCTCGTCTCCAATTTCGGAGAAACAAAAAGCCGGGAAAATATTGTTGCGTCCCGATGTTGAATTAAAAGATCTTGCTGAAGCATTACCAAAACTCAGGGAGGAATTAAAGCATTATTCAAAAGAAATTATAGAGCAAGCTTCCATTCAAGTTAAGTATGAAGTTTATCTTGAAAAAGAAAAGGAGCTCGCAACCCGGATGAGTCAACTGGAAGACCTGGTAATTCCTGAAAGCTTTGATTACAAAAAAATTCAATCGCTTGGAAACGAAGCAAGGGAAAAACTTACCCGGATAAAACCCGGAACACTTGGACAGGCCAGCCGGATATCGGGTATCAACCCAAGTGATGTTCAGATACTAATGGTATATATTGGAAGATAGCCTCTTTATTTCCCGTTGACTATATACATTCTTTGCTCACGATGCGTAACAGAGTTGCCGTTGACTCCGTAAAGGGTACGCCGGCAATTGTGTGATCCACATTTACATTCAAACGGCTCCATATTCTCATCAAGGAACTGGGAATAATCAAGTGTTAATTCTTCGTTCTTCTTGATATTCCTGAGCGCAATAACATTTAATCCATCAAGTCCTGTGTTGGCATCACAACTATGATTTTGAGGTGCCCACTCAGAAGGATCTTCGTCCCATAAAACAAAAACTTCTTCGCTGATCGCATACGCATAACGTCGGAAATTCAGTTTCTGTTCATCATTCCAGTTCTTTTCGACATATCTTTTTGTAACAATCCGCTGCGCTTTTTCCTCGCCGCTGAAAATGATATCACCCTTTTTAACAGGTTTGGTTGCATATATTCCAAATCCTGCTATAGAATTCCCTTTCATCATATAAGGCTTCTTCTTTCTGCGGTGTCTTGCAATTCCTTCGGCAATGATCTGTTCTAAAAATCCTTTTTGGCCAGCTTCGTCAAATTTTAACACAAAATCCGCTGAGCCTTCATATCCATCGGTATAAAAGACAGAGCAGGTAAAATTAATTTCCAGGAAATATATCTCGTTCTTATCATTAACCCTAAAGTCCAGCCGGGCATATCCAACTCCATTAAATCCATTGAAAATCTTTTCGGCTGCCTCTCTCAGCCCTTTATCTAATACCGGGTCTGTACAGGGAAAATTACAATCCGGGTGCAGTTCTGATGTTTTCAACGAATATGTCTTAAAAAACTTTCCCTCAGGAAAAACATACTCAACGGGCTTAAATACCCTGCAGGAGTTTCCATCTTTAGTTGCAGCCACCAGTACAGTAAATTCCCTTCCGTCAATATACTCTTCAACAAGAAGCGGCCCATACTCATTGAATATCTCTACCACTTTTTTCAAAAGATCTTCCTTATTATACAAAACCGAGTTTTCATCTATTCCCAAACTATCTCCGGCTTTTGCAGGCTTAATGAACATAGGATAGGATAAATATTGTTCAACTTTTTCAATATCCCTGGGTTGTTCTATGATGAAATACCGGGGTGTCTTTACTCCTTCACAATGCCCTACATACTTCATCAGCTCTTTTGGAGGATCATACAATTTTGCCGTAGGGCCTGTGTGCGGCAGATCAAGCAATTCAAAACTATGGATCACATCAATTGAAGGCACTTCCCACTCAAGATATCCTTCGCAAAGATTAACGAATATGTCATAGTTCTTTTTCTTTAACTCTTTCAATTGCCGGTAGGTGGTCAGCTTATTCAGAAAAACATGATCCACTTCTGCATCCGGAAGCAAAGAGGAAAGATTTCTTGGGGGATCATAGTTCTTGTAGTCAACTCCGGTGGTTGAGTAATCGGCTTGAAGCACACAAACCTTCATGTAAATAAAATTAGATGATTAAATTTCTTCTTGCAAATGCGTCTTCGATGATCTCTTTGATCAATTGGGTAAAGGACTTTTCAGCATAACGCAGGATAGCGCCAATAGAGGTATAATCTTCGTCATCGCTTAATCCGCATTGCGCATTTACCTCCAGCATATACAACTTCCCGGTCCTTGCATCCATCCGGATGTCCAATCTTCCATACCCCTTTCCTCCAACGGCTATATAGGCATCCAGGGTGATCTTTTCCAAAGCCTTCATCAATGATGCTTCAGGACGCTGGTAATTATAAAAGTTCTCATTGCCAGGCATGGGCTTTTCATCTTCATAGATCTCCCAAAGCCGGTCAAAGGATAAAAACTTCTCTTCTTCTGGTAAAGATTCATGGAAAATTCGCTGGACTGCAGGGTAAACAATACATTTATCCGGTTCCGAAGAAGACCCCACGATCAGTGTGGTGAACTCGGGACCGGTAATAAATTGTTCAACGATCAGTCCGTCTGCCAGCAAATTCCACCCCCGGTATCCCTGCTTTATTTCCCTGATCCTTTGCAATAACTCCTTATCTGTGTATACAACATTCTTTACTGAAACACCCATACTGCCTCCGGAAACCGCCGGCTTAATGATCAACGGTGCCCCGATCTTCTTACAAAGCCCTTTAACAGAATCCTCGCTTCCATCAATTATCTCCCAATTAGCATTCAGCACGCCGGCTTTATCAAAAGCCTTTTTCATGGGAATCTTGGAAGTAGTAATAGTATAGTAGTGCTCATCAGATCCCGTATAAACCAGCTTATTCTTCTCTAACTCCTGTATCACCGAGACACCTGGAGTTCCATTTACCTCATCCCCGTCACATAGATTCAGCACCAATGGAACCTTTTTCCCTGACTTTCTTTTAATGGAACCTATAACCTCTTTATAGTTCTGCATTGTAACCGGCTGCCATGTCCAGTCAGCATCAAGCTCCTTAAAGACAGCTGTGTATTCCTGCAGGCTTTGCTTAAAATCGTAATAATGCTGAAGGTTGGGGTCGTCCGTTTCCAGATATGGGAATAACACCCAGATCTTTAATTTCCGGATGGGATCGGCCGACACACGGGAGGCACGAGGGCTTTTTTTCTTAAGCTCTTTTTTCCTTGTTTGAACGATCATGCAGTTGCTGTTGAATGAAGCGGGTAAGTTTATACGAATTTATAACTTCCCGGCTAATATGCGCTGCTCCTTGTATTATTCCAAGGCATTTGTCACTTCCGCAATAGCAGGTGAAAGGCTGTGCCATATCCCATTCAGTAGAAGGATAGAAGAATGTCATCTCATCTCCTTCTTCAATAGGCTTAAGGGCCACTACCTGCATTGTGTAGGTGTCAAAAAAAACATTCGGGTCGCAACTGTGGTTGATGTACTGAAGATGCTCGGGCTGTAGCATGATGTGTTTGTCTACATCTACCTGAACCGTTAAGTACGTCGGTTCAGGCAGTATTTGCCCTGCAGAGAAATCTGCAATAACATCTCCCGGTTGATAGGAGCGTTGCGCAAAAAATGCTTTCTGGTTATTTACTAAGTTTTGCCTGACTACGGCAAATTGGTGATCGCTGATGATGCGATAATCGGGGGTAGTAAGTGTTATCATATCTATTCGTTATGAAAAGATATATATAAACTTTTATGTAACAAATCAACTTATCATAAATGTGAATAATTAATGCTAATAGCTTAATAACATCAACCGCATTCAATGATACAATTCATGAGTATTTATAAAACCAATACATCAATCCTGCATCATTTCATAGTAGATTTGCCGCTTGTTCAACCTTATTTACACTAATGCCTGTTCGCCTAACAGACCATATAAAGACCCTGATACTACTGGTATGTTTTATAGCAGGTGCTAATACATCCAAAGGACAGTGCTTGTCTTTCATTACTACATATCCATACAACGAAGGCTTTGAAACAAGCGCTGGTGGCTGGTTTGCCGGTGGTGCTGCATCTGATTGGGCATGGGGCACACCATCAAAGCCGGTAATAGCCGGTGCAGGTGGCGGCAGTCGTTGCTGGATTACCGGGGGTCTTACAGGTAGTTTATATAACAATTCCGAAGCATCCTGGCTGCAAAGCCCCTGCTTTGATTTTACTTCTTTACAATACCCCTATATAACATTTAAAGTCGTTTGGGAAACAGAACAGCGGTTCGATGGGGCCAATCTTCAATACTCAATTAATAACGGTGCTTCATGGTCAGACCTTGGTTCTTCCAATGAAACACCTCATTGCTTAAATGATAACTGGTATAACTATACCCCGGTTACATACCTGGCATCGCTATCCACTAGCAGGAATGGCTGGTCGGGTAATATCCAGTCAACTTCGGGAAGTTGTCTTGGTGGCAATGGAAGCAATGGTTGGGTCACAGCCAAACATATAATGCCTATGCTGGCAGGCAGGCCATCAGTTATCTTCCGGTTCATCTTCGGATCAGGAACCACCTGCAGCAACTATGATGGATTTGCCATTGATGATATAATGATAGGGGAGGCCCCGCCCAATACCGCCAGCTTTACTGACAGTTGTATAAACAGTAATACTATTGCCTTTATCAATAGTTCTGCTCTTTGCCCCACCGCCTTTAACTGGAACTTTGGCGATCCCGCATCTGGTGCTGCAAATACATCTTTACTTAAGGACCCAGTTCATGCATTTTCTTCGCCGGGTGACTATGTGATTACCCTTACAGTAAGCGGGTCGGGCAATGCGCCATCAACTACGACAAATACAGTTACCGTTTTAGGTTCCACCACATCTGTTATTACTCCGGCCGACTGCATTACTAATAATGGCGGCTCGGCAATGGTCAATGTAACCGGTGGTTCCGGACCATATAGTTTTTTCTGGAATACTACACCTGTACAAACAACCGCTACTGCAACAAATCTGCCAGTTGGAGATAATATGGTGATCGTTAATGCCCCGGGTGCCTGTGCAGATACAGCCGTTGTTACCATTCCTCTTGACTTGTCCTGTATAGGCATTTATTTTCCGACTGCTTTTACGCCAAACGGAGATGGGCTGAATGATTCATTTGGCCCATTGGGCAGCCTTTCTTCATTGAGCAAATATTCTTTGTCTATATATAACCGATGGGGACAACGGGTCTTTACAACAACCAATCCTTTTCAAAAGTGGGATGGTATATTCAGGGAAAAAATGAACAACAGCAATAATTTTGTGTGGTATGCAGAATATGAACTTCCAGGACAGGGGAAAGTGATAAGAAAGGGTAGTATAACCTTAATAAGGTAGCCGGCTATTTTTCCTATTGATTACTATTTTTATACTGCCGCCAGGCGACAACAAGTTTTATTTCTCCGAATCCAACAGCATTTCCCAGTCTTTCTTTTATTGATGTCAAAGCGCCGCCATTGAAATCTTGTATAGCCGGCTCTATCAGCAACAGTTTCTCCCGGCTTACTAATTCTTCAATGTTAATTACCCCTTTTGACACATAAAAAGCCAAATGCCCTTCAATAGTTTGAACAGTAAGATTTCTTGCTCCGGCTATTTCATCAGCAGTCATTCCTTCCTTAAATAACCTGTATGATTCCGTTTTTGTGTCAACCTTTGGTTTCTTTTCCCCGGTACTTTCTTTTCGTTCCCGTTTGGGCGACTTTTCATGTATGAGGGACGACAGGCTTTTTTCTTTTGAATATTCCAGGATGACCTCTAAAAACTGTTGCCCATATTGACCAATCTTTGCATCACCAAAACCGCTGATCTTTCTTAGCTCTGCCAGTGTTTGGGGTAAATAGCGGGCCATTTCATTCAGGGTATTGCTGCCTGCTACAATATATATAGGCAGATCCTTCTTTGCGCAAATACTATCCCTCAACTTTCTTAATTGCAGGTGTAACTCAGGGTGAGGAGTAGAGGTCTTTTGATGAGTTGCTCCTGCATATGCGTTTATCGAAAAACCGGGGAGAACAAATTTCCTCTTCCGGCTATGCCATTCTTCTACATCAAAATTTCCGTCGAACCCCTGTAATAAAAATTTCTTAGCGGCAAGCTCCCCGAAGACCTCCTTTATGTTTTCATTATACTCTTTCGCATGAAGCCGGCTATCTGTTACTGCCGGCGATTGTTGAAGGAATATGATTATTAATTCCAGTTCTTTTACAAAATGCTCTGCTGCTTTAACGGTCCTCTCCTGGAGTGGGATATTCTCCTCCGGAGAAACAGGTTGCTGAAACTGGCTCCTGATCCAATTATGGAATTTATTAGCCGTATCCTGCATAGTGTTGATCCTGTCCGCTAAGTTTTCCAACCATATTACTGCCTCCGGATTGAAAGAAGAATTATTTTCTGCCAGATAAGTTTGCAGTTCTTTAATAATAGTAGTAGCTGCCCGGAAATCAAAAGTGGAAAGCAATAGCTTTTCCTGGTAGTGTTTCCTTGCGGCCGCAAGTTCTTCCTGTAACCGCCCTGAAGAAGAACTGTTTTTAGAAAATTGTACGATCCTCGGATCTGTAAAAAGACTATTGGTCCTGATCTCACTTTGCAACACCAGCCCATCAAGGTTGGTACAACGGCTTAACGCCACATATACCTGGCCGGCCGCAAAAGATCTGCCTGCATCAATAATGGCTTTTTCAAAAGTGAGTCCCTGGCTTTTATGAATGGTGATGGCCCATGCCAACCTTAAGGGGAATTGAACAAAAGAACCCAAAACTTCTTCATCCATCAGGCGGGTCGTTTTGTTTAGCGAATAACGGATATTCTCCCATCGTTCCTTTTTAACCTCTATTTCTCCTGGCTCATCCTGGCACTGTACAAATATTTTATCCTCTTCCAGTTTTGTAATAGTACCGATCTTACCATTGAAATATCGCTTACTCTTGTCGCTGTCATTCTTAATGAACATGACTTGCGCTCCCGCTTTTAGCTGCAGTATTTCATCTGCCGGATGAGCGTTGGGAGGAAAATCCTCTTCTATATCTGCTTTGTAAGAATAAAGTTTGCCTTCGAGGTTTTGCAGCTTAGCGCCATTTGTTTCCCTGGCAATATCATTATGGGTAGTAAGTATGATATACCCGTCATCTTTACTTCTCCGGAAACCCGGCTGAAACCGACTGGAAAGAACTTGCCTTCCCTCCTCATCTAATTCATTATTGCGAACCTGGTTAAGCAATTGTATAAACCTTTCTTCGCTTTGCCGGTATATCTTATTGAATTCAATATAAAGAGGCGGCTCCTGCCTGATAACATGGCTATCGAAAAAATAGGGGCTGATATAATGTTCTGACAAAAGGTTCCACTCAGGGTCTTTTATCACGGGCGGTAACTGGAACATATCACCAATGAACAAGACCTGCACGCCACCAAACATTTCACTATGCCGGCTTCTTATATGACGTAATACGGTATCTATCGCATCCAATGTATCGCAACGAACCATGCTGATCTCGTCGATGATCAGCAATTCCAACTCCCTTAATACTTTCTTTTTCTCATTGGTCATCCGCAAACGGCTAAGCAGACTATGCTTGTCAACCGTTTCATCAGCCTTACGAAACCCTTTGACTTCCGGGATAAAGGGGGATATCGGCAGTTGAAAAAAAGAATGAATGGTAACACCCCCGGCATTAATAGCGGCAACGCCTGTTGGCGCCACAACGGCCATTTGCTTTGGGCAATGTTGCCTGATATATTTAAGAAAAGTTGTTTTCCCGGTTCCGGCCTTGCCGGTTAGAAAGATGCTTCTGGAGCTCTGGTTAACCAGTTCTGAAGCGATGCGAAACATTTCATTTGCGGTATCGTAATTCATAAAGCAGTGGCTAAGCTAAATTAAAAGAGGCATTACGGCAGAAAACGCGGCCGTAATGCCTCAAACGATACTGTACTATTCCGCAACTTTTGCTCCCAGCATCAGCAATTCATTTACCTGTATCTCGGTAATGTATTTTTTATTGCCTTCCTTATCGGTGTAGCTGCGGTTGATCAGCTTGCCTTCGATGGCAACCTCTTTTCCTTTGTCCAGGTATTTTTCTGCGATATCCGCCAGCTTACCCCATGCTACCAGGTTATGCCATTGCGTTTCGGTTACTTTTTCACCATTGGCGTTCCGGTAAACTTCATTGGTTGCCATACTGAAGCGAACCAGCTTCTTGCCGCTTTCTGTGTTCTTTACTTCTGGTTTACCACCCAGGTTTCCGATCAACTGTACTTTGTTTTTTAATGCGTACATAACTTTAAGATTTGTGCCCCGCCTGATACGGGACGGTTTTAAATTTTGTTATTTCAGTCAATCAATGTCGCCATCCGATTGACAAAACAAAGATGGGGTTGCCAAAAAGCCATAGCCGGTTTTTATCCCTTTACTTACGGGTGTAGCCGTTTGTAAACGGTTGTAATCAGAAATTTCCTAACTTATACTTTGAAAATCAGCCTTTCCTATGCTTCAACAAACAGAAACAAGAAATTGCCTGGCCTGCGACAAACCGCTGAAAGGCCGTGCGGATAAAAAGTTTTGTGACGATTACTGCCGCAATGCTTATAATAACCAGCTGAAAAGTATCGGGAATAACAATATCCGGAATATCAATAATACGCTTAGTAAGAACCGGCGCATTTTGGAAAGCCTGCTGCCCGAAACAGAAGAAACAGCAAAAGCAAACAAAGAGAAACTTCAGCGGCTTGGATTCAACTTCAAATACATTACCCACACGTATGTTACAAAAACAGGTAAGACATATCTCTATTGCTATGAATATGGATACCTGCCATTGGACAATGACTGGTTTTTGATCGTGAAAAGGAAAGAGGAATAAAAAACCCCGCCATTGCTGGCGGGGCGGTTTTTCAACGTTGTCCTCTAACAGGACTCTATCGGACGAGTTCACTGCGCAGCTTGTAGCTGGCAGTATAATTTGTTTCATTTTTTCTTCGCCAAAAAACCAGGGGGCTCGGGGCTGTCCATGTAAATTCATATACACGATTCACTGAGCCGCGGTCAGCTCCGTAAAACCTGATCACACCGTCATTGCGGCCCGTTCCGTAATGCAGACCATACATATAGTCACTGCCGCCTCCCATATTATATATATCCCATGTAGTGCCGTTCCATGTATATTCAAATACTTTACCGTTCGCATTACAGGTATATACCCGGTTAATACCATCGTTGCGGCCGGGAACTATATAAGCATGAACATTCTGTGTCCCGGCCATTGGCATATTTATAAATGTCCATGCCGTTCCGTTCCAGGTAAACTCCCTGATCCTTCCATCAAATAGCGCTGAATAAACCCGGATCACACCGTCATTGCGTCCATCACCCAATTCAAGGCCACGGGCATCTCCATTATCTCCCATACTGGCAATGGTCCATGCTGTGCCTGTCCATCTTGCTTCAAAATTTCCTGATGAGATCGACGCTATGTATATGCTATTAAGACCATCCATACGACCATTACCCAATGCCAGTTCATGCGCCCCTGGTGTATTGCCGACTGTAAGTCTATCCCAACTTGTCCCGTTCCAGGTGAATTCATATAACTGTTGCGTACTGGCTGCATATAATCGGGTGACCCCATCGTTGCGTCCTATCCCGACCACCGCATGCATTCCAAGATTTCCTCCCAGGTTTCCAACTGTCAATTGGTGCCAACCCGTGGCATCATGCCAGATCTCGTAAATATTAAAGTCATAACTGGCTATATACATCCGTTCTTTGCCATCACCGCGGCCCGGGCCGATCGTGCAATTGTGAATTTCCAATCCTGAAGGTGAGCCGCCGACGTCAACAGGTCCGGTCCAACCAGTCCCATTCCAGGAATATTCCAGCATACGGCCGGTTGAAATGGTTCCGACATAAATTCTTTCAAGTCCATCATCTTTCAAATGTCCTACCCGCACCGTATTATTAGGTACGCCTGTTGAGCCCATGGTTGTAACAACCCAGGTGGATGTTGCATCGGTTATTGTTAAGGTAATAGGGATGGTTCGGGTGATAGCCCCGCTTACCCCTTGTACTGTCAGGTTATAAGTACCCAACGGTGCAGCAGCTGTTGTATTAATGGTAAGAATAGATGTTGCAACAGGTACAGGTGATGCCGGGTTAAAAGATGCTGTTACACCTGCCGGTAATCCAAGAACAGAAAGAGCTACTGCACCAGTAAAGTCATTCGTTTCATTCAGGTTAATCGTAAATGCAGTGCCGTTGCCTCTGGTTACATTTTGAATTGCCGGCGAAGCTGTCAGCGCAAAATCAGTTGCCCCTGTCACTACCAGTGTTGCTTGCTGTGAATGCGATATTCCTTCTGCTGTTGCTGTAGCAGTCATTGTAAAATTGTACGTTCCCGGAGTTGCGTTGTTCGTAGTAACAAACAATTGGGTCTCGCCCTGGTGCGACATAGGATTCAGCAGGAAATGCCCGGTTGCATTGGCAGGTAAACCACTAAACGATAACGCTACGCTGGAACTGGTAAACCCGTTAAGATAGGCGACCACCAATCTAAAGTCTGTTGTCCCGGTAACTTCTACATTCTTGGTTGGCGTTGTTACTGTTGCCGTAAAATCAGGCGCAACATTCACAATTACATCTGTTGACACAGTAATATTTCCTGCTGCATCCCTTGCCCTTGCTGTTAATACATGGTTTCCGTTAGTCACTGTTTCGGTATTCCATGGTACAGTATAGGGAGCTGTTAGGTCTTCCGCTCCAAGGTTGACTCCATCCAATAAAAATTGAACTCCGGCCACCCCGAAATTATCAGATGCGTTCGCTGTTACATTAATTGTCCCGGAAACATTGCCTCCCAAGGGTGATGAAATACTAACCGCAGGAGGTGTATTGTCAATACCTATTGGCGTATTCATATCAATCACCACTTCAGCAGGCGAGAGGAGTTTATTATAATACCTCACCTCATCAACGGCTCCGTTCAGATATTCACCAAAAGGCTGGTTGGCGCCTATACGTATGCTGGTTGGATTAAGTGATGTGATCGTTCCAGCCGAAGACACATCCGTTCTTACTGTAACATCCACCCCATTCACATAAATGGTGAATCTGTTATTTTGCGGCTGGCCAGCATTATATGTAATGGTTATATGACTCCATTGACCTGCTGTCAGTACATTATTGGAACTGTGTGCCCCCAATTTGCTGGCTCCATTATTAGCCCACCAGTAAACAGATACTCCATTCGTGACGGGTCCTCCGTCAGGATCGGTAGAGGTATGTGCATAGAAATAGAAGAAATTGGAAGTATTGATCGTCTGGGCCCAAACAGTGCTCCATTCGGTAAACGTATTATTTTTTACCCAGGCACTCCATGTATAGCTTTGTGCAGGATCAAGTGTGAAATTATTATGATCTGCAATATTCACATAATCGTTCGATCCATCAAAGTTGATTCCCTGCCCGTATTTACCAGCAGCCCATACAGGCCCGCTGGTCAATGTACCATGGTGATTATTCCCGGATACATCCGCTGCTGCTGTTCCTGTTCCTTCATTAAAACCTAAGGCAGTAATAAGATTGGTAATATTACTGACCGTTACATTCACAGGTGATGATGTAGTGGTATTACCTGCTGCATCACGGGCTCTTGCCGTTAATGTATAATCACCGTTGGGCGAAGTGGCCGTATTCCATGAGATCGCATACGGCGCCGAAAGGTCTTCTGTGCTGAGGTTGACCCCATTCAGCAGGAACTGCACGCCTGTCACTCCAACATTGTCACCTGCATTAGCTGTTACATTTATTGTTCCCGAAACATTTCCGGCTAATGGCGCTGTGATATTGATCGTTGGTGCGACAAGATCATTGTTTACAACAACTACAACCCCGGAAGAAACTGTAATGTTTCCTGCCGCATCTCTTGCCCTTGCTGTTAATGTATGGTTGCCATTCGCAGCAGTCAGTGTGTTCCAGGAAACAGAATAAGGCACTGTAAGGTCTTCGGAACCAAGGTTAGCGCCGTCCAACAGGAACTGAACACCGGTTACACCAACATTATCACTGGCGTTCGCAGTGACATTTATTGCACCGGATACATTACCGGCAGCGGGTGCCGTGATAGAAACTGATGGCCCTTCTATATCGTTATCAACAATTACAATTACACCCACAGCATTTTCAAAATTACCGGCAGCATCACGGGCTCTTGCAGAAAGCGTATGGCTTCCGTTAGAAACACCGGCAGTATTCCAGGATACAGAATAGGGTAGAGTAAGATCTTCTGATCCAATAGCTACGCCATCCATCAGGAACTGGACACCGACCACACCCATATTGTCGCTGGCATTTGCTGTTATACTGATGGTTCCTGAAACATTACCGGCAGCAGGTGAAGTAATGCTGACAACAGGTAATTCGGTATCCGGTGGGTTATTGACATTAACAATCACCGCTGTTGATGTCGTGATATAGCCGGCGGCATCACGGGCTTTTGCTGTCAATGTATATGTACCATTAACAACAGATAAAGTATTCCATGGTATGGAATATGGCGCAGTAATATCTTCAGCGCCAAAGTTCACGCCGTCCAGCAGGAACTGAACACCTATTATGCCTTCATTATCCGTTGCATCAGCAGTTATACTAATTGTTCCAAGAATATCCCCGGCAGCAGGTGAGGTAATGTTTACTACAGGCGGTTCCGTATCCGGCGGATGATTGAGAACATTAACCACTACGGAAGCCGAAACAGTAATATTACCCGCAGCATCTCTTGCCCTTGCCGTCAATGTATAGCTTCCGTCAACAACAGTTGACGTGTTCCATGATATTGAATAAGGAGACAAAAGATCTTCTGTTCCCAGGTTTACCCCATTCAGCAGGAATTGCACGCCTGCCACACCGATATTATCATTTGCATCTGCATCAATATTAATAGAACCTGCAATAATTCCTGCTGCTGGTAATGTGATAGCTACAGTTGGTACTTCAACATCATTGCTGACGTTTACGATGATCGCTGTTGAAGTTGTTGTATTACCGGCCGCATCACGGGCTCTTGCTGTTAATGTATGAGCCCCGTTTGCTGTGCTCGTAGTACTCCAGTTTACGGAATAGGGAGCTGAAATATCCTCTGCACCAAGATTAACTCCATCTATCAAAAATTGTACACCCGCTACACCAACATTATCTCCCGCATCGGCAGTTACACTGATGGTACCCAACACGTCTCCGGCAGCCGGTGATGTAATGCTCACTGTCGGGAATTGCACGTCCGGCGGATTATTCAAAACATCCACAACAACCGGGGATGATGTGGTGACATTACCCGCTGCATCCCTTGTCCGGGCCGTCAATGTATAACTTCCATCAATAACCGTGGTGGTATTCCATGAAACGGAATACGGGAACGTAAGGTCCTCTGATCCCAGGTTGGCGCCATTTAGCAAAAACTGAACTCCGGCAACACCGATATTGTCAGCCGCATCTGCACTTACATTCACAGTACCTGCAATCGTACCGGCTGCAGGAGCTGTAAGAGTTATTGTTGGTTGCTCAATATCATTATTAACCGTAACTATTACCTCTGCTGATGTGCCGGTGTTTCCGGCTGCATCACGGCCCCTTGCGATCAATGTATAAATACCGTTGGCAACCGTCGTGGTATTCCAGGATACCGAATAGGGCGCACTGACATCTTCTGCACCCAGGTTGGCGCCATTTAGCAAGAACTGTACTCCGCTTACAGCTATATTATCTGATGCGTTTGCCGAAACATTGATAGTTCCTGCAACATCTCCTGCCACCGGGGCTGTAATTGCTGCTACCGGGTTAGTTATATCGGGAGCAATTGGCGTATTCATATCCGTTTGGATCTCCGCCTGGCTCAGCGCACGGTTGTATATTCTCACTTCGTCAATACGGCCTGCGAAATATTGCGCAGCCAGGGCTGTTGTGCCACCTATCCGTAATGGATTAGTGGTAACAGTTATATTACCTGTCGTGGCAAACGTGGATACCTGTACCCCGTTTATATACAGCCTCATCGTTGTTCCATCATAGGTGCTGGCTATATGTGTCCAGGTATTGAGGGCAAGTTTGGTGGTGCCGGTCACAGTCCTGTTATTGCTGCCAATCCGGATGCGGCTGTTAGGCCGCTGGTTGTTTACGTTTGTCGTATTATTATTTGCAGCCAGCGTATAGGTATAATTGCTCGTTGTCCTGTCTTTACAAATAACAGTTTTGAACCCTGTAAGATTAGATGGATTCACCCAGGCTTCGAGTGTCATCCCGTTTGTCAGGTCAAGTGAGTTAGCATCATTAATATTTATATAATCATTGGTACCGTCAAATAAAATGGCTGACCCGTATCTGCCGGAAGCAGACCAGGCAGGTCCGTTGGTTAGTGTACCATTGTTATTATTACCAGAATTATCCGTAGCGGTTGTCCCGGTATTTTCATTAAAACCGTATGCAGCCACAAGGTTTGTATTGTTCACCGTAACATTTACAGCAGCTGATATTGTGGTATTACCCGCAGCATCCCTTGCCCTTGCTGTAAGAACATGGCTGCCATTAGTTGCTCCTGTTGTAACCCATGAAACCGAATAAGGCGCAGCAACATCTTCGGCTCCAAGATTAACACCATCCAGTAAGAACTGAACACCAGTTACGCCTACATTATCGCCGGCGTTCGCATTAACGTTTATCGTTGCCGAAACGTTGCCGGCTGCCGGGGCTGTAATACTGACGGTTGGAGCTTCCGTGTCAATAAAATTATTTACATTAACAGATACGGCGGCTGATGTAGTCATATTCCCGGCAGCATCTCTTGCTCTTGCTGTTAAACTATGGCTTCCATTAGCGACTGTTGTTGTATTCCATGAAACCGAATACGGCACTAAAACATCTTCCGCTCCAAGATTGATTCCATCCAATAAGAATTGGACACCAACCACTCCAACATTGTCAGTTGCCGTTGCATTCACATTGATCGTTGCTGAAACATTACCGGCTGCCGGGGACGTAATACTTACAGCAGGGAATGTTATATCAGGATTGCTGACATTGACCGTTATAGCAGCCGATGTCGTTGTATTGCCGGCAGCATCTCTTGCCCTTGCTGTTAAGCTATGGTTTCCGTTAGTTGTTGTTGTCGTGTTCCATGAAACTGTATATGGTGCAGTCACATCTTCCGCTCCAAGATTGACGCCGTCCAATAAGAACTGAACGCCGGAGACACCAATATTGTCGGCAGCCGCTGCATCCACACTGATCGTTGCTGAAACATTGCCGGCTCCCGGGGATGTAATGCTTACAGTAGGTGGTACAATGTCACCGTTGTTGACATTTACAACTACAGCAACTGATGTCGTTGTATTCCCTGCCGCGTCTCTTGCTCTTGCTGTTAAATTATGGCTTCCGTTAGCGGCTGTTGTTGTGTTCCATGAAACAGTGTATGGTGCAGCAATATCTTCCGCTCCAAGGTTAACACCATCCAATAAGAATTGTACTCCGGCTACCCCAATATTATCTGTAGCTGTTGCATTAACGTTTATCGTTGCCGAAACATTCCCTGCAGCAGGCGATGTAATATTAACTGTTGGTGGTTCCGTATCAAAATTGGCAACATTAACAGCCACGACTGCTGATGTGGTTATATTTCCTGCAGCGTCCCTTGCTCTTGCTGTTAAATTATGGCTTCCGTTAGTGGCTGTTGTTGTATTCCATGAAACAGTGTATGGCGCTGTAACATCTTCTGCGCCCAGGTTTACTCCATCCAATAAGAACTGAACGCCTGTCACACCTATATTGTCCGCTGCATTGGCGTTTACATTGATCGTTGTCGAAACGTTGCCAGCTACAGGGGCTGTAATATTGACGGTTGGAGCTTCTGTATCCGAAATACTCCCAATGTTCATATCGCTTTGCACTTCTGCTGACGAAAGCAGCCTCCTGTAATACCTTACTTCATCAACTGATCCGTTCAGGTATTCACCCCAGGGTTGGTTCGAACCTATCCGGGTATTGGTTGGGTCTATTGCTGCAATAGTTCCTGAAGAGACCACATCGGTCCGGTTGGTTACGTCTACTCCATTTACATATATAGTAAACCGGTTGGCCTGTGCAAGGCTTGCATCATAAGTAACAGCAATATAACTCCACTGGCCCGCTGTCAACACATTATTGTTACTATGAATTACCAGTTTGCTGGTGCCGCTGTACCAATAAACAGATACCCCATTAGTAACGGGCCCCGCTTCAGCATCATTGGAGGTATGGGTGTAGAAATAAAAAAAATTGGAGGTATTAACTGTTTGGCTCCAGACAGTACTCCATTGATTAAAATTATTATTCCTTACCCAGGCACTCCAGCTATAGCTTACCGTCGGGGTAAGCGTGAAGTTGGCATGATCTGCAATGTTTATATAGTCGTTAGCGCCATCAAGATTTATCCCCTGCCCGTATTTACCGGCACCCCATGTAGGTCCATTGGTCAATGTACCATTATGCGTATTGCCAGAGGCGTCCGCGGTAGCGGTACCCGTACCTTCATTACACCGAAGTTCAGTAATAACCCCCGGCGCAGGTGGTTCAGGTATGTGCATACCGATGAAACTCAGTGAAAAAACTGAAATAAAAATAAAGGTTCTGAGTAAAAACTGAAATGCCCTGGTTTTTTCGGGGGGTGACCCCGCATTGGTTTTTGATAGCATATATAAGCTCTCCGGTTTTGCGCTTCCTTTATAAGGTACTTATATATGTATCTTTCGAAATAGGATCTTGCTAAGCTAAAAATGTAATTTATAAGGATAGGTAAACGACTATGGATAAATATACACGCTAATCAAACCCCTCTGAACCATTATTTAATCACAAAAAATTGACATTTTACTGTTGATAAGCTTAAAAATAAGAATTAATGGAAAAAATAATATCAATTATCAAATATTAAAAGAGCCCTTCAAATGAAGGGCTCTTTTTACTTGTGGTGTGGGGCGGGATCGAACCGCCGACACAAGGATTTTCAGTCCTTTTCCGCCACGGCGGATACCGCATCATTTCCATTCAAAAAATCCCGGACATATCCTTTTATTTCTTCCCGACCGCGGCCGGTTTTTAAATATTTTTCACGAGCCATTGCCTCCGATTTACTTTCGAACGTTTCTTTGCGCATCAATTCCCATGGCCTGTAACGTATTGTGAAGCCGCTCATTTCACTCACATTGTGTTCAAAGAGACGCCTTTCAACATCACCGGTATAACCAACATAGGTTTTGTTTCCACTTCTTGAATACAAAATGTATACAAACCACATAAAAAAAGGACCTGTTTTCTTAAAGAAACAGGTCCTTCGTGGTGTGGGGCGGGATCGAACCGCCGACACAAGGATTTTCAGTCCTTTGCTCTACCGACTGAGCTACCGCACCATTTTTTCCCTTTCGGGGGAGCAAAAATAGGGCTATCCGCCTGAACTAGGAAATCTTAAGGCTTAAACTTTCTTATACCCCTTTAGGGGGAAGGGGTTCACATCCCGTATTCACTCAAAAACTTGATCCGCATGATTTTAAGCTGCTCCCAATTAAAATTGTGATCCGCCAGCTCTTCCTGCGCTACCTGTAATGATGAAGTGTCGCAACCCTTAAAATATTCAATGATCTCATCCTGGTCATCTTCATCAAGCATTTCGTCGATGGCATAATCAAGATTCAGCTTCGTTCCGCTGGCTGCAATGGTTTCCATTTCTTCCAGCATCTCATCCATTCGCCAGCCCTTGTTCTTAGCAATGGTTTCCAGCGAAACTTTTTTATCTGTGTTTTGAATAATATAAACTTTGTTGCCGCTCTTATTTACCACGCTTTTCATTACAAAATCATCGGGCTTCTCAATATTGTTTTCTTCCACATACCTGGCGATAAGCTCTATGAACGGTTTTCCGTACCTCAAAGATTTTCCCTTACTCACGCCCTGGCACTTTTCAAGATCGGCCAGGTTGGTGGGATACAGGGTGGCCATATCCTGCAAAGATGTCTCGAGGAAAATAACAAAAGGCGGCAGGTTCTTTTTCTTTGCTTCTTTCTGCCGTATTTCTTTCAGCATATCAAAAAGCCTTTCATCCATAGCAGTCCCGCCGGTTGCTTCTGCACCTTCTTCATCGTCTGCGTTGGCTTCTTCAAATAAATTATTAAGAACGATCCTGAATGTTTTTGGCTTCTTGAGAAACGTTTCTCCTGCTTTGGTGATCTTTAATACCCCGTACTCTTCAATATCCTTTTTCAGCAACCCTTCCAGCAACATCTGCCGGATCAGTGAATTCCAGAAATGACTCTCTTTATCATTACCGCTGGCAAAAGCATCAATTCCGTCATGACGAAACATCTGTATCTGCGGCGTTAATTTCCCGGTAATAATATTAACTACATACTCCGTGGCAAAGCTTTCGTTCAGCGCTTTAATGGCTTTCAACCCTACCACCACTTCATCTTTTGCTTCAATTCTTTCTTTCGGATGCCTGCAATTATCACAATTACCGCAATTTTCTTTATCATACTCTTCACCAAAGTAGCTCAAAACCACTTTGCGTCGGCAAACCCCGCTTTCTGCGTATGCCACCGTTTCATTGATAAGCTGTGCACCCACTTCTCTTTCGCTTAATGGCTTATCCCGCATCAGGTGTTCCAGCTTGCTTACATCTTTATGAGAATAATAGAGAAGACATTTCCCTTCGAGCCCGTCACGTCCGGCACGACCGGTTTCCTGGTAATAATTCTCAATGGACTTGGGTATATTGTAATGTATAACGAACCGGATATCCGGTTTGTCAATTCCCATTCCAAATGCAATGGTGGCACAGATCACCTGCACGTCTTCGTTCAGGAACTGGTCCTGCCTGTCTGACCGCAGCTTGCTGTCGAGACCGGCATGATAGGCGACCGCTTTAATGCCATTTGCCATCAATATATCCGCCAGTTCTTCCGTTGTCCTCCTGTTCAGCGTATAAATAATTCCGCTCTTCGTTTTCATGCTTTTGATGAAACGAACAATATTTTCATCTGTCTGGTTCTTTTTGATCTTGGGTAATATCTCGTAATAGAGGTTCGGCCGGTTGAATGAAGAGATATAGATATGCGGATCCCGGAGATCCAGGTTTTTTACAATATCACTTTGCACCTTTGGCGTCGCCGTAGCTGTTAATGCGATCACCGGGATATCCGGGTTTATCTGGATCATCATTTCCCGCAGCCGCCTGTACTCAGGACGGAAATCATGTCCCCACTCAGAGATACAGTGTGCTTCATCAACGGCAAAAAAGGATATTTTAAGATCAGAAAAGAATTCAAGATTTTCCTGTTTCGTCAATGTTTCCGGCGCTACATATAACATCCTTGTTTTGCCGGTCAGCAGGTCATCATGTACTTCTTTGATCTCTTTTTTTGTCAGCGTGGAGTTTAGAAAATGGGCCACTTCATCATTGCTGCTGTATCCACGAACCAGGTCAACCTGGTTTTTCATCAGGGCGATCAGCGGGGATACGATAATGGCGACGCCTTCGATCACCATCGCCGGTAGCTGATAACAAAGACTTTTACCTCCGCCTGTCGGCATTATAACAAACGTATCATGGCCTGCCATTAACGACTCTATGATCTTTTCCTGGTTGTCTTTAAATTGATTGAAACCAAAATACTCCTGCAGGGCAGCGTGAAGGTCAAATCGCTTAACTCCGTTTGAAGATGGTTTTTGCTTTGCAGATTTTGATGACGCAGGTTTCTTTGCTCCTCCTGCTGATTTTTTCGCGGTTGTTGCCATTACTCAGGTTTTCTTTCCCTCAAAAAATAAAATTGGATATTGACGGTTCTATTATTCAAAAGATAATACTTTTTTATTCAAATTACCGGCTTGCGCCGCCTAATCTTTCCACAGCGGTACTGTCGGAGTACCCGGCCCTGATGACAGGAAATAGCGCCTTGACTTACAAACTTGTGGAGTGGTGGGTCGAACGATAACCAGAATCTCATCATCATTGATCTGACGGAAACATCAGCGGGGTAGCGAAAATACGCAATGAAACCCGTTTTATAAAGCCTTTGGCCGGTTAAAATTGTATAGACAATGTTAATCTGCCCGCATAAAACATATAATTTTGCGCCTTGCCGATGCAATCCTCTATTAAACAAACAGCACTTACTACCATTGAGTTGGAAGCCTCCTCTATTGCCGGCCTTTCTGCTTATATCAATGATGATTTTGAAAAAGCAGTGAGGGTAATTGCTGATTGTGCCGGCAGGGTGGTAATAAGTGGCATCGGTAAAAGTGCAGTGATTGCCCAAAAGATAGTCGCTACTTTTAATTCCACGGGCACTCCTTCCGTCTTTATGCATGCCGCCGATGCTATTCATGGCGACCTGGGAATGATCCTGCAGGATGATGTTGTTATAATACTCAGCAAAAGCGGCGAAAGCCCGGAAATAAAAGTATTGGTCCCGCTGATAAAGAATTTTGGCAATACGCTTATTGCGATCGTTGGAAATACTGACTCTTTCCTGGCCAAACAATCCACTATTATTCTTAATACCACCGTTTCGCAGGAAGCCTGCCCCAATAACCTGGCCCCAACTTCCAGTACAACCGCTCAACTGGTAATGGGAGATGCGCTGGCTATCTGCCTGATGGAAATGAAAGGTTTTCAATCGGGTGATTTTGCAAAATTCCACCCGGGTGGTGCGTTGGGAAAAAAATTATACCTGCGGGTCTCGGATCTGTATATACACAATGAACAGCCCCGGGTTCTTGCAACACAAACGTTGAAGGAAGCGATCGTAGAAATGACAAGGAAAAGATTGGGCGTAACAGCAGTAGTGGACAATGAAAATAATTTACTGGGAATTATCACGGATGGCGACCTGAGAAGAATGCTGGAAAAAACTGTTGCTATAGATGCTATAAAAGTAAAAGACATTATGACCGGCAACCCGCAGACCATCGAACCGGAAATGCTGGCGGTAGAGGCGTTGGATATATTGAGAAAAAAAGAAATAAGCCAGCTGGTGGTAGTTGAAAAAGGAAAATATCTTGGTATCATACATATACACGACCTTGTGAAAGAAGGGTTGATATAAAAATCAATAAACTCTCCGCCCCTGCGGAATAAGGGTATTATGAGTAAACATCACTACGTAGCAATTATGGCCGGTGGCATTGGCAGCCGTTTCTGGCCAATGAGCCGCACCAACTTGCCCAAGCAATTTTTAGATATCCTGCATACGGGCAAAACACTGATCCAGCAAACCTTTGACAGGTATAAAAAACTGGTTCCGGCCGAAAACATATTTATTGTTACCTCACAGGAATATGTTGATATTGTAAAAAAACAATTACCTCACCTGCCGGTTGAGAATATTGTTGCAGAGCCTTCCAAAAAAAATACGGCTCCGTGTATTGCCTACATTGCTTTTAAATTGTTTCAAAAAGATCCGAAGGCGCTGATGATCGCTGCCCCTTCCGATAACCTTATACTGGAAACAGATGAATTTATAAAAACAGCTACCACAGCTCTGAATTTTGTTGACCACATAAATGCATTGGTTACTATCGGTATCAAACCGTCTTATCCTAATACGGGCTACGGTTATATACAGCATGAAATGGCGGAAGCGGCCCCTTCTATTTATAAAGTAAAAACCTTTACCGAAAAACCCAATATCGAGCTGGCAAAAGCATTTGTTGCCAGTGGTGATTTTTTATGGAATGCCGGCATCTTTACCTGGAAAGTAAAAACCCTGCTGGCCGCTTTTGAAAAATATTTACCGGAAATGTATGAGGTCTTTGCCGCCGAGAGGGATAAAATGAATACACCGGAAGAAGCCGAAGCGATTGAACAGATCTACCCGCAATGCACCAATATATCTATTGATTTCGGCATCATGGAGAAAGCCGATAATGTATATGTGATCCCCGCCTCATTTTCCTGGAGTGATCTTGGCACCTGGAACAGCGCCTGGGACAACATGAATAAAGATTATTTCAACAATGCAGTGGCCGGCAATCATGTAATGGTGGTAGATGCCAGTAATTGCGTAGTGCATGTGCCGGACAATAAACTCGTTTTATTACAGGGCCTCGAAAACTATATTGTAGTGGACACAAAAGATGTATTGCTTATCTGCAAAAAAGAAAAAGAGCAGGAGATAAAAGAATACGTGGCTGATATAAAAAGAAACAAAGGGGATAAATTCCTGTGACCCTGGCCGGCTTTTTTAAAATATACTGGTCTTATTAAAGGCGCATAAAATAATTACCTTTAATGACAAACCTTAACCATGGCCTCTTCATTTCCTTTAGGCAATATTCTTTTCTTAGATATTGAAACTGTTCCGCAGCAACCCGGTTATTCTTCTTTGCCGGATGACTGGAAAGAATTGTGGAATACAAAATCAGCATCCCTTCTAAAATACCACGAAGAAGAAACCAAAGAGTCGTTGTATCCCCGCGCCGGTATCTATGCCGAATTTGGCAAAATTGTCTGTATCAGTTGCGGTGTGATCCAGGGATCGGGCACGCAGAAGAAGATCTCTATAAAATCCTTTGCCGGCGACAACGAAAAATTATTGCTGTATGAGTTTTCTGCCATGCTCAATAAATGGACCGCCGGTGAACCCAAGTTCCTCTGCGCCCATAATGGTAAAGAGTTTGATTTCCCTTATTTATGCCGTCGCATGATCATCAACGAACTTCCCATACCCGCCATCCTGAATATCTCCGGCAAAAAACCCTGGGAAGTGACCCACCTGGATACGTTGGAGCTTTGGAAATTCGGTGACTTTAAAAGTTATACCTCTCTCAACCTGCTGGCACATACACTCGGCATACCAACACCTAAAGACGATATTGACGGCAGCAAAGTGTGGGAGGTATATTGGAAAGAAAAGAACCTTCCCCGCATTGTTACGTATTGCCAGAAAGATGTAATCACGGTAGCGCAGGTTTTTTTACGGATGCAGGGTGAACCGCTGATCAGGGAAGAGAATATTGAGATCAAAGGCTAAGAGACAAAAAGAGATAAAGAGAGTTTCCTTAGCTTTTACCCTCTTTAATTATCTTAGCTTCTGTAAAACCAACACAATCATTCTTTCTTTCAATCCCTTAGCATATGGAAAGAACAAACTATTCCTCCGGCGCCAAATGGGAAGATATTGTCGGCTACAGCCGCGCCGTAAAAGTGGGCAATGTTATTGAAGTAACCGGAACAGTTGCCGTTGATGAGAACAGTAACCTGGTTGGCAGTAATGATGCTTACGAACAAACCAAATTCATCATTCAAAAGATCGAAGCTGTTTTAAAAAAGGCAGGAGCCTCTTTGAAAGATGTGGTAAGAACAAGAATGTTCGTTACGGATATTTCCCGCTGGGAAGAATATGGAAAGGCCCATGGAGAATTTTTTAGAGACATCAAGCCTTGTACATCTATGATCGAAGTAAAAGGGTTGATCGCACCAGAATATTTAATAGAAATAGAAGCTACTGCCATCATCAGCTAACAGTTTCCATTTATCAAATTATCATATGAGAACATATTCCTTCTTCCTGTTCATTACTATTGGACTTCTAATTTTTTCCGTCACCGCCCGGGCACAAAAGAAAACCAAAGACAGGGCAAGGGATCTTGGAATTCCCTTTGATGGCACTCCTGGAAAAAATAATGCTATCACTGATGTGCCCGGAATAGAAGTAGGATATGCAACTATCATCAAAGACACTGGTAAACTGGTCTATGGCAAAGGGCCGGTAAGAACTGGTGTAACGGTTATCCTTCCCAAAGGAAAAACAGATGGCAGTTATCCTGCCGCCTGGTTCTCCTTGAACGGAGACGGCGAGTTGACAGGTATTCCTTATATCGAAGATTATGGAACCGGTTACGGACCCATTGGCATTACCAATACCAACAGTGTGGGAACAGTAAAAGATGCTATCGGCCAATGGAGTTTCAAAAAATTCTCCAAAGGTGATTTTGTTGATTTCTCTTTTGGTTTACCCGTTGTCGGTGAAACATGGGATGGCATGCTCAATGACATCAATGGCTTTCATGTAAAAAAAGAACATGTATGGCAGGCGCTGGACAGTGCAAAAGGCGGAATGATCGCAGAAGGTAATGCAGGGGGTGGTACTGGAATGGCACTTTATGGTTTCAAAGGAGGAAGCGGCACCGCTTCCAGAACATTTGTGATCGATTCAACCCTATATACCCTGGGTGTTTTTGTGCAGGCCAACTTTGGCGGAAGAAATGAACTGACAGTTGCGGGTGTCCCTGTCGGTAAAGAAATAAAAGACCTCAACGCAGTATTGCATGACCCCAAAAGAAAAGATGGTTCTATCATTGCCATTGTGGCAACTGATGCCCCATTATTACCCGGGCAATTAAAATTGGTGGCAAAAAGAATTACCCATGGCATAGCCAGAACAGGCACTTACTCGCATGATGGTTCGGGAGAAATATTTTTAGCCCTTTCCACCGCAACACCAGCATATAATAACAAGGGAACTCAAGAGACATGGAAGGTGGTGCCCAAATGGCGGCTCGATCCTGTTTTCAAAGCTGTAGTGGAGGCCACAGAAGAGGCGATCATTAATGCACTTGTTGCGGCGGAAGACATGGAAGGCATCAACAATAATAAGTTCTTTGCCATCCCGCATGACCGGCTGAAAGAGATCATGAAAAAATATAGCCGGCTTAACGTGGTAAAATAAAGAGCCGTTAATTTGATATATGAATATTGAACAACTCCGGGATTATTGTTTGTCCAAACCAGCCACCGAAGAAGAATTACCATTCGGACCGGATACTCTCGTTTTTAAAGTAAGCGGTAAGATCTTTCTGCTCACCGGTCTGAACAGCCAGCCCTTACAATTCAATGTAAAATGTGATCCTGATAAAGCGATTGAACTAAGAGAAGAATATCCCTGCGTGCTGCCGGGCTATCACATGAATAAAAAGCATTGGAATACTGTTGTGGTGGATGGTTCTGTTTCTTCAAAGCTATTGAAGGAATGGGTGGATTGGTCTTATGAGTTAGTAAATAAAAAGAGAAGATAATATTTCCTCAAGCAGCGTTATTCTCTTTCCCATATTTCATACCCTGACGCCAGACCGCTTGGAATTAAATTCTTATGGAAAACATATAGGCGCTTGTCATTTAATTCGTCTACGTGAAGTTCAAAAGTACCCAAATCTGGCATGGTCGCCTTATCTGAATACTTAACCGTATATTGATATTTTCCTGTAGCAATTTTATTATTTGTAATATCAATAAAAAAGGTTGCTTTTGTAATACCTTCTTTATAATAAATTTCGCATTTATACTCCCGAGCCCCTACGTATTTAAGTTTAATTTCAGAAAGCACGTCTCTATAATCATTCATCATGGAAACATATTTTGTGTCTGAAGTTTTTGTCCCATCAATATTGAATATGTCCTGTCTTTTATATGGTCCATCAAGGTGCCCATAAATGCTATTATCCCTTATTAGATCACGGACTTCAATTATCAATATCAGAATTACTGATGAAATTATTCCGATTAATATATTTTTGGTATCAGAATATTTATCATACCATCCAGCCGAAAATAAAATAAAGAACACAATCAATAAGGCAAAACTCAAAAGGATAATATTTCTAATATAGGGATTCATTTTATCTGTTTTTGATGCTACTCTAATATACACAACTTCTTTGGCCACCGTTTATGTAAATGCTCCTAATTTTACACATCATTTCATTCCCAAATCAGCACATTTGCACATCAATTCTAAACTCCCCTCCGTCGGCACCACCATCTTTACTGTGATGAGCAGGCTGGCCACCGAACATAAAGCCATTAACCTTGGCCAGGGCTTTCCTGATTTCCCGATGAATGAAGAACTGGTGGCACTGGTAAATGAAGCCATGAAGAATGACTATAACCAGTACCCGCCCATGCCGGGCTGGATGCCATTGCGGGAAGCCATTGCAGAAAAAATTGAATTCCTTTACCAGGCAAAAGTCAACCCGGATACGGAGATCACCATTACACCCGGCGGTACCTATGCTATCTATTCGTCACTGACGGCCATTCTTAATCCCGGTGATGAAGTGATCGTTTTTGAACCGGCTTACGACAGCTATATCCCGAATGTAGAGATCAATGGAGCAACGGCTATTAAGATCAACCTTGTTTTCCCGGATTATAAAATAGACTGGGATACGGTGAGAAAAGCTGTTACACCCAAAACAAAAGCCATTCTTATCAACTCCCCGCATAACCCAACGGGTTCGGTAATTAGCGCCGGTGATATTGAACAGCTCCGTTCTATAGTTAAGGGCACGAATATCTTTATCGTCAGCGATGAAGTATATGAACACCTCATCTTTGATAAACTTCCGCACCAATCCATTCTCCGTTATCCCGATCTGCTGGAAAGAAGTTTTGTGTGCTTCTCTTTTGGAAAAGTTTATAACTGTACCGGCTGGAAATTGGGTTATTGCGTGGCACCGGCTGAACTGACCAAAGAATTCAGAAAGGTTCACCAGTTCAATGCTTTTTCCTGCTTTACACCCACGCAGGTGGCACTAACAACTTTTCTTAAAAACAAAGAAGCTTATCTCGGCCTTTCACCATTTATGCAGGAAAAGAAAGACTACTTTAAAAAACTGATGCAGCAAACAAGGTTCACTATGCACGAATCATACGGCAGTTATTTTATCTGCGGCTCTTATGAACGCATCAGCGATGAAAGCGATAAAGACCTCGCCATCCGTATCACCAAAGAAGCCGGGGTAGCGACGATCCCTGTTTCGGCTTTTTACCATAATGGAAAAGATGATAAAGTGCTGCGCTTTTGTTTTTCCAAGAAAAAAGAAACGCTTGAAGCAGCAGCAAAACGATTATTAAAACTTTAAGACACTTCGTAAGTCCCCTTTGGGGATTTAGGGGCCTTATGAACATTGACAAACGATACCAGGGAATTTTTTTTATGCTGCTGGCAGCGCTGGGCTTTGCCAGCATGGGCGGCTTTGCCAAAATGCTGAAAGGAAGCATGAATGCCGGTCAGTTGGTTTTTTACCGCAATGCTGTCGGGCTGCTGGTACTGATCATTGGTTTTGCGATCAAACCGCCGGTCAATAAAGGCGCTAAATTTCATTTGCTCATCTTCCGCGGGATGATGGGCACTGTTGCATTATATACATTGCTCTACTGTATCCTTCACCTGCCGCTTGGTACAGCGATGACGTATAACCTGACTTCTGCGATATTCATTGCCCTGCTTTCCTTCGTTCTCTTCAAGGAATACAACGGGCATATCGTATTACTGGCTGTACTGATCGGGTTTACAGGCATGTTGCTCGTTTACAAACCCGCTATTCATTTTCCCTGGTATTATCATGCGGCAGGCTTACTATCGGGCATCACTTCCGCTATTGCCTATATTACGGTTGGCAGGCTGAATAAATATTATGACACAAGGATCATTGTACTCTCTTTTGTCCTTACCGGTTTTTTGGTCCCGTTGGTCTTTATGCTGATCCGCTATTTTGCCCATATTGTTCCGGATGATGTATTCTTTATTGCCTGGCGATGGCCGCAGGGAAAAGAATGGTTTTACATCGCCGGTCTTGGGCTGTTCGCCTTATTCGGTCAATACTTTGTGACCAAAGCTTATGGCGCTGATAAAGCGGGTATTGTTTCCGCTATCGGCTATGCCAATATTGTCTTTTCATTGTTTATCGGAATGGCCCTCGGTGATGCATTCCCTGACTGGATGTCCCTTTCCGGTATTCTTTGTATCATCCTATCAGGCGTCATCATCTCCCTGGTAAAGCGAAAAAGACCTGCTTCCTGACCATTTATATATTTTCTTTGAAAAATATTTGGTCATCTGGAAACACTTATCGTATATTTGCGATATAAGATTAATCTCCTTCCCACCGGGGAGGAATAAAAGGAGTGGCTTATGGCGTTTCATAAAAAAGAAGAATTCAGTACGAAGGAACAATCCCTGGCAGCTTTTGCCAAAGCGATCAGCCACCCGGCCCGTATTGCTATCCTGAATGTGCTGGCCAAAAAGAATGAATGTATCTGCGGCGAGATTGTAGAGATATTACCCCTGGCGCAAAGCACCGTGAGCCAGCACCTGAAAGAATTAAAGAACGCCGGGCTTATTGATGGTACTATTGACGGCCCCCGTAGTTGCTATTGCATTAACTGGAAAGCGTTTGAAAAATTCAATACAGAGTTCAATTCTCTTTTTGACAACCTGAAACTAAAAAATGAAAAAGCCTGTTGCTAAGCCCCAAATCACTAAAGGTGTTTAACGGGGCCGCTTATAATTTATAAACAACATGATGCTGACAATTAAGTACAATATTTTTCACCTCCCTAACTCCCCTTTAGGGGTTGGGGGCAAAATATAGCCATGAACACAAATGCAGAACTTAAAAATGTGGTCCGCGAAAAGTATGCGGAGATCGCCACACAATCAAAGACACAAAACGCTTCTTCCTGTTGCGGCGCTTCTGCCTGTTGCGGCGATGAAGTATATAACATTATGGCCGACGACTATTCCAAACTGGAAGGCTACAACCCGGATGCCGATCTTGGATTAGGCTGCGGCTTGCCAACCGAGTTCGCAAAGATCAAAGAAGGCGATACGGTCATTGATCTCGGAAGCGGGGCCGGCAACGATGCTTTTATCGCCAGGAAGCTCGTGGGAGAAAAAGGAAGGGTCATCGGTATTGACTTTACCGAACCAATGATAACAAAAGCCCGTGCCAATGCAGACAAACTTAGTTTCAATAATGTGGAGTTCCGCCAGGGAGATATTGAAGACATGCCTGTCGCATCCAATATTGCTGATGTGATCGTCAGCAACTGTGTGCTGAACCTTGTTCCCAACAAACACAAAGTATTCAGTGAAATTCATCGTGTGCTGAAACCCGGCGGGCATTTTTCCATTTCCGATATTGTTCTCGAAGGCGAACTGCCCGGCAAATGGAAGGATGTGGCAGAGATGTATGCCGGTTGTATTTCCGGGGCTATTCAAAAGAATGATTATCTCGCCATAATTGAAGAAGCCGGCTTTAAGAACCTTACCGTTCAAAAAGATAAAACGATCATTATTCCGGATACAATACTGGAAAATTATTTCAGTAAAGAAGAGATCACCGCTTTTAAAAACAGCAATACAAGAATAACCAGCATTACAGTATATGCAGAAAAACCGGCCAAAGATGATCGTAATTGTTGTGAACCGGGAAGCGGATGCTGCTAAAACGTCATTTATTTGTTAACTATATAAAAGTAAAGCCATGAAAGTACGATCAATCACCATGAAGGATCCCGGTTGCTGCGGCGCCGGAAGCGAATGTTGCGATAACTCATCAGGTTGGGGTTGTTGCTAGATCAGTAAGAGTGTCCGTGAATGCGGGCACTTTTCTTTATACCTTTTACCCATTTTGCTGCAAATGAAGAAATATATTGCTGAATGTACCGGAACGTTTGGCCTGGTGTTTTGCGGCACCGGCGCTGTTGTGATCAATGAAATATCCGGCGGGATAGTTACTCATGTGGGTATTGCAATTACATTCGGCCTGGTAGTGATGGCTATGATAGCTGCATTTGGAGAAATATCCGGGGCGCATCTTAACCCGGCGGTTACACTTGCTTTTGCTATCAATGGAAACTTTCCCGTCAAAGAGATCCTGCCGTTTTGTATCAGCCAGTTGACGGGAGCTTTTGTTGCAAGTCTTTCTCTTTGGGTCCTGTTTCCGGGCTCCAAACTGCTTGGGGCTACAATTCCCTCGGGATCGGGTATGCAATCTTTTGTATTGGAGATTATACTTACATTTCTCCTTGTGCTGGTAATTATAAAAATGGCTACCGGTTCAAAAGAACAGGGAATGTTTGCCGGTGTCGCTATTGGTTCGGTCGTATTGCTGGAAGCCATGTTTGCGGGGCCTATAAGCGGAGCATCTATGAATCCCGCAAGATCAATTGCCCCTGCTGTTGTATCAGGAGAGATAAAACAACTGTGGATATATGTTGTTGCACCTGTAACAGGCGCCCTGCTGGCAATAGTTATTCATAAACTCACCAAATGATCATATGAGCACAAAAAAGAAAATCCTTTTTGTTTGTATCGAAAACAGTAACCGCTCACAGATGAGCCAGGCTTTTGCCAACATACTCGGGGGTGATAATGTAGAAGCCTATAGTTCCGGTTCAAGGCCCTCGGGAAAAATAAACCCCAAAGCCATCGCTGCCATGAAAGAACTGGGCTATGACCTGACCGCTCATCATTCTAAATCCCTCGATGATGTAAAACAGTATGCGCCGTTTGATGCAGTGGTAACCATGGGATGTGGTGACGCCTGTCCCTGGATGCCCGCCAAACAATTCATTGATTGGCAGATACCTGACCCCCGTGACATGAATGAAGAAGATTTCAGAAAGGTGAGAGATATGATCGCCGGAAAAGTAAAAGACCTGTTATTGTCGTTGCAAAACTGAAAGTTAAGTTCTACTTTCAGCCGGCAAGACATGAAAACAGCCGTTGCGATATTAGCTTTCGTTCTTCTTTACTTATCGGTACAACCGCCGATGTTTATTGCCAGCTATGCAGCTGAACAGTCCCGAAACCCGGTGATTGAGTTTTGCCCTGTCAGCAGGGAAAGCTGTGCTACAGAATCATCCTGCCCGTCTGAAAAGGAAAATATTCCCAATCCCTGCAATCAATGTGTCTGTAACCCGCTTGCCCCCTGTTGTTATTATTTGCCCACAGAAAAAGTACTGCCTTATATCGCCAGCCGCTGGCTGCAAACACGTCAGCCCATCCCGGCTGATGAAAATATTTTATCCTCCTATATCAGCGAATTCTGGAACCCGCCTGAGCCGGCTTTGTAGTTACACAGATACATTCAATCATTTTTTTAACGTAAACTACAAAGAAGATGAAAAAAATAGTTTTAGTACTCACCGCTATGCTCCTGCTTTCAGGCGTGGCAGCATATGCCGGCGGAGGCAAGAAAAAAGCAAAGAAGGCTGCCCGCAAAAATGAGTGTTGCATACCCACACCAAATTGCGACATACCGAAATGCAACAGCGTAAAGTATACAGAAGGCGCTGCTGCCGGTAAGGCCGAAGAGTCAAAACCCGCTTGCTGCCCGGATCCATCATCCTGCAGTAATAAAGGTTAATCCCTTCAGGGATAAAATGAAGAGGCGGACTTGTTCCGCCTCTTTTATTTGATAAATACAGTCATACTTTGGCAGGCCCGGGGGTATTACAAATTTTTATTTTCTGCTCATTTGCCAATCCTGTTTATGATCCATCCCGGAAATTTTGCCGTCACTATCCTATAAAAGATAGTTACTTTGCGAAAAGTTTTCCGTTGAGCACACCCTTTCTTTCCCGGCCTGTTTATATCTTATTGTTTTCCCTGCTGGGCATTGTGTATGTTTTCGGTCTTTTTGTGCCGCTGATCGATAATGATTCAGCCCATCATGCCTGTATCGCCCTGCGAATGAATATTACAGGCAATCATGCTTTTCTTGTTGACCAGGGGGGAGATTACCTCGATAAACCTCACTTGTTATTCTGGCTGGCCGCCGGTAGTTTTAAAATTTTTGGTGTAACTGCCTTTGCCTATAAACTTCCCACATTCCTGTTTACCATTCTCGGCACATATTCTACGTATCGCTTAGGAAAAACGCTGTATGATAAAGAAACAGGAAAACTGGCCGCTTTGATCGTTGCTTCCTCGTTTGCCTACATGATAGCCAACAGCGATGTAAGAATGGATGCGATCCTGACAGCTTGTATTGCTTTTGCAAGCTGGCAACTGGTGGAGTTTATTCAAAACAAAAAGCTACTTAACGTGGCAGGCGCCGCACTTGGCCTGGCACTTGGTTTTTCAACTAAAGGCCATATTGCTGTTTTTGTACCGGCGGTCTTCTCGTTATTCTATATTCTTTATCGCAAAGACTGGAAGCTCTTCATCAACTGGAAATGGTTGTTGCTGCTGGTATTATTTTCGGTGTTCATCTCGCCGGTGGTCTATGCCTACTATTTGCAGTATAACCTGCATCCCGAAAAAATAATCAGGGGTAAAGATCATATCAACGGCATAAAATTCATATTGCTTAACCAAAGCATTGAACGGTTCAGCGGGGGTATGGGCAGTGATTCCAAAAACGATTACCTCTTTTTTATTCATTCATTTTTATGGGCATTTGCCCCCTGGAGCATACTGACATATATCGCTGTTTTTGGACGTATCAAAAAACTGGCGGCAAGGAAAGAAGAGTGGGCCACTACCGGTACTTTTCTTTCTGTTCTCGTTATTGTATCTCTTTCAAACTTTAAGCTTCCGCACTATTTAAATATTATATTCCCTGCCGCTGCAGTGATGACAGCCGTCTTCATCTTAAACAAATGGACAGACAGCAAATGGACCAAACGAATATTTATCCTGCAGCTGATTACTGTTATACTTTTCCTCGTAGCGGCTGCTGTTATTAATACATGGGCCTTCCCCATTGGTTCTGTTTGGATAATCGCAGGAACAGTTGTGTTGCTGGCTGTCGTATTTTATTTTCTCAGGAGCCGGGTGTATGACCGCCTGCAAAAAGCGGTGGCGGTTTCTGCGGCAACCATGATATTTGTTCTCTTCCTTCTCAACAGTAATTTTTATCCGCAACTATTAAATTACCAGGCAGGCCAGAACCTGGCTAAAATAACAAAGGGAAAAGTTGATCCTGCTGATGTATATGTTCAGAAGAACTCCTATCACTACAGCTCTTCTTACACTTTCGCCGCAGCTTCCATGTTCAAAACATTTGATGATTCGCTGCTGGTAAAGGGGAAAAAAGTATGGCTGCAGGCGGAACCTGATCAATTGGAAGATCTGCAAAAAAATTATCAAACAGGTGCAATATATGAAGCTACCCACTTCCGTGTCACCAAACTGAACCTGAAATTCGTTAACCCCGCCACAAGAGATAAAGAATGCTGGAAAATGATGCTGGTGGAGATCATCGCAAAAAAATAAGTTGCCTCACATCATGCTAAGCGAAAAAAATCTGTTTGAAAAATTAACTATTAAGCATATCCTTTTTGCCGGGTTATTTGTGCGGTTGCTGGCCGTATTCTTTTCTCCCGGTTATGCTTTTCATGATGATCATTTCGAAATGCAGGAGCTGGTGTTCAACTGGGAGGATGGTATTTCCTTTCTCTGGACCGGTACCAATGTACATGTCTTCAGCCTGGTCTATCCCGGAATGCTGTACCTGCTTTTTAAAGCTTGCTATGCGGTAGGTATTCATCGCCCGGAAGACCTGATGTTTGTTACCCGCCTGGTTCATGCGCTGGTATCACTATTGACCATTTATTATGCATACCGGCTAACGCTGCGTCTTAACGGCCAAAAGGATACAGCGATCATGGTGGCGCTAATGATGGCGCTTTTCTGGTTATTTCCTTTTATGTCTGTGCGCACTCTACGGGAGTTCTTTTGTATCCCTTTCCTGCTTATCGGCTGCTATCACATTGCTGATCCCAAACTCAGCAACCGTTCCATTTTCCTGTCCGCACTTTTCTTTGCTCTATCATTCAGCATACGCCTGCAGATCTTATTCATACCTGCCGGTATCGGGTTATGTTTATTGTTCAATAAACAGTATCACAAAAAAGCGCTGGTCTTTGGAATTGCTTTTGCCGCAGCTTATATGCTCA
>DATDIX010000196.1:0-24979 GCA_036520835.1 Chitinophagaceae bacterium | reverse complement strand
CCAAAAAAATTTAACTTTAAACAGCCCTTACTGCCTGAAGTGGATTTATTAATCAGAAAACGTTAAGCGTATGAGAGGCGTAAACAGAGTAATGCTCATTGGCAACCTGGGAAAAGATCCCGATGTGCAGTTCCTGGAAGGAAATATTGCAGTAGCCAAATTTCCCCTTGCTACTACCGAAACCTTTAAAGACCGTTCCGGCAAATTAGTGTCGCAAACCGAATGGCACACCGTGGTGCTATGGCGTGGCCTTGCTGAACTAGCACAGAAATACCTGCACAAAAGCAGCCTCGTTTATATTGAAGGCCGTTTGCGTACCCGTAGCTGGGACGATAAAGACGGCAACCGCAAGTTTGCTACAGAGGTAGTAGGCGATAATCTTATTATGCTGGATAAAAGAGCGGACAGCCCCGGAGCCGCTGCGCCCGGTGAAACTGGCATGGATGGGTCTGCCAATGCTGATCCTCCACTCGGTGATCCTTCTGAAAATCTTCCATTTTAGTTTTGCTGGTTAAAACAATAACTTTGTTTCGTAAGAACAGAACCAATTTTATCATTCAACCTGTCATCAAAACATCCCTGCATTGGATAGTCATTCGGTCATCAACCTGCTATATTCCAAATTCTCCTTCATTTTCCTGGCCATTAACCCGCAGGGTACTACTTTTCTTATTATTGTTTTAGTGGTATTACTATTGCTGGCTTTTACTATTTCAGGGGCAGAAGTGGCTTTATTCTCTTTGAATAATAAAGACATCAATGTTTTAAAAACAAAACAGCATGCTGGCGCCAAACGCATCATCACTTTACTGGAAGAACCGAAAGAAGTGTATGCCTCGCTGCTGATTGCCGGCACTTTTATCAGTATCTGCATTGCTATTCTGTCAAACTTCCTGATCAGCCAGTTCATTTCATTTGGCAGCATCCCTTCTGCGATAGAAATGCTGATCAAGGCCCTTGTGATCGCTTTTGTGTTATTATTCTTTTGCAAAGTATTGCCTAAAATATGGGCCACCCAGAATAATATGCGTTTTGCCTACGGGTCATCAGCGATAGTAGAAGGTGTTCATTTGGTATTAAGAAGGATCAGCAAATGGATCGTTTCGCTGGCAGATGGCATCGGCAAACGGCTCGGCGCTAACAAATCCGAAGCCTTAAGCATCCGTGAACTGGATGAAGCCATTGATATCAAGACCGATGAAGAAGCTTCTCCGGAAGAAAAAAGCATAATGAAAGGCATTGTGAAGTTTGGAAACATTTCGGTAAAACAGGTGATGCGCAGCCGGCTGGAGGTGAGCGGTATTGATTATAACACTTCCTTTGCCGATCTCAACAGGAAAATAGAAGAATTACATTATTCAAGATTACCTGTGTATAAAGTCAGCCTTGATGAAGTAGCGGGTATCATTAACACCAAGGACCTGATCCCTTTCCTGAATGAAGCCGATGATTTTAACTGGCATCCCCTGATGCGCCAGCCCTATTTTGTACCCGAATCAAAACCGATCGAGGACCTGCTGAAAGATTTTCAATCCCGTCATATCCATTTCGCCATTGTCGTGGATGAGTTTGGCGGCACCAGCGGGATCGTAACGATGGAAGATATCCTGGAAGAAGTGATCGGGGAAATAAGAGATGAATTTGATGAAGAAGAAAGCGGTAACCGGAAACTGGATGATAATAATTACATCTTTGAAGCCAAAACGATGCTACATGATATCTGCAAGATCATGCAATTGCCGATGGATACCTTTGATGCCATTAAAGGGGAAAGCGAATCTATTGGCGGTCTTGTACTGGAACTGGCGGGAGAATTTCCCCGGGTAAATGCAGAGATCCCCAGTGGTGACTTTATTTTCACAGTACTGGAAGCTGATAAAAACAGGGTAAAAATGGTTAAAGTAACAATGAAACCTGATGAATAATCGTTGTAGAAAAATGGTTTTTGCAAAATATTTTACCTGGATACTGTTGACTACCGCTTTACTGATAGCCTGCAACAGCGAATACCATCCTGAAACCAAAAAGAAAGGTTATTTCAATATTGAATTCCCTGCAAAAGAATACCGTGCATTTGATCAGCCCGGCTATCCTTATACGTTTGAGTATCCTGTCTATGCCACTGTGGTTAAAGATTCTGTTTTCTTCAGCGATAAAGCAGAAGATTACTGGATCAATATTGATGTGCCCCGCTTCGGCGGCCGTATTTACATCAGCTACAAACAGGTTGGCCTGAATAATTTCGATTCCCTGGTGAATGACGGTTTTAAAATGGCCTATAAACAACATACTGAAGTTTCAACGGGTATTGAAGACAGCGTAATGAGAACGCCTAACGGTGTAGAAGGAATTTATTATTCATTAAAAGGGAATACAGCCACGGCCAACCAGTTTTTCCTGACAGACTCTACCAAACATTTTTTGAGAGGCGCATTGTATTTTGACGCTACGCCTAATGAGGACTCCTTAGGTATTGTCAATGATTTCCTGAAAAAAGACCTGCAGCATCTTATCAATACACTGAAATGGAAATAAAAAACCTATCCGTCCTCAGGCGGTGGAGATAGTTTATAACTACCGGCATCTTACAAAAAATACCAACAGAAAAACATACATAACAAACACTACCGAGTTTGGAACTGGGACCCGATAGTTTTATTTTCATTACTCCTCCGAGGGCTCCGAAGAACCTGAACTTAAATGATGAGAAAGAATAAACATTCAAAAAAGCGAAAGTTTTTTTATTGAGAATGAACAATATATCGTTGATAACTTTCGTAAATTAGCGAGTTGTGCGCAATAGTAGCAACCAATTATTTGCTCATAAGCTTTCAAAAATAATATAATGCCAAAAAGCCAATTTTTAGATAAGTATTCTGGACAAACAACTGATGAATTAATCAATTTGGAAAGAGAATATAGAACCGATTCAATTGTATTAGCTTTCGAACAAGCATTAGACCAAAAGGCATATAAAGTTGGAACAGCTAATTTAAGCAATGAAGAAATAGTAGTACTCGCAATTGAAAGTTTAGAAAGAGAAGTAAATAACGGAGGTTATGACCAATACTTTACTAATTCATCAAAAGAGTATGTCTCTATTATTATTGACTCGCTAAATAAAATAGGTTCGGATGAAGGTGTAAAGATTACTCGGGAAGCAATTGATACTTTGAATATAAAAGGAGGAATTACAGAAGAAAAAATCGATGAGATTATGAACGAAGAAAATGATGAACGAGTTGACAAACTGGGTGAATGTGATGCAAAGTACTATCAAGAGGTTGGTGATTTATCCGAAAAATTGTTTGCATTTATCTGCGCAAATAGAGAAAAAATAGTTCTCACTTAATTTATAAAAACAAAGAAACTGCGCACGACATGAACTGTGTAAAAAACCAAGGAAATTTTGATCTTTTTTACGGTCTTGCTGAACAATAGTTGGGCTGATACAGGGTGTTGTTCTTTATCCCGGTAGTGATCGGGACAAAAACTTGTTTTAAAAGTTTGTTACATACAGCTATCAATGCTTTTTTGCCGGCTTAACCCTGATGGATATAGTGGGTTAAAGGGAGTTTTTCTGCTTCCCGTGAATCTTTCCTAATTTGGAAGCACAACCCCCATTCACATGAACCATCTGAAAAGGATACTACTGTTTTTACCGCTTGTTTTTACCTGCCTGGTCAGCTATCAGCAGGATGTCGCCGCTATTGATTCGATAAAATCTTCCCTGGCTAAAGCCAAAACCACGGAAGAAAAAATTTACCTGCTGGATAACCTGTCAAGAACACTAATGAATGTGAACCTGCAGGAAGCCGAAGAATATGGAAAGCAGCTAATTTCCCTGGCTGAAGAATCAAGGGACCGGAAACTGATGATCGATGCGTATATGTCTAATGGAGTACGGTGCAGTTATTTTGCAGGCCAAAAGGATTATGCTAAAAGAGCTATCGAATATTATAACAAAGGGCTGGATATTGCCCGCCAGAACAAATATGATGACAGGATCGGTGGAGCGCAATTAAGATTATCTGCTATACACCTTGTCATACCGGATAAGGATAAAGCCCTGGGCTATGCAACCCAGGCCTTCTCCCTGATCTCTACACTCACCAATGACAGCCTGAAAGCAGAAGCCCACAATACTTTTGGTCATGTTTACCTGTCCCGCAACGAAAAAACGCTGGCCCTTCGCAATTACCTGGCTGCTTTACGGATAGCCGAAGCCCTGAAAAATGAAAGAAGCAGGCATGAATTAATGCGCAATTGCTATCTCTATCTCTCTTCTTTCTATGCAGGTATAGAAGATTATGACAAAGCAATAGACTACTATACACTTGCTTATAAAAAACTGGACCAGATCAAACAAAAAAATGCCCCTTACCAACGGGCCATTGATATGAACAGTCTCGGTACCCTGTTTGCCTATAAAAAGAATTATGATATTGCTATTAGTTACTTTGAGCGGTCTATCGCCATGGCCGACTCTTTGAAATTTCCTACTCTGAAAATTCCTGGCTATATCAGCCTGCTGAACCAGTTCCTGCGGATTGACCAGCCGCAAAAAGCGCTGGACTATTTGAATTCATCGTCCGGGGTAACGCTGAAAAAATACCTTACCAATTTTGGTTTTGCCGGCGTCATTGACCAGGCATATGCAGTTATTTATACTGAGCTCGGCAGCTATGATTCAGCTCGTCACTATTTTACTGTGGCAACTCCTTATTTTGAAAAAAGTACCAGTGAGAATAACCGGATCAATTTTTACCGGCAACTGGCTACTTTTTATAAAAAGACCGGTGAAAATGCGAAAGCCATCGAATATTTTCTAAAAGTAAAAGAACTGGGAGAAAAGAACGGGTTATTGGAAAGTGTAGAAAATGCGGCGAAACAGTTAGATTCTATGTACAGCCGGACCGGTAAT
Organism: Chitinophagaceae bacterium; assembly: GCA_036520835.1. GTDB lineage: Bacteria > Bacteroidota > Bacteroidia > Chitinophagales > Chitinophagaceae > VBAT01. The sequence continues at coordinate 20,055 of DATDIX010000196.1, read as the reverse complement.
TTTCAACTCGCAAGCCTGTACAACGGGGTTTATTACCAATACAAGGACAGCGTAGAAAAACTGAACAAAGAAAAAGAACTGGCGCAGATAGAAGCATCCGACGAGCAATACCGGCAAAACAAATTAGAAGAAGAACTGGTGGAAAAGAAACGGCGTAAAAACAATATTCAATATATGGCCATCACTATCGGCATCGTTGCCCTCTTTGTGATGCTGGTGATACTTGGTATGTTCAAAGTTTCCGCCAACACTATCCGGCTGGTCGGGTTCTTTGCTTTTATCATGTTCTTTGAATTCATTTTCCTCATTTTTAAAAAGAATATCTACTCCTTTACAAATGGCGAGCCCTGGAAGGACCTTGCTTTCATGATCGGGTTGGCCGCCCTGCTGGTACCCCTGCATCATTGGCTGGAGCACAGGGTGATCAAATACCTCACTTCTCATAACCGGCTGACCGCTTCCGGGAAAAACCTGATGTCACGGGTTTTTGTCCGCAAGAAAGCCCCCGATGAGAAAACCAAGGCTTAATTTTGCCCAAAACGGAACCGTGATAGTAATAGATAATATACTGGTGAGTGATGAGGTGGCGGAAAAACATTTTGTTTGCGACCTGGCAAAATGTAAAGGCGGCTGTTGCGAAGACGGAGATGCCGGCGCCCCACTGGAAGATGAAGAGCTTCAAACAGTGCTGGACAGTTATGAGAAGATCATGCCTTATCTTACCCCCGCCGCTATAAAGGAAATTGAGAAAAAGGGGAAGTATGTTTATAACAAAGATTTTGGGTGGGTGACGCCTACGCTTGACAATGATAACGAGATCTGCGTGTACGGCTACCGTGGTAAAAATGGGATCATCAACTGTGCATTTGAGCAGGCCTATAATGATGGTTTGATTCCCTGGAAAAAACCCATCAGTTGTCACTTGTACCCGGTCATATCCGAAAAAGGAAAACGCGGTGGTCATGAAAGAGTGAATTATGAGCCAAGGAAAAAAATGTGCAGTCCCGCATGTGCCCTGGGAGAAAAACTGAAAGTTCCGGTTTACCAGTTTTTAAAAGAACCTTTGATACGTAAGTATGGAGAAACGTTTTATGAAGTACTGGACAAGATCGCCCAAAAGAAATGGAAAGAAGAAGAAGTAAGTGAAGTAAAAAAATAATTACAGTAACAACAGGAGAGCATTCATATGTCAGAGCAGTCCGGGTTATTTATTGAGAAAAGTATCACCAAAGCCGCTGATCTTGATCACCGGCATAAGATCAATTTTAATATCGGGAAATATAATGCAGTGGTGCCGCAGGGTAAGTCGCAGTTTGCCGATGTGCACCTGGCAAGAGAGCGAGCAAAGAATATAAAATGGAAAGCCATTGAGACGCTGGACCAGCAATTAGAAACCTTTGAAGCAGCTATTACCAAACGAGGCGCCAAAGTGATCTGGGCAGAAAATGGAGAACAGGCTAATGAAGAAATACTGAAGATATGTAAAGCAAAGATGTGCCATACGCTGGTGAAGAGCAAGAGCATGGTGACGGAAGAAATACACCTGAATGATTTTTTACAAAAAAATAAGATCGAAAGCGTAGAAACGGATCTTGGCGAATACATTCAACAATTGGATGGCGAACCTCCTTATCATATCGTAACACCTGCCATGCATAAAAGTAAAGAAGATGTGGCAAGATTGTTTACAGATAAACTGGGCACCGACCCCAAACTAACACCTGAACAACTGACGCTGGTGGCCCGGGAAAAACTCCGGGAAAAATATGTGCAGGCAGAAGTAGGCGTCACCGGCGCTAATTTTATTATTGCTGATATCGGGGGGATAGCTGTTACCGAGAATGAAGGCAATGGACGCCTGAGTTGTTCGATGCCCAAAACACATATTGTAGTGGTGGGCATTGAAAAAGTGATCCCTTCCATGAATGATCTTGCCTTATTCTGGCCATTATTGGCTACTTATGGTACAGGCCAGCGGATCACTGTTTATAATACTATTGTAACTGGACCAAAGCAGGAAGGAGAGAACGACGGGCCTGAAGAAATGTATGTGATACTGCTTGACAATGGCCGTACCAATATTTTAGCCAATGAGAAAGCCAGGGAAAGTTTGTATTGTATCCGTTGCGGCGCTTGTTTGAATGCCTGTCCTGTTTATAAAAATATTGGTGGCCATACTTATGCTACTGCTTACAGCGGACCAATAGGCGCTGTCATCACCCCGCAGTTAAAAGAAATGAAAGACTGGAAACATTTAAGCTATGCATCTTCTCTTTGCGGTAATTGTACAGAGGTTTGTGCGGTAAAGATCAATTTGCATGAACTGTTGCTGGAGAACAGGCATGAAGCGGTAGAAGAAGGCGACAGTGCTTTTGCAGAAAAAATGGCCTGGAAAATGTGGAAACATGGAATGCTTAGAAGAAGCTGGATGAATATGGCGAATGGAAAAATGAAAGGCTGGATCGTGAATACGATGATGACAGGCTGGAAAAAGCACCGGGGCGAACTGGACTTTCCCAATAAATCATTTAATGAACAGTGGAGAAAGAAGCATAGCCGGTAAAAGCGAATGAAAAGACCCATCATTGTTACTGTACACACATAGCACAACTCCCCGCTTACAATATATCGCTGGTTTTATCAGCAAAGAATTAAAAGCTGATGCTTTTACTATCACATCTTCTGCAGACGATTTTCGAAAATATACTGGCCCAAAAATAAATTACAGTAAAAGCAGAATAACTGACACCGAAATATGGATAAAGCCCCATACTTTGTTATTTGAAAAAAATATCCATGAGCAGGTTATTGATTGTTTTGAAGTAAATGGCCATAAAGTTTTTTTCAAAACCAAAGGTGACCTCCCGTTTGACCTGTTTGCCGCTTCCTTTTATTTGCTGAGTCGCTACGAGGAATACCTGCCACATACAAAAGACATGTATGGCCGGTATGCTTTTGAAAACTCACTGGCTTATAAGGAAAGCTTTCTTACTGTTCCGCTGATCAATGTTTGGATAAATAAACTGAAAGAGATATTCCCCGGGCTCACGGTTCACCGTCATCCCGAGCGCAGCGAAGGGACACCATTCACTTTTCTTCCAACTTACGACATAGACATCGCCTGGTCATATAAACATAAAGGCTGGTGGAGAAATACCGGTGGCTTGCTGCGGTCATTGATAACCGGTAAATGGTCGTTGGCAAATGAAAGAATAAAAGTATTGAGGGGAAAACAAAAAGATCCCTTTGATGCTTTCGGATGGATGAACCAACTGCATGAGCGGTATAAGCTGAAACCTTACTATTTTTTTTTGGTGCCGGAGAAAAGGGGCCGCTATGATAAAAACATTCCGCCTTCCTGCAAAGCGGTGCAGGAACTGATCCATGATCATGTTATCCGTTACCCGGTGGGCATTCACCCTTCCTGGAAAAGCGGTGATGATGTTTCGCTGTTTAAAAAAGAAATTGAAACGATTTCAAAAATGAACGGCAGCCCCATAGTTTCTTCCCGCCAGCATTATATCCGCTTTAATCTGCCGGATGGCTACCGGAGGCTAATTGACAACGGTATTAAATTCGATTTTTCTATGGGGTATGGCAGTATCAATGGTTTCAGGGCTTCAGTTGCTTCTCCATTCTACTGGTACGATCTCGAAAAAGAACAGCAAACAGATCTTCTGCTTTTCCCTTTCTGTTATATGGAAGCAAACTCATTCTATGAACAAAAATTCACCGCCGAACAGTCATTGGAAGAAATGCGTCATTACTATAATACAGTAAGATCGGTGAACGGGCACTTTATCATGATCTGGCATAATTCATTCCTGGGAACAGACAGGTTATATGCAGGCTGGAGAGAAGTGTATGAACAGTTCATCAAAGAAGTAGCAGGTGACAATAAACAACCTTAGATGCCTTCCGTTTCCGGTTGCTCCGGCGGAGGGATCGCTTTAAATGCTTTATTGACAAGATAGACTCCCAGCAATGTCACCAATCCTCCCACTCCAATAAAGACTGTTAGCTTTTCCGAAAAGATCGCAGCGCCAAGTAATACGGCAACGATCGGGTTAATATATGCATAGATGGACACTTGCTCAGTCGGCAATCTTTGTAGTGCATACAGGTAAGAAATAAAGGAAATGATAGAGCCAAAAAGAACAAGGTAACCCATAGCAGCCCATGATTGCCAGGGAATAGCTGTAAGAGGAATAGCAATGCCTGTAACTGCAGAAAAAAAGAATAAAGCTACAGAAGAGATGACCATTTGTAACCCGAGACTGAAATAAGGGTTAAAGCTGGCTGCATTCTTTTTTGTATAAAGCGTTCCGAATGCCCATGACCAGGTAGCCGTAAGCGATAAAAGAATCCCAAACAGGAAATCGGTTTTAAAAAAGTCATTCAGGTGTTCGGAGAAAATAATACAAACCCCGCCAAAGCCAAGCACCATTCCCAGCACAGCTTTCACCGGCATCTTTGCTCCATTCGAAAATAACCCGATAATGACCAGCCATAATGGAAAGATGGCACCCATGATTGCGCCTAACCCGGATGAAATATATTTCAATCCCCAGGTGCTTAATCCATTGCTTAAAATAAAATTCAGAAAACTCAGTACAAGTATCGGCCTCCATTCTTTTCCCCTGGGCCAGTGTTGTCCCCTGGAGATAAAAAAAAGTACGAAACATAACCCGCCAAGCAGTTGCCGGATCGCAGACATATACAAAGGATGGATCCTGTTATCAAGAACCGCTTCTTTGGCAGCGATCCAGGTAGTTCCCCAGAAAAAACAAACTAATACAAGAGCAAAAACAGCTTTGGCTTTCTTTCCTTTTTTATGAATGGTCAGCGGGTTGAGGGCAGAAAATCTTTTCAGGGATTGCCCGGAAGCCTGTATGATGTATTTCTGGAAATCGGGAAAATTCATTGAAAGGTTAATGCTTGAAATGTCTCATGCCTGTTATTACCATGGCCAGGTTATTTTGTTTACAATATTCAATCGAATCATTGTCGCGGATAGAGCCACCCGGTTGTACAAATGCTGCAATACCTGCCTCATGTCCCATCTTCACACAATCATTAAACGGAAAGAAGGCATCACTTGCCATCACGGCACCTTTAAGATCGAAATTAAATTGCTTTGCTTTCTCCAGAGATTGCCGCAGCGAATCAATACGGCTGGTTTGCCCACAACCTTTCCCGATCAGTTGTTTATTCTTTACGAGGGCAATGGCATTTGACTTTAAATGCTTACAAACAAGATTGGCAAATACAAGATCATTTTTTTCTGCAGCTGTTGTCTCCCTTCCGCCTGCTTCCTTCCATTCTGTATAATTGCCTTCATCTACGCCCTGTATCAATACACCGTTCAGGACAGATTTATACATTTCTTTATTCCCGGGCTGGGCTTTCAATTGCAGTAATATCCTGTTCTTTTTTGATTTTAATATGGTTAAAGCATCTTCATCAAAAGCGGGAGCAATTAATACTTCAAAGAATATTTCGTTGATCGCATTGGCTGTTGCTTTATCTATCGTGCCGTTGCAGACCAGCACACCGCCAAAAGCGCTTTCGGGATCACCGGCCAGCGCTGCATCCCAGCTTTCTTTTATGGAAGGTCGTTGGGCAACACCGCAAACATTGGTGTGTTTGATAATAGCAAAAGTGAAACCCCCGGCCCCTAAAGGGGAGTTAGGAAACTCGCCTATTAGCTGTACGGCCGCGTCTACATCAACGAGATTATTATAGGAAAGCTCCTTACCGTTCAGCTGATCAAATAATTTATTGAGATCGCCATAGAACACCCCGGATTGATGCGGGTTCTCGCCATAGCGCATCGGTTTGGGATTAGTAATAGATTCCAAAAAGTACAATGCTTCAGAAGCATTGAAATATTTTGCAATAGCTACATCATAATGGGCCACTACTTCAAATGCTTTGGCTGCAAAAGTTTTTCGCTGCGTAATTGTTGTCTCCCCTTTTTGCTCACGGAGTAAATTCTCTAATGTAGTGTAATCCTTTTTGGCAGCGATGACCGCCACATCCCTGAAATTTTTCGCTGCTCCGCGGATCATTGACGGCCCGCCGATATCAATTTTTTCGATGATCAATTTTTCGTCGGTCGTTGAAGCTACCGTTTCTTCGAAAGGATAGAGATCAACAATAACAAGATCTATCTCAGGAATATTATACTGCTTCATTTCCTGCAAATGGGTCGCATCATCTCTTTTCCCGAGTATACCGCCAAACACAGAAGGATGCAATGTTTTCACTCTTCCTCCGAGAATGGAAGGATAGGTTGTCAGGTCTTCAACCGGAACCACTTTCACTCCCAGTTTTTCAATAAACTGCTGGGTACCTCCTGTTGAATAAATGGTAACACCGTTTTCAGATAAAAGCTTCACGATATTTTCGAGGCCGTCTTTGTAAAAAACAGAAATAAGTGCTGATCGGATCTTTTTGGTCATAATTGAAAAAATTGAAAGGCAGGCTGTCGTTTGGGAGCGGCAAAAGTAGCTCAATTCAGGTTCATCACAAAAGCCCCTTTTTCACTTACGTCGTGGTAGGGAATATGCAATGAATCACAATCTCTTTTCCAGTAAGGAAGTTTCCAGAAAGGGACTGAACCATCGAAAACAACCTGCTTTATAGTAAATGTGCCGGAGAGACGGGAAATATAGAGTTTTGGATTCTTTGATACCACGAGAAGGTCAATCACTGGTTTAACTGAAGTCTCTTTGAAGAAGATCGTTTTATCGGCAAGCAAAATGGTCCTGTCCTTATAGATTGCATAGTTACCATCGGTTACCAATCCTTTTATTCCCGTGACTGGTTCTATGCGATGTAATATCCTTGATGGTTTCAGGTGGAAATTCCTGGCAAAATCATCTGTCTGCAGGTTGGAATCACCATAAAAGAAATAATTCCTTCCATTTATAAAATCAATGGCCTGGCGTTGAGGCACATTATAGACAATGATCTTTTCTTGTTTATCCGCATTCACAAAAGAATATGATCTCACTGCAAAAAAACAAAGCCAGCAAACCATTGCAAATGTCAACCCTTTTTGCATTTTCTCCAGTAACCAGAAACCTAGTCCTGCAGCAAACCCTGCCAGTAAGAACAATTGCAGCATATTGATCTGTAGTCCATCCAATAAAGCAAAGGGCAAAAGTTCAATTCTTTCAACAAAATTATTCATCAGCATGATCAGCCAGGATAATAACTTGCCGGTCAGCAAGGCGACCGAAGGAAAAAAAGAAACAGCACATAATAATATTTCCCCGAGTACAATAAGACTGGAAAGCGGAACAGCCAGGAAATTAGTGATCCAGAAAGAAGCCGGAAACTGGTGAAAGTGAAAAACACTTACCGGCAATGTAAGTATTTGCGCTGCCAGGGTTACTGCATTCAGCTTCCAGATAAAATCAAACAGTTTATTTTTTATATACAACAGGTGATAGATGGGTTTCATAAAAATAACTATGCTCAGTACTGCCGAATAAGAAAGCTGGAAACCAACATCCCAAAGCCAATAAGGGTTATAACACAATAAAATGAAAGCGGAAAAAGCCAGCGTATTATAGATGGAAGTGTTTTTCCCAAAGAACTGGCCAAAACCAATACACGTGAACATTACAGCAGAGCGAAGTACAGAGGGCTGACCACCTGCCAGTAAACTAAATGCCCACAGCCCTGAAATGATCAATACCGGTTGCAGCCAGCGTGTCTGTCTTTTTCTCCCGAGCGGTTTCAGTAGGAACGCCAGCAACCAATAGATGAGCCCGATATGCAATCCTGAAATGGCAATGACATGCACCACGCCTGTGTTGGTGTAAGATTGCACCAGGGTTTTATCCAGATCATTTTTATAACCGATCAGCAATGCTTCTGCCAGGCCCAGTTCCTTATCCCCTTTAATATTATCACGGAGAATTTTCAATACCCTTTCCCTGGCAGGATAAAATATCTTTTGAAACAGGGATGTTCGCTTTTCATGCAATACTTCAAACTCACCCGGTTTTAAATAAACTTGGTGAGTGATCCCGTTGAACAGTGAATACCTGTTATAATCAAATCCACCCGGGTTACCGGAATTCTTTATTTCCTGCAGGGGTTTATTAAGGATGATCTGTGTGCCGTAATCAAGTCCCGGTAATAAACTATCTTTTTTAAAATAGATAATGATCTTTCCTCTTACTTCTATTTGCTTTCCTTCCCTGAGTATATAATTCACACTGGCGTCTGCCTTGTATGATTTGACTTTCTCTACCAACGGTTCATCAAGAGAAACGACAACGGGTGTATCTGCTGAATAAGCATTCCCCACCCATTTTTTGTTGTGACGAATATCATTACGCCAGGCGAGCAATGCACCAGCGGCGATAAAAAGCAGCATGATATAAAAACCAGCCAGCCATGATAGTGCGTATCGCCTGAAAAAAGGGAGAGTAAAAAAAGAAAGAATGAAAACCAAAGAGACCAATGAAACGATACACCAGAAAGCCAAAGACAACTGGCTGTACCATTGAATAATGATACCAGCCATCAGCGGCAGCAAAAACCTGGTAAAAGGTGTTCGCCTCCAGAAGTGGACCATAGGAGAAGGCATAGTAAAAGTTACTTAGCCTTTCACTTATAAAAAATACTACTTTGCGGGTATAGTGTTAGTCTGCATCTTTATAAGAGAGGGAACGGGTCAGGCCAGTAGTTTATGAATATAAGCTACTTGGCCGGCATGATAGATATTATGCTGTATCAATCCATTAAGAAGAAAACGGAAATTATACTTACGATAGTCAACCATCTTCTTTAAGAACTCATCGTCCTTTGTTTCCAGCAGGGCAATGATGTCTTTATGTATTTTTTTATATTCCTTCAATCCTTTTTCCCATGTATGAACAACTGGTTTGATCTCCCGCCAGTCCATTTTTTCAAAAGCAGCAAGATCCTGTTCCTTATCGCCTTCTATTCTTTTTAAAGTAAACTCCGCCCAGGTGATCATGTGGTAAAGCAATTCGATCAGTGAATGGGAGTTGTCATTGGGCTTTTTATAAACAATAGCCGGATCAATTTCATCCAGCAATGCATATACAGGCCGGCCAAACCAGGGTTCGCTATCATTTACATTCTGCAGGTTGCGTATCACAGATTGCATTTCCTTGTCCATAAAAAAACTTTAAGCAAAAAAAAAAGATCGTTTGTTTGATACTCTATATTTTATGCAGCAACAATTCATTTTTAGTTTGCCAAAATTAAAAATCCCGGACAGCATTTCGACTAATTGCCCGGGATTTATATACTGATGGGATAGTTACTTACCTGCTAAGGTACATACTCCTGTCCTTATACAACTGCCTGAAATAAGGATCACGCAGATCTTTGATGAACCGGATCGCCTCGCCGGTTGATTTCATTTCAGGCCCTAGTTCTTTGCTTACACCGGGGAATTTATTAAAACTGAATACAGGTTCTTTGATCGCAAATCCTTTCAGCTTCTTTTCAAAAGTGAAGTCCTTCAGTTTCTTTTCGCCCAGCATTATTTTGGTGGCAATATTAAGATAAGGTATCTGGTAGGCTTTGGCGATAAACGGAGTAGTACGGGATGCTCTCGGGTTAGCTTCTATCACATATACTTTCCCGTCCTTGATGGCAAACTGGATATTAATAAGTCCTTTGATCTTTAATTCCCTCGCTATCTTTTCTGCATATTCTTCCATAGTATGAACGATCAGCGGGGAAAGATTGAACTGCGGCAATACTGCATTGCTGTCACCACTATGGATGCCAGCCGGCTCAATATGTTCCATTACCCCCATCACATGAAAATCCTTTCCGTCAAATATGGCATCTATCTCAGCTTCCTGGCAGCGGTCCAAAAAATGATCAATTAATATTTTATTGCCGGGTAAATGTTTTAATAAACTCACGACTGCACTTTCCACCTCTTCATCATTGAGAACAATCCGCATTCTTTGTCCGCCCAGTACATAAGAGGGGCGAACCAGGACAGGATAACCAACCCTGTTGGCTACTGCCACCGCTTCATCTACATCTTCAGCTGTTCCATATTGCGGGTAAGGAATATCGAGATCTTTGAGCCTGTCGCTGAAACGGCCCCGGTCCTCTGCAATATCCATGCTGTCATAAGAAGTACCAATGATCTTAATTCCTTTATTATGTAAGAACTCGGCCAGTTTCAATGCCGTCTGGCCACCCAGTTGCACAATGACCCCGTCAGGTTTTTCATGCTCTACTATTTCCCACAAGTGTTCCCAATAGACCGGTTCAAAGTATAATTTATCGGCCATGTCAAAATCTGTAGAAACTGTTTCCGGGTTACAGTTTACCATGATCGCTTCAAAGCCACATTCCTTGATGGCCAGCAAGCCATGCACACAGCAGTAATCAAATTCAATTCCCTGGCCGATACGGTTAGGCCCTGACCCGAGTACGATGATCTTTTTCTTATTGGAAACCTTGCTTTCGTTGTTATGTCCTTCTTCAAAAGTGGAATAGAAGTAAGGTGTTTTTGCTTCAAACTCGGCGCTGCAGGTATCCACCATTTTATATACCCTTGTTATTCCGGCCGCTTTCCTTTTCTTGTAAACATCTTCTTCATTGCCGTGTTGTGTAATAAGGCTGATCTGCTCGTCACTGAAGCCGTTTACTTTAGCCTCTCTCAATAACTCTATCGGCAACCTGTCAAGATTATATTTAGCTATCTCTTTTTCGAGGTTGCAGAGCTTTTGTATTTCGTAAAGGAACCAGCGGTCAATCCCATTGGTGGCTTTTGAGATAGTACCAACAGAAATACCCGCCATCAATGCGTCTTTGATACGGAAGATGCGGTCCCATTTCGGTGTTTTAATATATTCCAGCAAGGCTTCTGCATGCATCATGCTTTTGCCATAATACCCGAGCCCGACTGCATTATTCTCCAGGCTTTGACAGGCTTTTTGCACTGCTTCGGTAAAACTTCTGCCGATCGCCATCACTTCTCCCACACTTTTCATTTGCAGGCCCAGCGTATCATTGGCTCCTTTGAATTTATCAAAATTCCAGCGGGGGATCTTTACGATCACATAATCCAATGCCGGTTCAAAATAAGCCGATGTGGTTTTTGTGATCTGGTTCTCTAATTCATCAAGATGATAACCGATCGCCAGCTTGGCGGCAATCTTGGCAATAGGATAACCGGTAGCTTTTGATGCAAGCGCAGAGGAACGGCTTACCCGGGGGTTGATCTCAATAGCGATGATCTCTTCTGTATCGGGATTCAACGCAAACTGCACATTACAACCACCGGCAAAATTTCCGAGGTCACGCATCATCATGATAGCGGTATTACGCATCAGTTGCATAGCGGTATCACTCAGCGTCATGGCAGGGGCTACGGTGATCGAGTCGCCTGTATGCACACCCATGGGATCAAAATTCTCGACACTACAAATGATACACACATTGTCATTGCTGTCACGCAAAAGCTCCAGCTCAAATTCCTTCCATCCTAATACCGCCTTTTCAACCAGCACTTCATGTATAGGTGAGGCTTCTAACCCACGGTTCAATGCTTCATCGAGTTCAGTTTTATCATGTACAAATCCACCCCCGGTACCACCCAGCGTAAAAGAAGGGCGGATAACCAGCGGGAACCCGATGTCTTGCGCAAACTCTTTCCCTTCCAGGAATGAATTGGCAGTTTTGGCTGTTGCAACCGGCACTCCCAATTGTATCATCCACTGGCGAAACTTTTCCCTGTCCTCTGCTTTATCAATGGCTTTGATGTCAACACCGATCAGCCTTACATTAAATTTCTGCCAGATACCAAGATCTTCTGCTTCCTTGGCAAGGTTCAATGCTGTTTGCCCGCCCATGGTAGGAAGAACAGCATCGATCTGGTTCTCTTCCAGTATCTGTTCAATACTTTCTACCGTAAGTGGTAAGAGGTAAACCCTGTCGGCCATCATGGGGTCGGTCATGATCGTAGCCGGGTTACTGTTTATTAAAATAACTTTTACTCCTTCTTCATGCAAACTCCTGGCGGCCTGGGTACCGGAATAATCAAATTCGCAGGCCTGGCCGATGATAATGGGGCCTGAACCGATGATAAGGACTGACTTAATGGAATGGTCTTTTGGCATCTTTTGTTATGGGTTGGAACGAAAAAACAAATTGCGCAAAAGTAAGGGAATGGAGGGACTTTGCGGGAAAGAAAAATAATTTTTTATTCTCTTGTTTTGCTGTTACAAATGTTTGTATAAACAGGTATTCAGCGGAATTTTATTCAGCTTCCGTAATTTCGATAAGCCATGACGGATGAATATTATATGATGCTGGCCCTGAAAGAAGCAAGACGTGCTTTTGATGAGGATGAAGTGCCTGTCGGGGCGTTGGTGGTATTGAATGAAAAAGTAATTGCCCGCGGTTATAATATGACGGAAAAACTGAATGACCCAACGGCCCATGCAGAAATGATAGCCCTGACCTCTGCCTTTAGTTTTTTAGGCAGCAAATATTTACCGGAAGCTACTTTGTATGTTACCCTTGAACCCTGCCTGATGTGTGCCGGCGGTTTGTACTGGAGTAAGATAGGGAAAGTGGTGTATGGCGCTGATGATGAAAAAAACGGGTATAAAAAAATTACGGGTACTAACTGGCCCTTTCACCCGAAAACAGAATTGATAAGGGGCGTACTGAAAGATGAATGTGCAAAGCTGATGAAAGATTTTTTTCAAAAGAAAAGATAACAGGCATGAAGACAACCAGGTTACCGCTTCTTTCATTTTTCTGTCTATGTATTTCTTTTGTAAAACTACAGGCACAGGAAACTGTTAATCACACTGTTTATTTTAATACAAAAAGCCATGAACTTATTTCAGCAGATAAACAGGTACTGAAGAAAACTATTGATTCCGCAGCATCCGCATTCAGCATTTATAATATAAAAATAAGCGGCCATGCAGATAATACCGGGAGCTCCACTTTCAATTACAAACTATCGCAACAGAGAGCTGTCTCTGTAAAGGAATTTCTAATTGCAGCAGGTGTGCCCGCAGATAATATTTCGGTCGGGTTTGAAGGAGAAGGATTGCCTGTTGCAAGTAATGAAACTGAAGAAGGAAGACGGCTGAACAGGCGGGCAGATATAACAATAGAGATTCAATCTTCGGTCACCAGTGTGAAACCAATAGCAGTTGAACAAGAAAGCGTACAGGAAGGTGATATTGGCCAGCTATATTCCCTTTTGAAAACTCCCCCGCAGGAATATTGCATTGATATTACAAGAGACACTTTCCTGGTGGGGAATAAGGGCACTATTATACATTACAAGGCTAATACGATCAAAAGAAATGATCTTTCCTGCAAGTGTTTTACACTGAAGCTGAATGAGTATTTTGACAACAGCGAATTGATATTTAATAACCTGACCACTACTTCAGATGGCCGGCTACTGGAGTCAGGCGGAATGATCAAACTGGACGGTTATTGCGATGGGAGAAAATATGAACTGAAACCCGGCGAGTTCTTTACGGTTATGGTTCCCACTGACACGATACTGCCTGGAATGAAATTGCTGTCTGCCAACAGGAATAATGATAGTGATTACCTGAACTGGCAGCTTGACCCAACCAATCCTGATCTTGATAATTTTGATCTATACCGTATGTTGCTAGCCTGCGGGGGAGTTCGATCCGGCGATTCATCGGCAAAATGCCATTTTTTCTTTTGTAAGATAAGCCGGTTCTTTTCAAGGCTATTTAATGGAAAGAATTATCGTTCCGATAAAGATGAACAAAATAACCAGTTGATAAGAAATGAACAGGCAATACTTCAAAAATATAAGTTAGCGGGCGAAGACCTGGCGGTAGCGCTGGAAAAAAGTAAGGGCAATGCAGGTATGGATGCGTTGAAATATTATGTGTACAAAAATTCAACCTGGGATTACCGGAATATTGACAGGCTGATGAAGGTCGAGAAGTTTACCAATTTTATCGTGGAAAATAAACCTGTAAAAGGCACGGATGTAAAACTGGTATTTAAATCATCTAAAACAGTGGTACCAGCTCTTGAAAAAACCAGGTCGTATATTTTTAAAGAAGTGAGTGATGGCACAGATGTTTGGGTGGTAGGATTAAGGTATACAGCTAACAGGGAGATCTACCTGGGACTTAAGGAGATCAATACATCTGAAAAAAGAACAAACCTTGATTTCAGGCAGGTAACTGTTGAAGAGTTAAAAAGCCAATTGGGAAAAGTTAATAAACGACACTAATATGGCAAAAACTGTTTCACCATCAAAAAAAATAATTGTCACACATCCGCAAACAGGAACAGAAAGAAAAATGGATGCTGCTGTTTATGAATCCGTAAAAGCAGCCATCCTGCAAAGCCTGAAAGGAAGTAAGGGAAAAACTTTTACTGCCCTGACTGACGATGTAGTAAAGATCATCCGGAAAAAAATGCCCGGCTTCAAAGGATCTGCGCCCTGGTATACCATTTCCATCCGTCTTGACCTGGAGACAAGAGGTATTGTTGAAACATTTGTTGAAAAAGGAAAGAAGCTCAACCGCCTGAAAAAATAAGCCGCGCAATATTGCTATTGCACGGCTTTCGAACTGCTGATTATGATTGCTCTATGGTTTGTCCCACCATACTCTTCCGGAAATATTATCAGCACCGGCAAACTGTCTTTGTACAGCTTCCTGGTAATTGGTTGTGTTATTAAATTGTTCGTTGGCAGGGTATGAATTCCTTCTTGGTATCGGTCTTGTTGGATCGCCAACCGGTGGCGCCAAAGCAGGATACCCCGTTCTTCTCCATTCTGCCCATCCTTCATACCCATGCATATACAAATGCACCCAGCGCTGGGTAGCGATTTGCTGAATTGCGGTAGCCGGTGCATAAGTTATTTCAGGAAAAGCCATCATCGCTGCCAGGCCCGTAATATTATTATTGTTCCACTGCCTTACTGATTGTTCAATAGCGAGGTCATAATTTGTTTTAGCATCCACATCTCCGCCCGGTATCCATCCTAATTTGGCAGCTTCTGCTTTGGCAAATAAAGCCTGGGCATAAGTTACCAGGTGGATCGATGCATTCTGTGCCCATACAGTTGTATCGAATAAAGAGAAGTTGGTGGTATTGGGCATGCCTGTAACAGTCCCAAATGGCAGACCAATAAACTGCGCCCCTGTTTTAGACGGCGCTGCATAGTTTGGCAAACGGGGATCATTTACCGGTTTCATTTTATTCATCAACAGCTCACTCACAGCCCACCATTCGCGGTTTCTTACTTTCACCTCGTTATACCAATAGCTCTGGTTATTGGCATCCAGCAGGTGTTTGAAAACAAAATTATCCGCATTGGCCGTCATGATACCCTGTGTCAATGCTGTATTGAATTCTGTGTTTCCTTTTGTCGGGTTGACCTTAGATAAACGAAGTGCCATTAAAAGGCGAATAGTATTTCCCAGTTTTTTCCATTTGGTCATATCGCCTGAGTAAACAATATCATTGGTGATCGCTCCTGTAACGATCATTGTATTGGCTTCTGTCAGCAATTTGAAAAGGCTGTCATAGATCACTTCCTGTTTGTCATAAGCAGGAGTAAAATCATTCAGCCCTTTCAGCGCTTCCGTGTAAGGCACATCTCCCCACCTGTCTGTTATATGCCAGATATAATAGGCCTTTAAGATCTTAGCCACTGCCAGCTGATTATTAATAGGCCCATCAAGTGTACTTAATGACGATGAATTAAGAACAGTTTGCAGGTTCATTAAAGGCCCCTGGTACCATCCATAAAAACTGGTGCCTCCTTCAGGATACAAAGAACCTGTGGGATATTGCGTTTCTGATAAGTATTGCGCCGCAAATTCGCCGGCCGGCGAACTGCTCAATCCCGGCAAGGAAAGCTGGGCATTGGCGATCAATTGCGTGCCGGAAGCAACACTGGGGTCGTTGGGAGATACATTAATATCTGAATCGAACTTGTTACATCCCATGCTTCCGATACAGGCAAGAACTATATAAAATAATTTTCTCATAGTACTTTTTTTAGAAGTTTACATTTAAGCTTACACCAAAAGAACGAACGGTATTTGTCTGGCCGGATTCATACCATCCGATTGACTGCCCTCCTGTTGAAAGTTCAGATGGATCCAGGCCCTTTGGCGCTTCCTGCCAGATCATAAGAGGGTTCCTTGCTATCAATGCCAGTGTTATCGCTTTGAAAGGAAGCTTGCTGTATGAGGTTTTGTCAAATGTATAGCCGAGCCTTGCTTCTCTTAATTTTATATACGACGCATCAAATACCCAGTCCTCATAAATTCTCCGGGCTACTGTACCATAATAGGTTTGCGGGGATATATATACAGTAACAGGTTGTTTGGTAGCATCAGAAATACCATCCACCCTGATACCTCCGCCATCTGCCACCGCATCACGGATATTCTTTCCTTTATCATTTAAGACTGCAGTTGAAGCATCCTGGCCTGTTCTTACAGCCAGCATTTTTGAACGGCTGAAGAATTGTCCGCCAAACTGGAAGTCGATCATAGCACTCAGTTCAAACTTCCATATTTTAAATGAATTTAAAAACCCACCCGTAAAGTCCGGTAATACGGTTCCGAAATCATAAGTAGATTCGGTGAATAACGGGAGATTATTTGTACCTAATAACATTTTGCCTGTTGCAGAATCACGTTTATACGCAGGGCCTACCAGGCTGCCAAAAGGTTTTCCTACATAGGAATTCAAATACGTGGTCACACTTGAATAAGTAGTAGATCCGTAACCGTATGTATTGATACCCGGATACAATTCCACAACCATATTCTTGTTGCGGCTGATATTAAAGGTAGCGTTCCAGGTAAAGTTTTTTGTTTGAACAGGTGTTCCGGTCAGCGTAAGTTCAATTCCTTTATTCTCTATCAGGCCGGCATTGATGGTGGTAGATCCATACCCGCTTGCGCCTGAAACATCCAGTTGAATAATTTGATTCTTGTTCTTCTGTGAATAGTAAGTAAAATCAGCTCCGAGCCGATTATTGAAGAACCTGAATTCTACACCTGCTTCGTATGAATTGGCAAATGATGGCTGAATGGCAGGATTCGCCAGGTTATCCGGTACTGATAATGTATTAACAGGAGTACCTCCCACAGGAGTATAAATAGTTCCGACGTTATAGAAATAAGACGTTTGATAAGCATTCAGATCCGACCCGGCCTTTGCATAGCTCAATCTTAGCTTTCCAAACGACAACGGTTTCCAGTCTATCAGCTCACTGAATACAAAACTTCCTGAAACAGACGGATACCAATAAGAGTTATTCTCTTCCGGTAAAGTAGAGGTATTGTCATTTCGCAGGGAAACATCAACAAAATATATATCCTTATATCCTACTGATGCCATGCCATATAAACTTCTGATCTCTTTGCGCAATAAATAAGAATTATTAACAGGGCGATCTATTGATGCAGCGATATTAAAAAAACCAGGAGCTGATAATCCGCCTACCGTTGCCTGGTACAGGTATGAGTACCTTCTTTTGTAGGCGTTGGCCCCTACGTTGGCATTCAATGAAAAATCACCCCAGTTCTTAGTGTATTGCCCTAAAAATTCAAAGTTCAGTTCTTTGTTCTGGTATTTACCAACAGAATAAGCGGGAAGTCTCCTGCCACCAAAAGCGGTACGTTCTTCAATATTTTGCGTGAACATATCAGCCCGGAGAAAACCACTAAGTTTTAACCCCGGCATTAATTCATACGTAAGCCCAATATCACCGAAGAAGCGGTCCCTGTTATCATTACTCAGGTTTTCGTGGGAATCAAAATAAGGATTATCCCAGTACAAAGGTTTGAAATTAGTAATGAGCCCGGTAGTGGCGCTTGGCCTGTTGAGGTTCCAGTTAAGGAAGGTACCATCATCATACTGGTAATCTTTCAACCTGTTCATGTCAACGTTTCGCTGAAACCATTGCACCATATACCTGGCGCCATATTCAGAACCCTGCGTAGGCCGTTGTGCTTTATTGGTGGCATAATTAATATTCGCCAGCACATTTAGTTTTTTAGTAAGGTCGAGCCCGGCGCTTAACCCGATATTATTTCTTCTCAACCATGTATTAGGCTCTACCCCTTCAACTCTTGTATCATTAAAGCTTAGCCGGAATGTTGAATTTTCATTGCCCCCGGATACCGTTACTCCATTATTCATAGTAGAACCTGTTTCAAAAAAATCTTCTACGTTGGATGGGTGAGCTACAAATGGCGTAAGCTGGTTATACTCCGGGTCAAGGGAATAGAAACTGAATATCTGGCGGACAGGAGTTCCATCCATTTTTGGCCCCCAGCTTTCATCTACGCTCATATCAACATATTTATCGCCATTGGGAAGGGTTCTCCACGTCTGGCTGGAGCCTCCCCCATATAAATTTTGAAGCGGAATAAAGTTGGCTGCCTTTTCCATTGAAAAAGCTGAATTGAGTTGTACGTTGACCTTCTTCGCCCCTTTTGAACCTTTTTTAGTGGTGATAAGAATGACCCCATACTGACCGCGGATACCGTATAAAGCAGAAGCCGCAGGCCCTTTTAATACATTCACGGTCTCTATATCTTCCGGGTTTACATCCTGGCCGATATTACCATAATCGGCTTTATCAGCACTGGCAAAATTGGCATTGGAAATAGGTGTTCCATCCACTACGATCAAAGGCTGATCGCTGCCACCGATCGAGTTGACTCCGCGAATTTTTATTTTTTGTGTCCCGCCCATACTCGCACCAGATGACCCGGTTACCTGTACACCGGCTATCTTTCCGGATAATGAGCCGATCACGTTTTGCTCTTTTGTCAATGTTAAATTCTCCCCTTTTACCTGTTGGGTGGCATAACCCAAAGACCTTTGTTTCCGGGTAATCCCTAATGCCGTTACCACTACTTCACTCAGGTTATTGTTTTTTTCTTTCAATTGAAAACTGACCTGGGCATCTTCATTATCCTTTACGGTTACTTCTTTTAGTTCATCCTCGAAACCAATCGCTGTTATCTGCAGCGTATAGTTGCCCGCTTTCACTTCTGTTATCACAAATTCTCCATTACTGTTGGCAGCAGTGCCTTTATTAGTACCTGCCAGTTGTATGGAAGCATTAGGAACAGGATCTCCTTTACTGTCTGTTACCTTACCCCTGATCACCCCATCAAAAGGTGCAGTACCGGCAATTGTTTCAATACTGGCGGTTGAAGTGGCATCCGCTTTCCTGATCTTTTTAATGATGATATTGGAATTTACCTGCTCATATTGCAATTCGGTACTCTGCAGGAGGTCGTCCAGCAGTTTGGTAAGTGAGATACCATTAGCCTGGTAGTTGATATTGCCATAGGGGCTTATATCACTTGTTTTATAAGTAAAGGGCAGTTTGGTCAGTTTTTCGATCTTATGCAAAGCCGTTTTCAGCGTTGCATTTTTGAACTCAACCGACACGATCACCTTATCCAGGTCCTGGCTGTTGCCAGTGCCAGCTATCAATAATCCGCTTGCAGAAAGTAATAACGCCAGTATTGAAATTCTCATGAGTAACACTTTTGGGTTTATAGCCTGTAAAAAGTGCCGTTGCCATTGACTTTTTACAAAGCACAACACAGCCAGGCTGTGCTTTTTTACATACAAATTCATAGTTTTGATTGTTTTAATAATTCGTAAACTGGATTATTTTAAAACGAAGGCCGTTCCCGGTTGCACCCGGGACGGCCATTTTCATTTGGTTTCACACCGGCGTAATTTTTATGTTGAGCATAGCAGTTGAGTTTTAGCAGTTATTGAATAAGATATGTTCCTTCTTTTTGTGTCAATTCAGTATCCGTCAGTTTACACAAAACTTGTAATGCCTGTTCTATTCCTATTTCTCTTTTAAATGATGTAGATATTTTCAGGTCAGCGATCAATTGATCGTTGATACGGATGTTGACATTATAAATACGTTGCATATCCGCTATAATGTCCTCCAGGGTCTCATCGTCATATGACAGGTTTCCCTGCTGCCATCCCGCTATCGTTTCA
>DATDIX010000195.1:0-16238 GCA_036520835.1 Chitinophagaceae bacterium | reverse complement strand
TACCCTGAATGGCGAGAACGCTATCCATACAGGAAATGCAGGCAGTTTAGCAACGGCCGGGGATGATGTACAGTTTACAACAACCTCGGCGGCAAACACGACCTGCACAATGACGTTTGATACGGATGTAGCAAATGTGCGGTTTTCATTATTCGATCTTGACAACAGCCAGCGGGTTACCATTACTGCTATTAATGCTGCAAGCGTAGCCCAGACTATTACGATTGTCAATGCGATCGGAACTTCAGGCATAACTATCGCCGGATCTGGTACAGTAACCGCAGTGGCTACCGGTCCTGCTGCAGCTTATGCATCTACCGATAACAGGGGAACGATCAATGTTACTGTTGCCGGTCCTGTCAGCCGGATCATTCTTACTTACAGCAATGCAACAGGTGATATATGGCTGTCGGATATTAATGCCTGTGTTACGGGTGCTTTTCCCAATAATTACCAGCAGATATCAAGACCGTTCACCGGCCAGCCCCAGTATGTAATTACAGTGGTAAATAATAATGTCTATTATGTTGACCCGACAAACGGGAGGGGTTACTTCTTATTTAATGAACCCGGGCATGACAGGCTCAATTCAATGGCCTATGACCCGTATGAACGGATAGTTTATTATACCTATAGTCTTACCGGCAGGGCAGGACTTAATCCGCAAAACGATAAGACCCTGAAAAAATATGATGTGGATACAAAAACGATCTCGGTAGTTATTCCCAATGTCAACACCTTTGGAATACCTACTTATGAATCAGGGGTTGAATCCGGCGCTGCCACTTTTTACAATGGTTCTTTATACCTCGGTATTGAAGGGTATACCGGTACAAGTGGATCTGGATCTTATGCAGCCAGCAGGAAATCCACGATCTGGAAAATAGATTTTGATGCAGCCGGCAATCCTGTTCCCCCGGCTGCACAGGTATGGGGTGTAACGGCTGATAATGGTACCAATTCGCAGAACATTCACGACTGGAGTGATTTTGGAATATCAAATGGCATACTCACTGATTTTGATGGCTCGCAAAGCGGGGGGGTCGATTTTTATCATTTTAACATGATGACAGGTGTAAGGACAACGTATGCACCTGTAGGCGTCATACCAAGACAGGTATCTATCGGGTGGAATGAAAGCCTTTATAATGTAGATGCGGATATTTCTTTATATAATGGTACCAATGGTGTAGGCACACTCTATAATATTTTCGCTCCATTAGGACCAACCATTCCGATTGGGGCAACGAATGCCAGTTGGGGTGATGCAGCCGGGCCGTATCGTCCTTTTCTTGATTTTGGTGATGCGCCTGTTACCTATGATCCTGATCCATGGTCGCCGGCTTGTCATGATACGCTGACGCCTACTGTGTCAGGAAGCAGGCGACAAATGAGATTAGGGCCTGCTGAAGATGTTGAGTGGCTAAAAAGAGGATTTACAACTGTAGAAGATAGTTTTGAAGATGGTCTTTCTTTTATACCGATCTTTTCACCTGCATCCGGATCTTACCTGGCACAGGTATCCGTATTTAACAATACAGGCAGTAATGCTACTGTTTGTGCCTGGCTTGATTTTAATGGGAATGGTTTTTTTGATGCCGCCGAAGGCATTGTACCGATCAATGTGCCCTCATCTCCTGCAGTGCAATTGTTCTGGATGAACTGGCCCAGTACGCCATCTACACTTCCTTCCGGGTCTTACACCTACCTGCGTATCCGTATGACTTCAGCTGCATACAATATGACAGCGGCTAATTCCACCGGGTACTATGATATGGGAGAAGTAGAAGATTATCGTATAATTGTTGACAATTCTGTTCTCGGAATGCCATTGCTTTCCTTTGATGCATGGGCAGTAAATAATGATAAAGTCAAATTGCAGTGGTCTGCCAACGAAGAAATAGGTTATATAGGATATAATATCCAGCGCAGTACCGACGGGTCAGCATGGGAGCACCTGGCTTTTGTGCCAGCCTCACAATCAAGCGGACTTTTTGATTATGAATGGACAGACAATCGTCCTTATACCGGCACCACCAGTTACCGGGTTGTGTTGAACGAAACAAATGGTCTTGTCCGTTTCAGCAACATACGGGCAGTAAAGATCACTGATTTCTCTGCATCGGTTTTAATGTTCCCTAATCCTGCGACTGACAGAACTGCCATAACGATCAATGGCGTGACGGAACAGCAAACGGCTCATATCCGTGTAATGGATGCTAATAATAACAGCATAATGTATAAAAAAGCAACGGTCTCTGCCGGGACCAATACCATAGAATTGCCCTTCCTGAATTCGATGCCGCCGGGTATTTATATTGTACAGGTAAGTATGGGTACACGTGTTGTAAACAAAAAACTTATTCTCAGAAGATAGCCGAACAGGGAAACCAGGGTAACAGATAATAGTAATTGCCTGACAATCTATGTCAGGCAATTTTTTTTAGGGTCTACATGCTTGTAAGAGTACCCCGGTTATTGCATTCATTGACCCGAAGGCTTTTAATTACATTTGCCGGGATGTACACCCTCAAAAAATCACTGGGCCAGCACTTCTTAAAAGATGAGAATATCTGCCGCAAGATCGTAGCCGCATTGCAGCAACGGCCTTTTTCACAATTGCTGGAAGTGGGCCCGGGAGGAGGCGCTTTAACAAAATACCTGCTTCAGGTTGAGAGTATAGATTTCAAAGCCGTAGAACTGGATGAAGAGAAAGTAGAATTCCTGCTAAAGACATATCCTTCTATTAAAGAAAAGATCATTCATAAGAGCTTTTTAGATATAGAGAAACCATTTGAAGGAAAATTTACCGTGGTGGGAAATTTCCCTTACAACATTTCTACCCAGATCTTGTTTAAAATGCTGGAATGGAAAGAGGATGTGGAATGTATGATCGGAATGTTTCAGAAAGAAGTGGCGCAACGGGTGGCTGCCAAAGAGGGCAATAAAACGTATGGGGTCATAAGTGTACTGGTGCAGGCTTTTTTTGAAGTGGAATACCTCTTTGATGTGCATGAAGGATCATTTAACCCGCCACCCAAGGTGAAGAGCGGGGTTATCCGTCTCCTGCCAAAAACGAATGGATTAACCATGAAAAGTGAAAAGGTTTTTTTTCTTTTGGTCAAAACGGCTTTCAATCAACGGCGGAAAACATTAAGGAATGCAGTGAAAGGACTCTTTGATGCGGCGATACTGCAGGATGTGCTGTTTAGTAAAAGAGCGGAACAATTAAGTGTAGAGCAATTTGCAGAACTAACTTTTAAAATGAAATGAAGAAGGTAATTATTACCGGGAAAGCACATGAGCACCTGGCTGAAAGGCTGAAGGCAGAGGGCTATGAAACAATATATGACCCTAACATCCTCTATGATGATCTTGCTGCCATCATTCATGAAGCGGAAGGCCTGATCGTAACAACAAGGATAAAAGTAGATAAAGCTTTATTGGATAAAGCCGGTGCTTTAAAGTGGATCGGTCGCCTGGGAAGCGGGATGGAACTGATAGATCTGCCTTATGCAGAAAGCAAGGGGATCAAATGTGTGAGCAGCCCGGAAGGTAACAGCAATGCAGTGGCAGAGCATGCACTGGGTTTGTTGCTGAACCTGATGAACAATATTCATGTCTCTTCCGAAGATGTCAAAAAAGGCCAATGGAGAAGAGAACAAAACAGGGGGACCGAATTAACCGGTAAAACGATCGGGATAATTGGTTTCGGAAATACAGGCAGCGCTTTTGCCAAACTACTTGCATCTTTTGATGTAACGATACTTGCTTACGATAAATACAAATTTGGATTTGGCAGGGGTTATATCAAAGAAGCGAGCCTGGAGCAAATAGGACGTTATGCAGATGTCATCAGTTTTCATGTACCACTGACAGAGGAGACTTTTCATATGGCCAATAAGGATTTTTTTGATTCATTACAAGGCAGGCCATTTTTTTTAAATACTTCAAGAGGTAAAGTGACAGAGACGGGAGCCGTCATTACAGCGATACAGGAGAATAAGATCGCAGGCGCTGCCCTGGACGTATTGGAGAATGAAAAACTGGAAACCTATCATACAAAAGAGAAGGAACAGCTTGATTGGTTATTGGCGCAGCCCAATGTTATCATTACCCCGCATATTTCGGGCTATACCCATGAAGCTTCCTATAAAATGGCCAGGATCCTTGCTGACAAAATCTTTCAGTAAATTATAATTTTCAATCATTTGCCTCTGCCGGAAGTCATTTTTATTGCGGGTTTGTAGTTTTCAGGATTAGTTTATTATCTTTGTTCTCAATAATGCAACGCTTCAGTACAATCCCTGGGGCGTTGTTATTTTTTTTTACTTAATCACCAAAGGAGGGAATATGAGTGTTCAATATGTGACTAAAGAAACCCTTGAGCTGATAAAGGCAGAGTTGCAACGGATGAAAGGAGTTGACCGTCCGGCTGCCAGCCGTGCTATTGCCGAGGCAAGGGAAAAAGGTGACCTGAAAGAAAATGCAGAATACGATGCAGCCAAAGAAGCGCAGGGATTGCTGGAAGCCAGGATAGCAGCATTGGAAGGATCACTGGCTAACACCCGGGTACTGGATGAATCTAATATAGATACCAGCAAAGTGTCTATTCTTACAAAGGTTACCTTAACGAATGTCAATACAAAAAAGCAAGTGACCTACCAGATCGTCAGCGAAAAAGAAGCTGACCTGAAAGTGGGGAAGATCTCGGTCAGTTCACCTATCGGGAAAGGAATCTTGGGAAAACAGGTGGGTGAAACAGCTGAAGTGGTGGCCCCCGCCGGTGTTATTCAATTCAGGATAGAAAAGATCACGGCATAACTATTTGTGGATTTTATATGATCATGCCTCCCGGTCCGGGAGGCATTTTTATTTTAGGTAGTAGCTTTGTAAAATAACAGTGTTCAAACGGTTCAGATATTATTTACTTTCATTGCAATCAAAAATTTTTGGTGGTATGACAATATTTTCAAAGATCATCGCCGGTGAGATACCTTCATACAAGATCGCAGAGAATGAAAAATTCTTTGCTTTCCTTGATATCTTTCCTTTACGGGAAGGACATGTATTGGTGGTCCCTAAAAATGAAACAGATAATCTTTTCGATCTGCCCACAGAGTATTTACAGGAAATGCTGGTCTTTGCCCGGCCTATTGCCAAAGCCATCGAGAAGGCATTTGATTGTAACCGTTGCGGCATCAGTGTCATTGGCCTGGAAGTGCCCCATGCGCATATCCATCTTATTCCGATCAATTCAGCGAACGACCTGAACTTTACCAACCAAAAACTTAAACTGTCACCCGAAGAATTGAAACAGGTGCAGGGAAAGATACTGGCTAATTTATAATATCATTTTTTTATAACCCGGTGCTGGTTCTTTGCAATAAAATCATTCCAGCTATTTTTCTTATTGGCTTTTTTCCTTTTTGTAGCCGGGGAGACTGTTACCGGCAGTTTTCCCTGGAAATGATGACAGATCGCTACGGCTAAAGCGTCGGTAGCATCCAGGTGTTTTGGTTTTTCTTTCAGGGAAAGTATATGCTGCAGCATTTTCCAGACCTGTTCTTTATCCGCATTACCATTGCCGGTGATGGATTGTTTTATTTTCCTGGGCGAATACTCAGTAACGGGCAGGCCGGCATTCATCGCGGCAGCAATAGCTACACCCTGGGCCCTGCCCAGCTTCAGCATGCTTTGTACATTCTTTCCAAAAAAAGGGGCTTCAATGGCAAACTCATGTGGTTTGTATTTTTTTACCAGCAACATGACCTGCTCATGAATCAGCTGCAGCCGTTCATAATGATCTTTTTTTCCTGAGAGTTTAAGGACGTTCATTTCCAGCAATTGCATGGAATTACCGTTAACGGCTATTATGCTATGTCCCATTACAAGGGTGCCGGGATCAATACCAAGGATTATTTTGACTGGCTTTTGCAAAGGGACTGTTATTTTTACATGATTTATGAAGCTGAACAAAAATATCAAAATCTTCATCAACTATTTCCTGGGGCCGTTATTGTTTGTATGGGTATCTTATTCTATTTATAACCAGGTACAGCGCCAACCTGACCTGGAACGATCCTGGCAACAGATACGTGAGTCTTTCGGCAGCCCGATGATCATAAACCTTATTGCAGTTGTTTTATTAATGGGGGTAAACTGGGGAGTTGAAGCCTTTAAATGGAAGATATCTGTTCAGCGGATACAACAAGTCAGTTTTTTTACTGCTTTCAAAGCGATATTATCAGGAACGTCGTTCTCTGTTACTACGCCCAACAGGGTAGGTGAGTATCTTGGAAGAGTCTTATATATGCAGGAAGGCAACCGGCTGAAAGCAGTCTCCCTGACCATTGCCGGCAGTATGAGCCAGCTGATCGTTACTTTATTTATGGGATGGATAGGGCTTTTACTATTAAGAAGACCGATCGAAAATACACATATGCTGTCAGGAATATGGATACAGGTAATGATCTGGGGGGTCTTCTTTGTTGTTTTGATTTTAACAGTTTTTTATTTCAGGCTGTCGCTGATAATCAAACTGGTGGATCGTTTGCCGGGTGTCAAAAAATATAGCTGGCTGATCCAGGGATTGGAGGATTTCAATGCAACGTTGATGCTGCAACTTTTGTCTTTATCAGCGGTAAGATTTTTGATCTTTATCATACAATATTACCTCCTGTTTCGTTTATTTAGTGTAGATGTCACGTGGTGGCAGGGGCTATGGGCAGTCAGCGTTTCCTTTTTGGTTATGGCGGTCATTCCAACCATTGCTTTATTTACTGATCTTGGTTTAAGGGGACAGGTGAGTTTGAAATTACTGGGGTTGTTTAGCGGTAATAACCTCGGCATAAGCCTTGCATCTGTGAGTATCTGGTTCATTAACCTGATCGTTCCGGCGCTTGCAGGCAGTTTATTAATTTTAAGTATAAAAAGAATTTTCAAGAATAATAATAATGAAGAAAGGACTTAGGCTGATCATTATCCCGGTTATCGCATTGATGGCCTTTTCTACAAAAGCGGAGGCGCCTTTCCAGGAATTTTGCAATATTGATAATACAGCGTTCAAAGCAGGCGAGAAAGTTACTTATACCGTTTATTATGCAGTGGCAGGCATCTATGTAAATGCAGGCACGGCTACTTTTACCAATACCCTGGAAACACTGAACAATAAGCCTGTTTATCATATCGTCGGCGAAGGCAATACCAATTCTTCTTATGACTGGATATATAAAGTAAGGGATAAATACGAAACTTATATTGATACAGCTACCATGCAATCGTTGAAATTTGTCCGCAATGTGAATGAAGGGGGATACAAAAAATACCAGAATGTAACGTTCAATAAAAATGCGAACACGGCCGTCACCAATGATGGAGTATTCAAAGTGCCGGCCTGTGTGCAGGATGTGGTCAGCGCTGTATTCTATGCCCGCAATATTGATTTCTCAAAGCTGCGTAAAGATGACAGGATCGGTTTTTCGATGTTCCTGGATAATGAGGTTTTTGATATGTATATACGTTACCTGGGCCGGGAAACCATCAAGACAAAATATGGGAAATTCAATGCGATAAAATTCAAACCGCTTTTAATAAAAGGGACCATTTTTGAAGGCGGGGAACACATGACCGTATGGGTTACCGATGATGCTAATCGTATCCCGGTTCGCATAGAAAGCCCGATCGTAGTGGGAAAAGTGAAAATTGATATGATGAACTATGAGAATATACGCCACCCCCTTACATCACTTATTAAAAGAAAATAAAGCTTCTTTCATATCTCCGATAGTTTAAAAAAATCTTTTGCTCTTATGCCCCTTTCGGTTTGCTGCAGGCTGCAGCATTCGTTCACCGGATCATGTTCAAAGAAAAGCAGGTAATCATTTTCAACAGCTTCTTTTAAAAACGATTTCTTTTCCAGCAATGTTGTAAGTGGAAACATATCATAAGCCATCACGTATGGAATGGGGATATGCCCTGCCGAGGGAAGCAGGTCTGCCACATATACAATTGTTTTTCCCCTGTATTGTACCTGCGGCAGCATCATACTTTCTGTATGCCCGCTTACAAAACGAACAGTGATATTTTCATTGAAAACCGTTGTACCCAGTTTTCCTTCATCAGGTTCGTTTACTTCAATAAATCTTAATTGACCACTTTCCTGTATCGGCAAAATATTTTCTTTCAAAAAAGAAGCTTTTTCCCTTTCATTGGGATGGACAGCCCATTCCCAGTGACTTTTATTGCTCCAGTATGTTGCATTTTTAAAAGCCGGCACCAGTTTATCTCCTTCCCGGACAATGCTTCCGCCGCAATGATCAAAATGAAGATGGGTCAAAAATGCATCAGTGATATCATCGCGGTGAAAACCATATTTGGCCAGTGACTTGTCTAATGTATCATCGCCATGCAGGTAATAATGACTGAAGAATTTTGCATCCTGTTTATCACCATTGCCGTTGTCAATTAAGATCAGCCGGTTCCCGTCTTCTACCAATAAACAGCGCAGGGCCCAGGAACACAGGTTATTCTCATCAGCCGGGTTTATTTTATTCCAGATACTTTTTGGAACGACGCCAAACATAGCCCCGCCGTCGAGTTTGAAGTAACCGGTATTGATGGTGTACAATTTCATCAGTTGAATGAGGTTAAGCCGCAGGAATCTCTCTGTTCACTGCTCTTCGTGCATACATTAATAAGAATAATCCAATTATGAAAAAGATCATTAAAGCCAGCACAGAACTTCTTTGCGATCCCGTGAGGTCAGTAATAAAACCGAAGCTGAATATACCTACTACGGCTGCAAGCTTTTCGGTCACATCATAAAAGCTAAAGAACGAAGTGGTATCTCTTGTTTCGGGCATAAGCTTGGCATAGGTAGAGCGGCTCAGCGCCTGAATACCACCCATGACAAAACCGACAGCAGCGCCAAGCGCATAAAACTCGTAAACACCGCCGACCGGGAGAAGATAGCCCGCTATGCAAAGAAAGACCCACAATGATACAACCGTCATCAGTGTTTTCAGGTTGCCGATTTTAGAGGATAGCCACGAGATCGTGAATGCCCCCGGTATCGCTATCAATTGTATGATCAGAATGGCTATGATCAGGTTAGTGGTGGGTAACTGTAGCTCACTTTTACCATACAGGGCTGCTACCAGCATCACCGTCTGCACGCCCATATTATAAAAGAAGTAAGCAAAAAGAAATCTTTTCAATACCGGGATCTGCTTCAACTGGTTCCATACTTTCTGTAGCTCCCTGTATCCCTTGGAAAGTATCTGGTGTTTCAGGTCACCGGTTCCCACCGGTTGAGATCGTGGTAAACGACGTAATGAAAACTGTCCAAAGCCCCACCACCAGATACCAACCAGCAGAAATGAAGTGCGGAACTGTATGGTAGAGGCCTCATTGTCATTTTCATATCCGCCTACGATGCCGGGAGAGAATACAAAGAGGAAACAGATGATCTGCAATATCACACTGCCCACATAACCATAGGCAAACCCTTTGGCACTGATACGGTCACGGTCTTCCGGCGCCGCTATTTCCGGAAGAAATGAATTGTAAAACACAAGACTGCCCCAGAAACCGACGCAGGCAACGATCATGCAAACGAGGCCAAGACCAAGCGGCGATGCCATTGAATTGGTAGCGCCTGTTGGCGTATTAAAAAAGAAAAGCAGGGCGCAGGCAAAACTGCCCATCGTCAAAAAGAAATTCATGAATTTCTTTTTATTGCCTTTATAATCGGCAATGGAAGAAAGCAGCGGGGAGATGATAGCTACTATCAGCATAGCCAGCGCCAGCGCATAATTGTAAAGCGCTGTGTTCTCAAATTGTCTTCCTAAAAAAGTAACCGTTGTTTTGGAAACCGCTTTATTATCCACGGCAATGGCTTCGAAATAAGTGGGAAAGATCGTGGAAGTGATAACAAGATTGTAGGCTGAGTTGCCCCAGTCATACATTGCCCATCCATTGATCACTTTTTTGGAAGCTGTTTGCATATGTGGTGGTTGGTTTACATGTTTACAAGTTCACAAAGCAGTATCGGGCATGCGGCGCAGGGATCATTCCTGGATAACGCCGGTCAATAATAAGATAAGGAGGATAAGGCCGGCAATGATACGGTACCACCCGAATACTTTAAATCCATATACCCGCAGGTAATTAAGAAAAAAACGGATGGCAATAATGGCTACGATAAAAGCGACCACGTTACCAACAGCAAAAGAGATAATATTGTCCTTTGATTCAAGGATGATCTCATATCCTTTTCTCGGAATGCCGCTTTGTTCCCATTTTTTTACAAATAATGAATAAGCTGTAGCAGCAAACATGGTAGGTACAGCCAGAAAGAAAGAGAACTCAGCTGCAAGGTTGCGGGTGAATTTTTGCTGCATCCCGCCAATGATGGAAGCGGCGCTGCGGCTTATTCCCGGGATCATAGCGATCGTTTGCCATATACCTACAATAAACGCTTTTGCATAGGTCACCTGGTCGTCTGATTCGATGGTTGGTTTATTAAAAGCCTTGTCGATAAAAATTAAGATGATACCACCGGCAAGCATGGTGATCGCAACAGTCGTCGGGCTTTCCAGCAAAGCATCTATTTTATCAGAAAAAAGAATACCCAGTGTTAATGCCGGGATGACGCCGATGATCAGTTTGACATAAAATTGCCAGCGGGCAAAATCAATGAACTTGCTCCAGTATAATACCACCACAGCCAGTATAGCGCCGAATTGGATAGATACCTCGAATAACTTGGTGAATTCCTCTTTATGTATACCCAGGAAAGAACTGGCGATGATCATATGGCCGGTGGAGGAGATCGGCAGAAATTCAGTGAGACCCTCTGTGATCGCAATAATGATTGCCTGAAGAATATCCATTGAATGTGTTGTATTGAAAAATATGTTAGCTGAAAACTAATAAAAAATGCCGGTTTCACAACCGGCATCCTTCAAAAAATTTATTTTAACCCTTTGGTTTCCTGAATATAGCGAATATTTCAATGACCAAACCGGCCAGTATCAGTATCGGGGCTACTGTGATGCGGGTTGTGCTGTACACTTCATCAGCATTGAATTTAGTAGGGTCCTCGCTTTTGCCGCCGGCGAGCAGGAACATACCAATTGCCATTACCACAATGCCAACCAGCATCCAGATATAATTGTCTTTTGAAAAGATGGAAGTATTCGTATTGTTTTCAGCCATTTTTATTTGATTTGGAGGTGCAATATAGGGATTTTGTGAATAGTCAGTGGTGAGTGGTCAATAGTGAGCACCTGAGTTAAAAGTTTCCCTGCTCACCACTGACCATTCACTATTAGTACAGATCGTCCAGTTTCATCTTCAGATATTTTATCACACTCCTGTGAGTGCTGAGCAGGGTAATACAGATGCCAAGTACTATCAGGGTCACGAAAAGCAGCAGCAACATATTGTTGTCACGGATAGTTTTCAGGTATTCTACCTGGCTTTCGAACAATAGTATCAGCAGGTAAACAGCCACAGCTGCAATAATGCCGCCAATCGCTCCATTAAGGACGGCCCTTATGTTCATGGGCCGGGCAATAAACCAGCGGGTGGCGCCAACCATTTGCATGGTCTTGATAAGAAAGCGGTTGCTGAACATCGCCAGCCTGATCGTATTATCAATTAATACAATTACTACAATAGACAATGTGATAGCGATGATCAGCAGGATGATGCTGATCTTGCGGATATTGTCATTCAACTTGCCAACCAGCGCCTTGGGGTATGTCACATCTATGACGTAGGTCTGTTGTGTCAAATCGTTCTCGATGGCAGTCAGCGAGTCCACGTTCATATATTCTTTTTTTACCTTGAAGGCAATGCTATTGGGCAATGGATTAGCCTCCAGTATCCCTTCCCAGTCCTTATTGCCATCACCGACCCATATTTCCTTGGCTTCTTCTTTATTAATGAACCGGATCTCTTTGATATAAGGTTTCGCAGCAATATAAGCGAACAGCGCCGCACTGTCTTTTGGGTTCAGGTCGCCGCGGAGGTTGGCGGAGATCTCTACTTTTTCTTTGAAATGGACGCCGAGTTTATTGGCATTGATAATGAACCAACCGATGATCCCCAGCAGGAATAATACAAGGGTAACGCCGGTAATTGCCATAAAGTACGATGGTTTGCCACGTTTGATAGAGGCCTTACCAGTTTGAGCCATAGTAAAGGATTTAGAAAGTAAAGGGTTATCGCAAAAATAGCCAATTCAGGGCTACAATCAGTATTTTTGCCGCTCATTTAAACGATTGCAGCAGGGTGATATTGCCACATGATGTAAGTTATTTGTTAAAGTGATTCCCGATAGCAATCGGGACTGATAGTAATTCAAAAGCTGGCAACATAATTATAAAACAGGATACGTATAATGAGTGTGACTGATAAAAAAGAAAGTGGCAATAACTCCCCTTTAGGGGCTGGGGGTATGGAATATAATTTCAGGGATATTGAAAAGAAATGGCAGGAACATTGGCGTGATACCGGCATCTATAAAGTGCCGAATAAAAGCGACAAACCGAAGTATTATGTACTGGACATGTTTCCTTATCCTAGCGGGGCCGGCCTGCATGTGGGCCATCCTTTAGGTTATATTGCTTCTGATATCTACAGCCGTTACAAAAGACTAAAAGGGTTCAATGTTTTGCACCCGATGGGCTATGATGCATTCGGGTTGCCGGCAGAGCAGTATGCGATCGATCACGGTATTCATCCTGCCGTATCTACCGAAGCTAATATCAAAAATTTCCGCAGCCAGCTGGACAAGATCGGTTTTTGTTTTGACTGGGACAGGGAAGTGAATACATCCCAACCGGGATATTATAAATGGACGCAATGGATCTTCCTGCAGTTATTCAACAGTTATTTCTGTCACACAGAAAAAAAAGCGCTGCCAATTTCTTTGCTGGTTAAAAAATATGAGACAAGAGGCGCCATGCCAAAAACAGGGGAGCCGATACCCGGCAAACATTTTACAGCGGAGCAATGGAAAGCTTTTTCAGAAAAAGAGAAAGCAGATATCCTGATGAGAAGACGATTGGCCTATTGCGGTTATGGTGAGGTGAACTGGTGCGAAGCTTTGGGAACTGTACTGGCCAATGATGAAGTAGTGAACGGAGTAAGCGAAAGGGGTGGCTATCCTGTTGTGAAGAAAACATTGCGTCAATGGTATTTACGGATTACTGAATATGCCGATCGTTTATTAGAAGGTCTGGATACAGTTGAATTCAGCGAAGCAATGAAAGAAATGCAAAGCAACTGGATAGGTAAGTCTTCAGGTGCTGAGATCGATTTCAGGGTCAGGATCGGCGAACCGGTAGAAACCAGGAAGATTACTTACCAGGATTCGACGACAACGGTAGAAAGTATAACTAGTACAGTATCTGAAAACGACGGATCACTCAGAGTATATACCACCCGGCCCGACACGATCTTTGGCGTCGATTTTATGGTAATAGCACCGGAGCATGAATTGGTAGAGGAGATCACAACTTCGGAACAAAAGAAAGCCGTTGAAGAATACATCGGTTATGTAAAAAGCCGCAGCGAAAGAGAACGTATGGCAGAGAAAAAGATCACGGGTATGTTTACCGGTTCTTATGCACTCAATCCTTTTGATGGCAGGGCCATTCCCATCTGGATATCTGAGTATGTATTGGCGGGTTATGGCACCGGTGCCATCATGGCCGTGCCCTGCGGGGATGAACGTGACCATAAGTTTGCGCAGCATTTTAATATTCCCATCACCAATATTATCGGCAAGCATTATAATGGTGAAGAAGCCAACCCGACGAAGGATGCTATACTGGAGAATTCAGATTTCATCAATGGCATGGTAATGCGGGATGCAATTGATGTAGTAATAAAGAAGATCGAAGAAATGGGAATCGGGATAAGGAAAGTGAATTACAAGATGCGGGATGCTGCTTTCAGCCGACAGCGTTACTGGGGCGAACCTTTTCCCATCAAATGGATCAATGGCATTGCTTATCCTTTAGATGAAAGTGAATTGCCGCTGGAGCTCCCGAAAGTAGATAGTTACAAACCCGGCCCCGACGGCGAAGGACCCCTGGCGAATATTCCTTCATGGATAAACAGAAAAGTAAAGCTCGTCAATCATACAGGGTCTGAAGTCCCCTCCTTAGGAGGGGATTTAGGGGAGGCCGAGGGGGCCTTAGAAACCAATACCATGCCCGGCTATGCCGGCAGCAGCTGGTATTTTCTCCGGTACATGGACCCGGATAATGACAAAGCATTTTGTGATCGTAATGTTTCTGATTACTGGGGGCAGGTTGATCTGTACATCGGCGGCACAGAACATGCAGTGGGCCATTTGCTTTACAGCCGTATGTGGACCAAGTGCCTGTATGATCTTGGCTATATCGGCCATGATGAGCCGTATAAGAAATTGGTGAACCAGGGGATGATACAGGGGAGCAGCAGGTTTGTGTATAAATTAATTTCTATTAAACATAATGATATAGAAAAGGGAAAAGTAAATGATTATTATCCAAAATCTATTTACATTTCTCATGGAAAATTAGATTCGTTAATTATTGAAGGTGGTGAGAGAGCAGAATTGTTTAAACTTACAAATCTTGAAAGTTTAAACGCAGAAAAATTTGTTGATATAAATGTTGCTCAGGTTCACGTTGATGTGAATATTGTTGATGGTGTTGAACTTGATATTGAGGCATTCAAAAAATGGAGAACAGAAAATTTAGAAGCACAGTTTGTATTAGAAAATGGAAAATATATCTGTGGTGTTGAAACAGAGAAAATGTCTAAATCAAAATTCAACACTGTCAACCCCGATGATCTGGTTTTAAAATACGGCGCCGACACCTTCCGCATGTACGAAATGTTCCTTGGTCCGGTAGAAATGAGCAAACCCTGGGATACCAAAGGCATCGAAGGCGTACACCGTTTCCTGAAAAAATTATGGCGCCTGTTCTATGATGAGCTGAAAGGAAAAGTATGGACAGAAGAAAAAGCAACCGATGCCGAACTGAAAGTGCTGCATAATACCATTAAGAAAATAGAAAGCGATACAGAACGTTTCAGTTTCAACACCGGCGTCAGCGGTTTTATGATCGCTGTGAACGAATTAACAGACCTGAAATGTCATAAAAAAGAAGTGCTGGAAAAATTGCTGATCCTGTTAACACCGTATGCGCCGCATATTTCAGAAGAGTTATGGAAACAGTTAGGCAATAGCGGAAGTATTTTAGATGCAAATTATCCGGTCTTCGAAGCAAAATATGTGGCGGAAAGCAGCAAAGAATATCCTGTTTCTATAAATGGCAAACTCCGCACCACGATGAATATCTCTTTGGACGCTGCCCAACCGGAAGTAGAAAAGATCGTTCTGGAAAATGATATCGTAAAGAAATGGCTGGAAGGCAAACCCCCGAAGAAGATCATTTTTGTAAAAGGCAAGATGGTGAACGTGGTCGTATGACCGCTTTTTACGGTAACTTTAGAACCCCATCAGCGGTTATGAAGCTTGTCCTTTTATTGGTTATTGTTTTGGTTTCTTTCACTTCGCCTGCACAGGATGACCATGTCTGGAAGCCGGCAAGCAGGGAAAGTGCGGCTTATCATGAATACAGGATCAAAATAACCATGCCGCCCTATGGCCTGTCAAAAATAAAAGCGTTGATCGCCAAAATAGAAGTGGATGATGAGGATACGGAAGCCCTGGAACCTGGGGTCTATAATGCGCTTTCTCTCCGGGAAAAATTTACTTACCACATGATACATGCGGAGTCGTACAGCCAGGACAGCGATCCCATGCCGCCTATACAGGATGAGCATAAAAAGATATTTGCCCATCTGCCCGTTGCGTTTGACGAGTACAACTGGAGCGACCGGCAATCAGCTTTTTTAAAACGCAACCGTGATTCTGTGATAGCATTGATGAAAGAAAGCATCACAAGGACTAAAAGGGTTGGGCTGAACTTCAAACATGCCATCATAGAGATCAATGCAAAAGAAATGATCCCTTTGCTGATCACTGCCTATAATGCCACTAAAAAGGATCTTGATATACTGACCCTGCTAATGCTGCTGATGAAGGAAAATGAATATGAGCCCTTCCTGGTGTCCGCTTCTTACAAAAAATTGTACAGCGCTGATTCGGGCTATCTTTCCTACCTGAGTTACAATAATAGCAACGAGGACCTGGTCATTAAAAGGGC
>DATDIX010000194.1:0-2433 GCA_036520835.1 Chitinophagaceae bacterium | reverse complement strand
GGTGAATATGCCAGGAAATTCTCCAACAGGCCTGAATCACATCAAAGCAGCCTCGGTTTTTATATCACGAAGAATGCTTACTCAGGCGAGCATGGTTTATCATTAAGAGTAGTGGGTCTTGAACCCGGCTTTAATGACCGGGCATACAGGCGGGCTATCGTACTGCACGGCGCCACTTATATCGGCGGCGGATTTAGCGGGCGAAGCTATGGATGCCCGGCTGTACCCAAAGAAGAATGCAGGAAAATTATTAATACAATAAAAAACGGCACCTGTTTATTTATATACCATCCTGAAAAGAAATACCTGCGGGGTTCTAAAATACTTAATGGCTGATTGGACACAACAACAAGGATGGATGATAACTAAGCCCGGCAACCTATAGCCGGGTTTTTTATTATAAGCGAGTTCATGGGTGAGGTTTACCGGCTACTTTGCTGAATGGTGATAAAACTCATCCATGCCATCAGCGCAACCACTATCCAACCGGCTATTTGCATCCATAGCGGATGCCTGTAAGAAGAAAATATCTTCTTCCTGGATACCGCAACAAGCATTATTGCCAGTGCAACGGGAAGTATCAATCCATTCAATACACCGGCGGTAACAAGTATGGAAGAAGGGGTTTGTTTTAAAAGGAGAAAGACGACTGTGGAGAAAATAATAAATCCCGAGATCAGCCAGCGTTGATTCTTTTCCAACACCGGGCTGAATGTTTTCCAGAAAGAAACGGAAGTATAGGAAGCACCGATGACAGAGGTGATGGCTGCTGACCATAATACCACACCAAAGAATTTATAACCCACTTCACCGGCCGCCAGTTGAAACACAGAAGCGGCAGGATTTTTTTCAGCCAGCGCTGCGCCACTCCATACTACGCCTAAAGCGGCGAGGAATAGAACATACCGCATGATAGCAGTAATAATAATGCCTGTTACCGAGCTCCTGTTTACCTGCGGGATAGCTGCAGGGCCTTTTATACCAGCATCAAGAAGGCGATGTGCCCCGGCAAAACTGATATATCCGCCAACGGTTCCTCCAACAAGAGCTACGATCATTTTTATATCCACCTTTTCCGGCCAGAATGTATGCTGCAGCGCTTTTCCAAATGGAGGATGTGAAACGAACATTACATAAACCGTCAGCCCGATCATGGCAAGCCCAAGAATTTTTACAAACAGGTCGATCGCCTTGCCAGCTTCTTTTGTCCAGAATATAAACAACGCAATGACACAACTGATGACCGCTCCCCATTTGGCATCAATACCTGTCAGCACTTCCAGGCCCAGGCCACAACCTGCTATATTACCCACATTAAAAGCAAGCCCGCCAAAAGCCACCAATACGGCTAAAAAATATCCGAGTCCCGGCATTAGTTTATTGGAAAGATCCTGCGCCCTGTCTTCACTGACTGTAATGATACGCCAGATATTAAGTTGTGCACCGATATCAATGATCACAGAAATAAGGATGACAAAGCCAAAACTGGTTAATAGCTTTTGTGTGAACAGGCTGGTATTGTTTAAGAACCCCGGCCCGATGGCTGATGTGGCCATCAAAAAAGCAGCGCCGAGTATGGCGCCCCCGGCCCCTGAAGGGGAGTTAATATTCTTTCCTGATGACAATTTCGTTTTCAGTTAGCGCCTTATAAATGGACCTGGCAAATTCAACAGCATGTTCCCCGTCACCATGAATGCAGATGGTTTCTGCATCTATCGGGATTATTTTACCCGACACACTTGTTGCAGTTCCCTTTTTTATCATTTGTAATACCTGCTGAATTGCTTTATCTGTGTCTTCAATTAATGCGCCTGGCTGAGAACGGGGCGTAAGACTGCCATTTTCCTGGTAAGTGCGATCAGCAAATACTTCGCTGGATGTTTTTAACCCAACAGTCTTGGCTTCATGGATCGAATGGCTGCCACTTAACCCGAATAAGATCAGAGTGTGATCAAAATCTTTTATGGATTGTGCAATAGCTTTTGCAATAGCGGCATCCTTTGCAGACATATTATATAATGCACCATGGGGTTTTACATGGTTTATGCGTACATCAAATGAATCGGCGATCTCTTTAAAAATGATCAGTTGCTGCTGAACCAGTTCATAAATTTCATTGACAGGCAGGTTCATTTCGCTCCGGCCAAAATTTTCTTTATCAAAAAAAGAAACATGGGCGCCAACCACCACATGATGTTTTACTGCCAGCTCAATAGTTTGCCAGATCATTTTTTCATTGCCTGCATGATAACCACAGGCAATATTTGCAGAAGAAATAAAAGGCATGATCAATGCGTCATTGTTCATGCCCTCACCCATATCACAGTTCAGGTCGGCTTTCCTTAAGCCGCCTTTGGTGGAAGAGTCGGTTGCTTTGTAATTTCCAGGTTTGTCTGAAGTCATTTACTTAGCAATTCATCTAATTTGAATTTA
>DATDIX010000193.1:0-2564 GCA_036520835.1 Chitinophagaceae bacterium | reverse complement strand
AAATTGCAAAATGAAAGAACGGACCGGAAGCAATACTATTCCGCCCTAGTGGATGTTTTCAGGGTATATATTTTAAAAAAGAAAGGAATTCATTCATTGCAGAAGACCACGGATGATATTGTAGTGCAGTTAAAAGGCATCCCGGTTGCGAAAGAGCTATTTGAAAAACTATCACAGGCTTTGCGGCTCAGCGATTTTGTAAAGTTTGCCAAATATGTTCCTTCTGCAGAAGATGATACGAATACATTTGAAACAATAAAAAATTCAATTACTGCTATCGAAAAGATAGTTGAAGTCCCTTCGGTGAAGGGGTAAGAGAGGCCTATGTTGTACAATTGGTTAAAAGAAATTGATTTTGCCCAGCCACTGGTGTTCGCACAGTTTGTGTGGGTGCCGGTGCTTATATGGTGGTATGTGAAAAAGTACAATGCAAAACAGGCCACTATTAAAGTTTCCTCTGCACAATCATTTACTGTTTCATCCTGGAAGAACCGGTTTCGTCATCTTCCGTTTATCTTACGATTATTAGCGATCAGTTGCCTGGTATTGGCATTGGCCCGGCCCCAGAAAAGAAACGACCAGTCGCAAACAAAGGGCGAGGGGATTGATATTATTTTATGCATGGATGTGAGCGGCAGTATGAGCTCCCGTGATATCCTGCCCTCAAGATTGGAAGTTGCCAAAGAAGTAGCGGCCGAATTTATCATCAGCCGGCCGGTTGACAGGATCGGCATCGTTATTTTTTCAGGTGAAGCGTTTACCCAGGTGCCGCTTACCACAGATAAGAATGTATTGCTGGAACAGATACAATCTTTGGAAAGCAGGAAATATCTTTCAGACGGAACAGTGATCGGGGAAGGCCTGGCTACTGCTGTTGACCGGTTAACAGAAAGTGAGGCCAAAAGTAAAGTGATCATCCTGCTGACCGATGGTAAGGAAGACCCGCCGGAAACAAGACTGATCGATCCGTTAACGGCATTGGAAATAGCTAAAGCCAAAGCCATCAGGGTATATGCCATCGGGATGGGTGCCATGCCTTCTACCATTGTGGAAAGAGAAGGTACTGCCCCTGCACCGAAGAACCCGGCTATTGATTTTATCGACGTGCAACTCCTGCAAAGTATTGCCGAACAAACGGGAGGCCGTTATTTCCGGGCTAAAGACAAAGAAGCTTTAAAATATATCTATGATCAGATAGATAAACTGGAAAGATCAAAAGTGGAGATAGCTTCCTATAAACGCTATGAAGAAAGATTTTTGCCATTTGTTCTTGCGGCATTGGGATTTTTAGTTCTTGAAATATTGTTACGTCTCACCGTCTTTAAAAGATTTCCCTGATATCATTATTGATCTCATTCGTTCCCATTCCTGTAAATTAGCGGCCTGATGAAAGCACTTGTTTATAAATCAACGGGCAGCTGGTACACGGTAAAGGACGGATCGGGTAAATGGCATAATGCCCGTATGAAAGGTATTTTTAAAATTGATGACATCACCAGCACTAACCCGGTGGCAGTGGGGGATGAAGTGGAAATAGATGTGGAGAATGAAGGTGAGGGTACCGCCATGATCACAAAGATCCTCGGCAGGAGAAATTATATCAACCGGCAATCACCCCGCTTTGCCCACCAGCATCATATCGTAGCCTCCAATCTTGACCAGTCTATGCTGGTAGCTACTTTAAAAGAGCCCAGGACCTCGCAGGGTTTTATTGACCGTTTTCTCGTGGCTTCTGAAATGTATCATGTACCGGCCATCATTGTATTTAACAAAGCCGACCTGCATAAAAAGAAAGAGCAGGAAAAATTTGAGCAATGGAAAGCCATGTATGAAGAAGTGGGCTACAAAGTTTTTCTTGTAAGTGTTAAAGACGATGAGGGAATAGAAAAAGTAAAAAAAGAACTGGCTGGCAAAACAACCCTCATCAGCGGGCATAGCGGCGTAGGCAAGTCTTCTTTACTGAATGTCATTCTTCCCGAACTGGCATTAAAGACCGGGGAGATCAGTGGCTGGAGTGGCAAAGGACAACATACTACCACTTTTGCAGAGATGTTCGATCTTCCTTCAGGTGGCTGCATCATCGATACACCGGGTATGCGGGAATTCGGACTCGTGGATATTGAAAAGCAGGAAGTTTCTCATTATTTTCCAGAAATGAGAGACCGGTTGAATGATTGCCAGTTCAACAATTGCCTGCATGTGAATGAACCGGGATGTGCGATAAAGCAAGCTGTAGTGGATGGAGAAATTACGGAAGACAGATATGTGAGTTATGTCAATATTCTTGACTCGGTAGAAAAGAAAGCATATTAGAAGCCCCAAACCCCTAAAGGGGCTTACGAATACTCTGGTATTTGATCTTTCTTTCCCTTTATAATGCTTAAGGCAGGCTAAAAGACGATCCGTCCTAAGTTCCCCTTCAGGGGACAGGGGCTATTGGGGCTACGCAATATTCCTTCTGTTCTCCATATTAAACAACTTCGCCTCGATCTGGTTGGCCAGGTCCACTACCGCTTTATTGTCCTTGTTCAGGGCATCACGGGTCTTTGTCGGGAACAGGGAGA
>DATDIX010000192.1:0-6670 GCA_036520835.1 Chitinophagaceae bacterium | reverse complement strand
TAATAATAATTGGTTTGACCTCACAAATTTTTTGTTAAGCTAACAACTGTTTTGACACGAATAACAGCTAAAGGTTTAGCAGGAAAGAGAATGCGGAAAAGAAAGTATGGATACAGATTGTTGGCTTAGAAACAGCCTTTTATATTGAGCAATTACTTGTTGCTGCAGAAGGAGTAATATCCCGGGTTCTGCTTTATCATTAGCCTATTCTATTCTGCAAGAAGCAGGAAAATGGCCGGTCGTTTATGAACATCCACCTTCTCTTTCTTCCACTCGGCAATTGTTTTGGTGCTGATCCATTCACCGGGCCCTGTCAGGTCAGCTGCGATGCAAAGCTTCGTTAATAGCTTACAATTTTTTATTATTGTTTCCACCAACTGGTTGTTGCGGTAAGGCGTTTCAATAAATATTTGAGTGCATTTCTTCTTCTGTGATTCTGCTTCCAGTTCTTTTATAACTTTTACTCTTTGCTGGTTATCTATCGGCAGGTAACCGATGAATTGAAATTGCTGCCCGTTCATACCGCTTGCCATCAGGGCCAGTAATATGGAACTCGGACCGACCAATGGTTTTATCACTATATTCATTTCCTGGGCAACGGCCACCAATAGTTGACCGGGATCTGCCACACCGGGGCAACCCGCTTCGCTGATAATGCCGATATTCTTTCCCTCGTCAAGGGTTTCCCTGAATGCATTTTGAACCTCTTTTTCTGCTTTATGAATAGTAAACCATTTATGATCGTCAATGACCATTTCTTTCCATACCCGCTTTAAATAGCGGCGGGCTGTCCGTTCATTTTCTACAAAGAAAACCTGGCAATCTTTTACGGCTGTCACAATTGCGGGAGGAATTCCTTCCATGCCGGCATCATCCAGCAGGGAAGGAATCAGGTATACTTTCCCTTTTGGATGCATGGCTAACTGTTTTTTACTTTATGTACGCTTAATGTAGCAGCAATGATAGCATAGGCAGGCGCAAAGATGATGACGACATGCATCAGGTAAAATAAAACGCCATTCCCGATTGCCAGCCCTTTATGACGGCCAATGAACCGGATACTTTGCTGGGGAGTGAAATTGGTCCTGGCAAAACTATAATCCAGCATGGAGAAACCGTAATAGTAACATTCCATTAGCAATGCAATGATCGGGGTGATCCAGCCGACCAGTGGCAATAACGACATTAACGCCAGCCCGATAAGGTATACTGTTTGCCCGACGCAATTACGAAGCGCCAGCCGGATACTCCGGGCTGCATCTTTTCTCAGTTCTGACCATTTGAAAGAATGCTCTTTATTTTCAATAATAGCTTCTGTCTTTTCACTCAGGTAGGCAAATACCGGTGAGCCGATGACCAGGATGATATATTTAAAAAGGGAGAAGTAGAAAAGGACGAGTACTAACCGCAGCATCATCCCCATCATTACAAAAAAGAAACTCAGCCATTCGCTTCTTTTCTGCTGCAGCCAGGTATCTATTCCCATTTTATCACTTGTCCAGGAAACTGCGCCATTAGCAGAGGTCCAGAAAAAATACATGCCCACCACGAACAAAAAGGTGTAAATAATGCCGGAAATAACTATCCATTTCCAGAGCTTATGCTGTTGAATGAAACGATGGGCTTCTGACCAGGATTGGAAGGCTATTACTATTTCCTTAAGCAAAACCTAATTTTGAGTAGGTAAATATAGCAAAGAGAATGGTAAGTGGTGAATGGCAAGCAGGTTATCACCTGAATTTTTAAGTAGTATAGTTAATGGAATATATAACGAAACTGCCTCTTTCATTTTACCAGCGAAAGAATGTGCTGCAAATAGCAAAAGATCTGCTGGGTAAAGTGATCGTGACAAGATGGAATGGCATTGTTACATCCGCCCGGATCGTAGAAACAGAGGCCTATGCAGGTGTAACCG
Source organism: Chitinophagaceae bacterium (assembly GCA_036520835.1). Taxonomy (GTDB): domain Bacteria; phylum Bacteroidota; class Bacteroidia; order Chitinophagales; family Chitinophagaceae; genus VBAT01. The sequence goes on along the minus strand of DATDIX010000192.1, from coordinate 4,755 downwards.
ATAAGGCATCTCATGCTTATGGGGCAAGAAGAACCCGAAGGAATGAAGTAATGTATGGTGAGGGGGGCTTTGCCTATGTTTATTTATGCTATGGTATTCATCATTTATTTAATGTAATCACTAATAAGGAAGAAATACCCCATGCTATATTGATCCGTGCAGGGGAACCAATAATAGGAATAGAGGAAATGCTCAGACGTACCGGGAAAAAGAATTTTGACAATAGCCTAACCCGCGGTCCCGGCAATTTTTCAAAAGCACTGGGCATATATACTTACCATAGTGGTACTTCTTTATTGGGTAAAAGTTTGTTCCTCGCTGATGATGGGTTCCGGTATAAAAAGAAAGATATTGTTACCTCTCCCCGCATCGGGGTTGATTATGCGGGGGATAATGCCTTATTGCCTTACCGGTTTTTTATACAGGGAAATCCATTTGTAAGCGGTAAACCGAACCAGAATCTGTATTTTGATAAAAAATTATAAGATTGACCCTCTCCAAACAGCAATTAAAATGGACCGGTTTGCTGGCCGGAATATTGGTTGCTCTTCTATTATACTTCAGTAATCCATTTTCCATTGATCATTCAGCTAATAAAACATTAGCCATTGCAGGCCTGATGATCACCTGGTGGGTCACCGAAGCCTTACCTATGCCGGTCGTTGCTTTATTGCCTATCATTTTATTCCCGTTACTTAAGATTGCCAAACTCGACGAAACAGCAGAGCCTTATGCCAACCCGGTGATCTTTTTATTCATGGGTGGTTTCATGCTCGGTCTAGCCATTGAAAAATGGGACCTGCACCGCCGTATTGCATTAAATATCGTTCGTATTACCGGCACCAGTGGTAACAGGATCGTGCTAGGATTTATATTGGCTACAGGATTGCTTAGCATGTGGCTGAGCAATACGGCCACAACTATGATGATGTTCCCGATCGCTTTGTCTGTTATCCATGTCATGAAAGAGAATCACAAAGGAGCAGGTAATATTTCGAACTTTTCGGTTACCATCATGCTGGCGATCGCATATGCATCCAATATTGGCGGGATCGCTACTATCATTGGCACGCCTCCCAACTTTGCATACGCTGTACATATAAGAGAAAGATTCAATTATGAGATCGGGTTTGTGAACTGGATGCTTGTCTGCACTCCATTAGCGATATTACTATTGATCAGTCTTTATCTTGTTATGGTAAAGTGGTTGTTTCCCAACCGTATAAAATCCGATCTCAGTACAAAACAACATATAAAAGAAGAGATCATCCGCCTGGGGCCATTGTCTGTTGCAGAGAAAAGGGTGCTGGTGATTTTTGCGGGTACAGCTTTTTTGTGGATCACCAGGGAACTGATCAACAAAGCACAGGGGTTGTTTGTACTGGATGATACGATAATAGCGGTAATGTGCGCCGTCACTTTATTTATTTGCCCTTCAGGTAAACAGGAAGAAGATAAAGAGTCGCTTCTTGCCTGGAGCGATACAAGTAAAATGGCCTGGGGAATTTTATTATTGTTCGGGGGAGGTATATCATTGGCAAATGCGCTGGATAAAGCCGGTTTGATACAGAGTCTGGGCGAATGGCTGGCTCAATTTTCCGGCAATGGATTTATACTGGTAGTGGCTATTACTGTTGTTGCCATTTTCCTGAGTGAACTGATGAGCAATGTGGCACAGGTAATTGTTTTTGGCCCGGTAGTTTCTTCTTTGGCTATAGCTTTAGGGATGGATCCGCTGCAACTGGGTATTCCAATGACGCTGGCAGCAAGTTGTGCCGGTATGCTTCCGATGGGCACACCTCCTAATGCTATTGTATTTGCCAGCGGTCATGTACGTCTCAGGCAAATGACCAAAGCCGGGTTTGTTATGAATATCGTGGCTATTATATTTATTAGCCTGTTCAGTTGGTTTCTCCTGCCTTTTTTAATGACGCTATAAAAATGCCTCCGTAAAGGAGGCATTTGAATTTCTTTTATCAGACCAGGATCAGAACTTCGGACAGTTCAGTTTCTTCATATTAGGATCTGTGTATTTCCTGATATAAATGAGCGACATTTCAATACCACCCCTGGAGTTAGAAGCAGTTTTTAATGCCGAAGTATTGACATCATAGGAAGCGCCAAGATGCCATTCGCCAAATTCAAGACCCATATACGGAATAATGGCATCATTGAAACGATACCATGTGCCGAGATAAACATTAGTAGGGTTTTCTTCATCATTATTTACGTTCAGCGAATAGGCTGCGCCGATCATCGTATTATGTGCTTTTGCCTGCATACTATGATTACCGGCAAAATGCAGGTAATTATAGGTGCCTACCGGAATTTTTGCTCCTGCCTGCAGTGTTGTACGTGCACTTAATACAAAATCGCTCCCCTGGAAACTTTCCTTGGGACGGTTTATATGATACATAGATGCGCCTAAATAAAAATTATTATACCCGTTTGTGGAGCCATTATAAATAACGCCGGCATTCAGGTCGAAGTAGCTTAAATTCTGATCACCATTGGTAAAAATTTCCGAGGTAGTTCCGGTAAAACCAAACGGTGTCAGCATATCCTGGAATTTCAGGTTGGCAACATTTAATCTTTTATTTGTATAGACACCCTGGAAACCCGCTCCAATCTGGTGGTAACTGTTTTCATCAAGACTTTTATGATAAGCAAGAGACAGACCAAGATGATTTGTAGTTAACGCTCCGTCACCTGCCCTGTCAGTAAAACCTAAAACACCTATCCCGAACTGATCTCCCTCGGGGATCTTGGCCTTCATGATCCCCATATCCCAGGATACAGTAGCTGTAGTATAAGCATTGCTTATAGTCGGCCATTGATTGCGATAATTCCCTGCCACACGATATACCCCATCAAACTTGCCGGTAAGAGCAGGGTTCAATGTAAGAGGTGAGGCAAAGAATTGGGAAAAATTCGGATCCTGGGCAACTGACACAGTTGACAGGGCCACGCAGATAGTAAGGGTAAAAAGAAGTTTTTTCATCTCAGCAATTATGTTTTTTTCACTGTCTCACAGGCAAATATCCCAAACCCAGATCCTTTATAAAACGCCGTTCTTGCCTGTGAAATTGCCCCGGTCTGAGTGGTTATTTACAATGCCGGGATTCAAAGCGGAAAATTACAACAAATTTGATAGCGGGAGAAATTTAGCCCCCTAGTAAAGAGGACAAGCTGCAAGCAGGAAAAGCTGCCGGGTTTACATCTGTACTTTTACGCCAAAAGCAAGGTCACCGGCATCACCAAGACCCGGGACGATATACCCCTTAGCTGTCAACTCATCATCTATATCCCCGCACCAGATAGTAACATGGGGGTCTTCCCGTTTAACATATTCAATACCAACGGTGCAGGCGATTGCGGCTACAATATGAATTTCTTTTGGGCGGCCTTCTTCTTTGAGAAAGTGGATCGTTTTTACTAAGGAAGAACCCGTAGCGAGCATGGGATCCGAAATGATTAGTACCCGATCCTCCAGTTCAGGACAGGAGATATAATCAAGGCTGATCTCGAAACTACCATCTTTATTGTGTTTGCGGTAGGCGGAAATGAATGCGTTATCGGCTTTATCAAAATAATTCAACAGGCCTTGGTGCAGGGGCAGCCCGGCCCGGAGGATAGTAGCAATTACCGGTTGAGTGGTCATGAGTTTACTGGTAGCTGTTCCGAGAGGGGTCTCTACTTCTACTTCTTTAAAAGGTAAAACTTTACTGATCTCATAGGCGGCTACTTCACCGATCCGTTCAAGGTTGCGGCGAAAACGCATACGGTCACCCTGGATGGTTACATCCCTCAACTCGCTTACCCAGTTACTGATCAGGGAATGTTGCTGGCTCAGGTTTACGATCATAGCGATTGAAAGTTTAATGTTGACGATTTCAGCCTTCAGCTATGCGTTATAAAACGCTGTACTTTTGGACAAATCTATAATAAATCTGCTCCCGATAGCTATCGGGACTAAAATATAAATCTTATGGTTTACCGGGCTATTGGTTTAATGAGCGGCAGTTCTTTGGACGGGCTGGATATTGCATATGTGGAGTTTCATGAAAACGGGGGCAAATGGAGTTACGAGATATTAAAAGCCGATTGCCTTCCTTATACCCCGGCATGGATAACAAGACTGAAAAATGCCATTTCATTAAATGCACTGGATTATCAATTGCTGCACACGGATTATGGTCATTATCTCGGGCAGCAGGTCAATAAATTTATTGCCGAAAACGAATTGCAGTATAAAGTAGCCCTGATCGCATCACATGGTCATACTACTTTTCATGTTCCGGCCAAAAAAATGACAGCGCAATTGGGTGATGGCGCTGCGATAGCTTCCGAAACACAATTGCCGGTGATTACTGATCTGCGTGCATTGGACGTAGCTTTTGGAGGGCAGGGTGCGCCTATTGTTCCGATAGGGGAAAAATTATTGCTGGATAATTATGATTATTTCCTGAATCTCGGCGGCATTGCCAATATAACAGTCAATACAGATTCGTCGTCAGCTTCGGGATATATTGCTTTTGATATATGCCCGGCCAATCGTGTGTTGAATATGCTGGCCAATGAAGCGGGTAAAGAGTATGACAAAGGCGGTGAAATGGCTTCACTGGGAAAAGTGAATGCCGGTTTACTGGAAAAATTAAACAGGCTGGATTATTATAAAGAACCTTATCCCAAATCCCTGGCGAATGATTTTGGTACTGACGTAGTTTATCCCATCATTAAAGAAACAGGCATTAC
>DATDIX010000191.1:0-4932 GCA_036520835.1 Chitinophagaceae bacterium | reverse complement strand
AAACACCTTTTAAATAAAGAAACCCGTCCCGCTTTAAGCGGGACGGGTTTTGTTTTTACTGCAGTCCGTTGTTCAATAAAAAAGGCCACCCTGTTTTAAACGGGATGGCCTGAAGACATAATAAAAGAACTTTTATCTTCTCAGCAAATCGCTGGTTGATCTCGCATTCCGGCGGATATTCCACATATCCGCTACTCCGAAAGATTTTTTCTTCGTCTTTGGCAACTGGATACCGCTTGCTACTGTTTCTTTTACTTCTGCCGTCAATTGTTGCAGTTCTTCTGCACCCATCTGTACAACAGAGGGCATAACATCACTCTTCATGATATATCTCCTTTTTAAATTGTTACGATATAATTTTTTTGAGCAATCGGGGAGAAAAACACTAAAGAATCGTTAAAAGAAAGTGTAGAATTCTATCACCTGTTTGTAAGTACTATACAACGCTCAAATTGATGATGCAAATGTACGACAATGTAACTTATCTTCCAAAGAAGTAATGAGCGAATTGGTGGTTTCAGTTATTGGATAGCAGGTTTGTTATGATGGAATGAAATGACCTTTCAATACTATACTGTAATATTTTTTCTTCAATGGTTACATGATTGGTTTCAGGATTGACTATTTGATATAAAGCTTTACCATATACTATTGCAGGTAAGCCAAAATTTTAGTCAACCAAAAAATATAGCCATGAAAAAGTATTTCTTCTTCCAGCCTGCCATTCTTTTATTTTTCATTCTTTCTATTATCCTCTTCAGTTGTGCAAAGGAAAAAATAGTATCAAACCCGGCTAATAATGAGGACGCTGTTACAAACAGTTCTGCTGAAAGAGTAGCCAAATGGGGTTCTGTTACCGGTATTATAATGCCTGCCAGGACCGAAGTGAAGATCAGGGTGTATGACCGCTATTTTTCTTCCGATACTTATCATTACACAAGAGATGGTCATTTCAGAGTTGACCGGCTGCCTGCGGGCATCTATACTTTGGAGGTATTAAATATTGCCACTTTGGTCGTGGTTGAAATCCCGGAAGTGAAGGTACAATGGGGAAATGTTACGGATATTGGCAGAATATTTTTCCAGTAGAAACTTTGTTTACATAAATGCCGGTCGGGAGACCGGCATTTATATTTTTCAATAGTAAGTGACAGGAAATGATAAGATCAACCGGTCTTATGCAAAAATAATGGCAACCCCGACTTCCATTCTCCGTCTAAATACAATTCAAAAGAATAACGGCCGGGTTTTTCAAATTTCAACTGGGCGAAATTGGCCACCACGTTAATGGTCATCAACTGCCCGTTCGGGGGTGTTGAAATATTGATCGTTCCTTCAATAGGCTTGATCATTTCTTTACCATCCGCATCGATCAGACGCAGCCGGAAATCATGCTCCCCTGCTTCTTTTGCAGCGAACCGAAGCCTCGTGGCAATGGTACACGACGGGTGCACACATGGAAACTGTTTCGATTGTATAGAATCAAATGTGCCTACTATTGTCAGTTTGGAATGATTATCCTGGGCAAAGTCGGCTAAGGTGAATATTTCTATTTCCATGACTGGGTGGTGACTTAACTATTACTTAAAATAAAAAAATGAATATCTTGCCCCAAAGCTAACACAATATGAAACCTTACCTGTTTATCTTTTTGTTATCCGCTTCTTTTTTATCCTTCACCGGTTGGGCACAGGAGAATACTGTGAAGGATTCCCTGGATGTACCTGAAGGAAGCATTTTTGAAAAAGTAGATCAGGAAGCTGCTTTTCCCGGAGGTTTTGATGCATGGAGAAAATTTCTTGAAAAGAACCTGAACCCTAATGTACCGGTAGATAATGACGCTCCTGTTGGGAAGTACACTGTCTACATTCAGTTCGTGGTAGACCGCAACGGAACGGTATCAGATATTAAGCCGTTAACAAGGATCGGCTATGGGATGGAGGCGGAAGTGGTGAGAATACTGAAGAAATCGGGTTCATGGACACCGGCGATGCAAAATAACAGGGCGGTGAAGGCATACAGGAAACAGCCTGTAACATTCGTAGTGGAGGATGACAGCTTTGAGATTTCTTCGGCCACTCCTTACGTTCTCTACACCGGGACTGATAACGAGATCACATTGAAAGTAAATAAGGTGAAAAGTGAAGACATACAACTGGCCATTTCCCAGGGAACGATCACTATGGTTGGAAACGGCAGGTATATTGTGAAGGTGAATAAGCCGGGCCGGGTGATCTTTTATATTACTAATGCCAAAAAGAACAAACCTGTCGGCAGTGCAAGTTTTGAAGTGGTGCAGGCAAAGGATAAATAAAATGCCCGGTCAATAACCAGGCATTTCAGGTTAGTGATATATTGCTATCCTATTTTTTCAATGTATCAGCAGGCATTTTGGTTGGTTCAGTAGTTGGCGGCGGGGCCATCATCTGCATCAGTTCTTTCGGGTCCATATAGATCCAATGTTCTACGGCTTTGCCATCTTTGAATTTCGATACATCTATGGATGTCATGGAAGTGGGTTTGCCCCCCATTGTTCCTGTAACCGTTGCCCATGTATAAACATATTCATCATCAGCGAGGCTCCTGGTCATGGTTGATTTCATATCCGGCATCATCTCCCGGTATTTTTTCATTTCGCTGATAATATTGTCCAGTCCTTTTACATCGCCGGTCTCGCCGCCATGATCCACTGCATCGGCAGCAATATAGTCGCCCATCTTGCTGAAATCACCCGCTTCATAGGCTTTCATGATAGCATCGTTTACTTCCAGGTTCTTTTTGGCTGTAGCCGACATGCCACCCGATTCGTTATTGCATGAAATACAAATACAGCTAACTGCAATAAATGATAAGACAAGAAGATTTCTCATACGCTTAAGTTTTTTGGTGAAGGGAAAAGGTAAAACAATTTCCGGTACAGGCCAAAGGAAGGTTTTAAGTCGGGCACTCTTTCTGGTCAGATGGTTGGCGTGACCCGAACCATGGAAACGGTAATTACCTGATTTGACCTAAATCGGAATACTGCCTGCTAAATATCAGCCTGCCGGGAAAATTTATTAAATTTGAGAAACGCATTTTATGAGCGATCTTATAAAAAAAGAACTGCACCAGCTTGTGGATAAATGTGATAATGAGTTATTACTGGAAGAAGTAAAAGCCATGCTGCAAACCGGCGATTCAGATTGGTGGGATGAATTGTCTGAGGAAGATAAGAACCTCGTAATGGAATCGGAGGCACAATATGGCAAAGGGGATTTTATCAGCCACCAGGAATTAATGCAACGGTTTGAAGCATGGAAAAAGAAATAGTCTGGACGGCTATTGCACAAAAAGATTTCTGGGAAATTGTCTTTTACTTAAAAGCAAGCTGGCCGGAAAAAGTCTTGGACCGTTTTCATAAAACCCTTCTTATCAAGTCAAAACTACTTACTAAGCATCCCTATATCGGTTTTAAAAGTAGCAAGCACTCCCGCTTTAGAAAGACATTAGTTACCAAACATTACATGTTGGTTTATTCAATAACCAAAGATCATATCGTCATTCACCGGCTGAAGCATACAAGTATGAGATGAAAAATACTTTCTTTTAACGCCGAGTCCACGCTTTGCACAAGGCGGGGCAATGAGACCAGGCTGAAAAGAAAATGAACATGGGTATTCATCACGATCATCCTGACAAAAATCACCTTCGCTTACACCCGGGATCATAGTTTTTCGCTGTAAATTCTGTGTTACTTTATATCGGCAAAAAAAATTATTCACTATTAAAAATTACCTAGTGTTATAAAAAGGCCGCTGATCTGCTGAGCCTTTTATCAGGGTCTGCTCTTTAGCGGTTATGTTTTAGGTCTTCCTGCCGGCAAACTCACTATACCAGAGAAAACAATATTAAATAACCAAAAAGTATAGCCATGAAAAAGCTTTTTTTCCTGCCGGTTATCTTATTGATATCTGTTCTTACTATAATGTTCTTCAGTTGCACAAAAGAAGAAATAGCACCGCTGCAAACAACGGATGAAGCTGCAATAAATAATTCTTCAGACAGGGTGATGTGGAAGGGAGGATCGGTCACCGGGTTGATCTTACCTTTAGGATCAGAGGTTGGTATCCAGGTTACAAATGACAAGTTTTCTGCTAAAGAGTATTATTATACAAAAGACGGACACTTCCGCTTTGACAGAATACCGGGCGGCATCTATTCAGTTGTTATCACCTATTTTAGAGAACCTGACTACCCGGTAACAGATTTTTCTATAGCAGGCGCAGGGGAATTGACAGAATATATAATATTCGATATAAAAGTTGGAGCCGGAAAGCTAACAGATCTCGGTATAATTAATCTTCCGTAAAAGAATTTGAATAAAAAAGGGATGGCGGTTAATACCGACTTTTTTAAAAGTAAAAAGCCCCCCACGAAATTTTCGCAGGGGCTTCCTTATTTCCTAATAATCTTCTTAATCCTTAAAATCCCGGTTCAGACGACTTACTTCACCTCCTCATACGGCACATCCGTCACATTATCTTCTTTAGCGCCGGCACTTTGCTGTCCGTTTCCACCTTCCGGTTGTGCGCCGGGCTGCGCCCCACCCTGGCCACCGGCTCCTGTGGACTGTGCATTATAAATATCCTGGCTGGCTGCAGTCCATGCGGCATTCAGTTCAGCCATGGCTGCATCAATACCGGCAATGTCCTGTGCTTTATGTACTTCTTTCAATTTAGCTACTGATGTTTCAATAGCGGCCTTCTTATCAGCCGGTATCTTATCACCGTATTCCTTTATTTGTTTCTCTGTCTGGAACACCAGGCTGTCAGCTGCATTCAGCTTATCCACCTTTTCACGTTCAGCTTTATCGGTCGCTTCATTGGCCTTTGCTTCCGCTTTCATCTTTTCCACTTCATCCTTGCTTAAGCCGCTGCCCGCTTCGATATGTAT
>DATDIX010000190.1:0-32074 GCA_036520835.1 Chitinophagaceae bacterium | reverse complement strand
CATATCGCCATTACCTGTTCTGCAGATGCCGTTATCCCTGTATGGGCCTATATGCTGGCCGCGTCTTATTTACAACCCGTAGCAAAAGATATTGTAATGGGTGATGAAAAAGAGTTGCACAAAAATATTTTCCTGAAGAATCTTTCAATGATCGATATAAAGGAGTTCGCCGATAAGCGGGTGGTGGTAAAAGGTTGCGGTGAAACACCCATCGGTGATTTTGTATATATGGAACTGACCAAATTACTCCGGCCGGTTGCCAAAAGCATTATGTACGGAGAGCCTTGCAGTACGGTGCCTGTTTATAAGAAAAAATAAATTCACTATCGTATCGGGCAGGCGCTTTGACTGCTGATCTTTGGTTTGCAGGGGTTGTCTGAATCCTGGTTATAACTGCTATGATCCCACACAAATCCCACTTCTGAACTTCCTGCAGTATAAGAATAACTATTCTTGCCCACCTGTGCATCGTGAGCCAGACCCACTCTTATTTTATCACGATCATTGTTTCCCCCGGACAGGTTAAACGACAGGGTCAGGCTGACCGTATTCATATCCCTGAAATTAACACTACCGCGGTACCACAATCCAAGACTGACATCCACCTGGTTTTGCGTTACTTCCATTCCCACCTGGTAGCTGCTGTGTTTTGCCTGGCTATAACCAATAGCGCCAAGACTGAACGACCATGTTTGTTCGGGATTAGTATAAGTGTATAAAAGATTGCCCGTCCATCTTACCGGCAACTGGCTTCTTGTGGTATCGCCGGAGTTGGTAAGCGATTCATCCGGCCTGTTGATGTGATGTGCGCTGAAACCAACCAGCAACCGGCTGTTTTCAGTGAGATGATAATTAAAGAAAGTGCCGGCAGCAAAATCAGGAAATAGTTTACCGCTGTTCACAGCAGGATCAGCGGCAGAAACAGCACCGGGAATGATGCCGTTAATATCCAACTCATCAGCAAAAACCAGTTTACTGTAATCTATTCTTCTTTGTGCTACACCAAACTGTAGTCCGCCTGTCCAAAACCACCTGGGCTGGCCACCATTCGAAGCAACACTTTCCGTTCCGGCACATACGGTATAAGCATAAGAACCATAAACGCCTGTTTTTCTCAAATAACCTTCACTGGAGTTGGTGGCTAATATTCCAATACCGCTGCTGATAGACGGGAAAAATTTATCAATAGAAACAGCCATGTAATTCATTTGTGATGGGATCGTCCACCAATGACGGCGATAAATAGCGCTGATGCGAAGATCTTTGTCGCCAGCCCCTGTTGCAGCAGGATTTAAATTGATCGGGGACAAATAGGACTGTGAGAATATGGGATCCTGCGCAAAGGCAGGTGACTGTAACAGTAAAGAAGTAAGCAGGGCTATACAAGCACCTCTTATCTTTTTATTACATACTATTTTTTTCATACCGATCATTTTATAATAGTGATAAAACCGGCCTTTACATGTTTATTGCTTCCCGGGAAAAGCATTCCTCTCCACTCCGTTCCATTTGTGTACGTAGCTTCTATCTGCCAGCTGTATGCATCCTGTTGCAATGTTGGCGAATTGGGTTTTCCTCCATGTGTTCCGTTCCACGGTTCAGATGGCGATCCGTTTCCATCCAGCTTATTTGTTTCGAATATTTTTTGACCCCATGCATTATAGATCCGCAAACGATATGTTTTCAAGCCTTTGCCAAGCGGCAGGAATTGTCGTAACCCCGCATTACCACAACCCAAACACATCGCATTAGGAACATGGAGGAAACCGGGCACATACTGAATGGTTACTTTTACCGAATCCATAGCGCTGCAACCGGTACTGAAATCTTTTACCAATAGCCGGACATTATAAGTTCCGGTGTCGCTGTAAGTATAAGATGTTTCCCTTCCGTTGCGTGTTTGCAATGAGCGGTCGCCCATATACCAGGTATATTTTTTATCAGGGCTGGTAGCAACGGTGTCTTTAAAACTAAATGTATAATCGGGTTGCTGTATCACCACTGAGGGGCTGACCACGATACCCGGGAATGGCAGGGGCTGAATGACCATTTTTCCCAGCCAGGAAGTATCACCACAGCCGGCCACATTTTGCGCCAGCGCCTGCACATTGAACTCTACCGGCACAGCATTATCCAGCGAGGTCTGGAAGTGATAACCAAACGGATTGTTTGTTCCTTCTACCGAACCATTGATAAACCATTTATAGTTTACAGCTTGCCCACCGGTGTTTGACGTGGTGGCTGAATATGCAACAAGTGTATCGTGACTACAGGTTTTTACCAGGCGGGGCTCGAATGTGATTACAGGGGTGTGATAAACCCGGAATGAATATGTGCTGCTGTCAACACAACCGGCCGTTGTATATACGATCAGTTTTACTGAATAATTTCCCGGCACATCATATACATGCATGGCTGAAGGCCCCGTTAAATGAAACTCTTGTTGAGCGCTGCTGCTGTCATAGATCACCCATTTGATAAGGCTGTAGCCGGAGATATTGCCCGCATTCACACTAAGCGTATAAGGCGCACAGGGTTTGCCCGGCGCAACAGTTATCTGCGCCGGAATTTTATTTACAACCGTTATAACATGCGAAGCCGTGTCATAACAAATAAAACCGGAAGGATCTACTTTTTTAGCTATAAGGGTAATAGTATATAGACCCGGGCTGTTATACGTGTGTTGCCCGCCGGCAAATGTTGATGTATTGCCATCTCCCCATTGCCATTCGTAAGAGTTGGCACCGGTAGAGTTGTTGGTAACCGTTACAGACTGACCTATACAAATTTTAATTGGAGTAACAGAAAAATCAGCAACCGGCGGAGCATAAACAACAATCGTTCTTTGAATGGTTGTATCGGAACAATCATTCTGCAGCCGGATGGTAACTGTGTAAATTCCGGGGCTGTTATATAAATGACTAATACTGTTTTGACTATTTGGAATAATAACCAACGGCGTATTATCACCAAAATTCCATGTCAGTTGTGCGGCGCCGACAGAACTGTTATTGAATGTTACCAAATGCGGGGCACAGCCTGATAGTTGGTTGCCGTAGGCGGTAATGAATGGCTGAATAGTAATGGGGTTGACAACGATAACGAGGGATTGCGTATCTCTTGTGCATTGATTTTCTGAGATCAGCCTGATCGTATAGTTGCGGATGATACCGGTATAATAAGTATGCGTAAACGAGGTCAGGCTATATGTTGTATCAGTAAGTCCGTCACCGAAGTCCCAGTAATAAGCCAGGCTGTTTCCTAAAGAAGTGTTTTGGATATGTATGGTGAACGGGGAGCAACCACGGGTGGTGTCAACAGCAAACCTTGCTTTGGAATTGGCAAATACTTTTACACTGTCGCGGTAATAACTGGTATCGCAGCCATTATATGCTTTCAGTACGATATGATAGACAGTATCCCGGAAAGTGGGGCTTGTATTGAATGTGATCGTTCCGGGTTGTACAGCGCCGGAAGTAATTCCGTTCCCGAAATTCCAGTAGAAAAGGATATTGCTGGTTAATAAAGTGGATGTGTTGGTAAACAGAACATTCAGCGGCGCACAGGCGCTGTCCCGGTCTTTGGTAAAAAAAGCAGTTACCGAAGGTCTTGTGATAAATGTTTTTTGAATGCTATCTGGCTTACAGCCATAAGGGCTGATGGCGACCAGCTTTATGGTTACTGTATCAGCAGGCAGGTTGATCATGTAGGAAGGAACAACACCGGAAGTATTGGAAGCGATAAGCACATTATCTGCATACCAGTTATAGGTTCCGTTACCGGCCGGGTAAGGAATATTTGTTATTAAGGTATTAATGTTCACCGGCGCACATTTTAATGTATCGCCTGTAATGAAGTTAGCATCAGCATCAGGGTTAACTACGACGGTTACCGTTTCATTATCGGTACAGCCGTTGGTTAAAGAGCCCGTCACTGAGTAAGTGGTTGTAACAATAGGAGCAACGGTAGCAGACGCAGCGACTGAATTAATTAATGTAATAGCCGGTGTCCACACATAGTTGTCAGCACCACTGGCGGTGAGGGTTATAATATTACCAATACATATCTGTGCCGCCGGGGGATTAATTGTAACAACCGGTTTCCTCCTCACCGTAATTTTTACAGAATCTGTGCTTAAACAACTGGCGCCAAGTGAAACCGTGAGATAATAAGTATAGACAGTATCGGGTGATGGCCCGGAATAATTTAATATTGATACCGGGTTGGCGATCGCCGGATTATTTAGCCCAACGACAGGCGTCCATTGATAGGTGACACCGGCCACACCTGTCATTCCAATTGGAACCGGAGTATCGCTGCAGACAGAAGCATTGTTGCCGGCCTCAGCCAATGGCGCAGGAAATACAGCAACACTGGTAATAACCGTATCGCTAAGCATACAACTGCTGTCGGTCACTATCAACTGAACAGGATGCGTGCCGGCATTGGCATATATAATATTTCCGGGCGACAACAATGTGGATACAACCTGGCTACCATTGGTAAACGACCATTGATAACCGAAGGGCCCCGGCGCATAACAATTAATAACAGAAGCTGAAGGGGCGATAGCATTATTTACACAAACCGAACCGATAGTGGCCACTGAAGCCATCGGCGGTCCTTTTATATAGAATGTATCTGTAGCAATCACCGGCGGACAACCATAAGGAGAATTGTGGGCACGAACGATCAGCCGGATCACATAGCGGCCAACACGATTCAACAATATAGAGGGGAAAGCAGAGAATGCACCCGTACCGTTTACAAATGAGTAGGTGCTGCCGGTTGCCGGGGCACAACCTTGCGGATCGTCATAAGTCACCTGCCATTCATAATCATCTCCCTGGCAACCGCCGGCCGGGGAAGTATTATCGGGAGAAATAGTGAAGGGCCCGCAACTACTATGTTGGCTCAATGAAAAAGAAGCCTGTGGCGGATTGCGGACACAAATAGTTTGTGAAGTGCTGTCCAGCCCGCAGCGGTCGTTATATACATAGATCTTAATAGTATAGATCCCGGTTGCGGAGAACAGAACATTTAGCGAGTTGCTTCCGTTGGTCCACAGCGAACCATTGGTTGTGCTGCCATTTAGCGAACCCAGCGACCCGGCCATAATAGTATAACCGGTAGCAGGAGAAATGGTCCAGACCTTTATACCGTTATTGATACAATCGGATGTAAATGTTCCGGTTGCTGTTACTACATTGCCATAGCTGGAAGCATTAGTAATGGTAACAGCCGTGTTTACACAAACGACAGGTGTCGGCAGGTGGATCAATGGGCGTGGTTTGCCCGAAACATATATAGGCACAACGGAAGCGCTGTTCGATCCGCAGGGATTTTCAATGGTTAAGTAAGCGCCGAAAGCATTGGTATAGGTTTGTAGACCATTATTGCTATTGGTAAAACAGGACCCGTTATTAAAATGATGGGCGACGATGGTTGGCGGAGGGTGTTGAAATACCTGTGGTTGATAATAATCGTTGATCAGGAATGAATAAATAGTGCCCGGCGGATTATTTTCTGTATTGGTGATCACAAAACGTAATGAATCCGACGAACAAATATCCGTATTACCCAGGCTGGCAAGACCGCCCGCCGGGTTGGTGCCGAGAAAGACTATATATTTTTTTATACCGATACATCCATCAGGCCCGGTAACATTTACTGTAACGGTGCTGCCACCTAATGGAAAAGTATGGCCGATCACCTGGCCGGCGGGCCAGTTAGTAAAAGTCGAATCCGGCGAGCCTTCTCCCCATTGAATGGTGTATGAAACATTATTGGTAAGTGTAGTAGAAAAATTCAGGAATTTGAAATTGTAAAAGGGAATATTGCTGCATTTCTTAAAGGTCTGAATGTTGTTAAATGGTCCGAACAATACAGTTGGATCTGCATTACCAATGCCGGCATCAGGCACTCTCTTTATAGTGACAGGTTGTGTGACCGAATCTTTGCAGCCATAAACATTCGTGACTACCAGCTTAACCGGGAATACCTGTGTGCCCGGAAGTCCTACCGCAGAAAGAAACTGGTGTACCGGGTTTTGAACGGTAGTTATGCTGCCGTCGGCAAAGTTCCATAAATAAGTAAGCGGGGGGCCAGTCGTCGAGTTGTTTACAAACTGGATATTCTCATTTCCGCAAACGTCGTCAGGCGAAAAAGTATAACTGGCTACCGGGAATATATCTGAAACATTGATGATAACAAAAGTGGAATCAGAAAACGCCCCGCCGGCGACCCGCTGAAAAGCCGTGTCGTACCCATTGGTATTATAGGTGATGGTAACAGGGCCGATACCGGTAAATGTGGTAGTGGTGCCGCCGTTAGTAAACAACCAATCTATGTTTAAGGAACCCAGTGCAGTGCTCAGGTAAGTAACAGCGCCACCCTTGCAGATATTGATCGTATCTCCGTGAGACCTGATAATACCGTTGGCCCGTATGCCTGCCACCACCTGTGCGTTGCCGGATTGGGCAACAAACAAGAGAGAAAGGGAAAGCCATAGCAATATTGCCCGCATACCGGAGTTCTGGTTGGTCATTTTTAAAGGATTGGTCTAAACGGGGATCGGGAAAGGGCAGGGGGAGGTAATTGCGATAGGCTATGTGGATAAATCAGGGAGAACAATTTAGAAAAAAATCAGGGGATTATTAAATATTTCTTTAAGAATATTTAATGCAATAGAAAAAATAATAAGACCGGGGCGCCGAAAAGGATTTCCGGCGGTCAGAACCACCCCCGCTTTTTGAAAGCATACAGCATCAATAATGGTACCAGCACCATAATGGAAACAGCAAAATAAAAGCCCCAGTCGTGGTGTGCATAGGGAATTATGTCAAAATTCATCCCGAACACTCCACCGATAACAGTGGCAGGCGCCAGCAGGCAGGTCACGATGGTCATCACCTTCATCACTTCATTTAGCCGCAGGTTCACATTACTTACATAAAGATCCTGCATGCTCATCATGATATCCCGGTAGTTCTCGCTCAGGTCAAATGCCTGAATAATATGATCATATACGTCTTTAAAATATTTTGTTGTCCGGTCATCCAGCAACTCACTTTCGCTGCGAATAATACCACCGACCAGGTCCCTGACAGGAGCAATATTTCTTTTTAATACGATCAGCTCTTTTCTCAACTGGTTGATACGGGCCAGTGAACGGGTATTGCTTTTACGAACGACCTCTTCTTCCAATGCCTCTATCTGCTCTCCCAGGTTTTCCATAACCAGGAAATAATTATCAACGATCAGGTCCAGCATGACATATAGCAGGTAGTCGGCAGTTCGTTGCCGGATCTGGCTTTTTGCGATCTGTAGTTTTGTACGTATCGGATCAAATACATCACGACTGGCATCTTCCTGGAAACTGACCACAAAGTTTTTTCCAAGAACAATACTTATCTGCTCGGTTTCAACTGTTTTCTTTGCCGGGTTGAAATAAAGCATATTCAGCAGGCAGTATAAAACACCTTCTACTTCATCCATCTTGGGGCGCTGATCCACGCTGAGGATGTCTTCCATGATGAGTGAGTGGATCTTATAATGCGCACATATTTTTTCCACGTCAGCTTTTCGCAACCCATCGATATTTATCCAACTGATGCGGGCAGAATCCCTGTACTCAAAAGCCTCTTCTACGGCAGCCAGTTTTTTTTCTTCAACAGAAACACCATCATAGTCGTATATAAATGCAGAAACCTCCTTTGCTTCTTCCCTTTGCGGAACAACTGTTGGATTTACATGCAATATTTCCTTGGTGCGCTGTGTGCCAAAGAGATTAGGCAGGTACAGGTACTTCAGGTATTTTTCGGGCCGTATTTTCTTGACATTCATAAAAGAAAGGTAGTAAAAGAACAGGAAAAAGGAGATCAGGATTCTTCATACAGGTCAACCTGCGAGGACAATATCTCCCTGTACTTGTTAAAAAGTTTTGTTTTGGAGATAAAACCGATGAATTTTTTTTCCCCGTCCAGTACGGGGAGATACCAGCTTTGCGTGATATCGAATTTTTCCATCACGGTATGCATGTCCTGGTCTTCCTGTAAAAGGGCAGCCGGTTTTTTTACCAATGACCGCAATGAAGTTTTATCAAACAATTCCGGCCGGAATAACTGCTGTTTGATATCATTTAATTCAATGATGCCGGCAAAACGGCCCTTTGCGTCGTGGACGGCGAATATATTTTTTTCGCTGCTTTTGATTATTTCAACGAGATCTTTCAGCTTTTTTTCTATTCCAATGCTGTCATATTTATCCTGGAGCAATTCGTGGAGGCTCATAGAAGTAAGAATATTCTTTTCTTTTTTATGAGTAAATATCTGTCCCTCCAATGCCAGTTTCTTTGTTTCCATGGAATAGGGCTCATAGCTTTTTACAATAAAGAAGGAAATAGAAGAAACAAGCATCAGCGGGATGAACAACTCGTAGCCATTTGTAATTTCGGCTATTAAAAATATAGCCGTCAGCGGGCAATACATCACACCGCTCAGCACACCGGCCATGCCCACCAAACTGAAATTCCCTTCCGGGATTTTTATCCAGCCCGTACTGTTCAGCGACCGGGAAAAGAAAAAACCAAGGTAGGCCCCGGAAAATAATGAAGGGGCAAAGTTGCCGCCGTTACCACCGCTTCCAATCGTTATAGCTGCGGCGACAGGTTTTAACAAAACGATCAGCCCCGCAAAGATGATAAGAGAGATGTTTTCATCCAACAAAGAGAAAAGTGTGGTATTATCATTGATCTTTTCCTGTGTGCTGTTGGCAACCAGGGTTACGCTGTCATATCCTTCTCCAAAAAGCGGGGGAAAAATGAAATAGATACCCATCAGCAACAAGCCGCCAATAAGCGCTTTACCATATGGGTTTATTTTCCACCGGTGAAGTCTTGCTTCTGTTCCCTTAAACATTCTTGCATAATACAGGGAAATAAACCCCGCCCCGATACCCAAAAAGATATAAGCCGGAACATTCCGGTAATTAAAGCGCTGTTGTAAAATAAAGTTGAATAAAGAAGATTCGGCGAGGATTATTTTAGAACAAAGAGCCCCGACAACCGAAGAAATGATCAGCGGGATAAAATAACTGACAACGGTTTCTGCCAGCAATACTTCGATGGCGAAGATAACCCCCGCTATCGGCGCATTGAAAACAGCCGAAATACCCGCTGCAGCGCCACAGGCGATCAGCAATGTTCTTTCCTGGTAGTTAAGATCGCTGATCCGGGCGGTATTGGAACCGATTGCCGAACCTGTTGCCACGATCGGCGCTTCCAGACCGGCAGAGCCGCCAAGACCGACCGTAAGGGAACTGGTGATGACATGCTGATAAGTATGGCTAAGAGGGATAAATGAAGAACGCCTGGCGATGGCCTTTAATACCATTGCAATCCCCTTTTCGATCTGTCTGCCTAAAAAATACCGGACGATGAAAACGGTGACTAGCAAACCAATGGCGGGAAAAAGTAAATAAGCAAAGCGGCTGACATGGATGTCTTTGATCCATTGCTGCAGGTAGTGAACAAAAGTTTTTAAGAGTACAGCCGCCAGCCCCGAGAACAGGCCCGTAAGTGTGGCGATCACCATAATATACTGCACCCGGCTAATCCTGGTGCGCAAGTACAAAATGACCAACTGGTACAATCGCTTGATGCGGTTCATTCATTTTGGTTTCGTTACTAATTTCAACCAGCCCCAAAACTTACACTACAGTTGCCTTCTCCTGTAAGACCTGTTTAATAATCGCAACGATCTTCTCCCCCTTTTCTTTGATCTGTTCCTCTGTCCACAACAAACCAATAGCTGTGCAGATGCAACGGCTCATCACCGCATCGCTGGCAGAAAAGTCCTGTGACTGTAATTTAGTTAAAGCGGCTCTTTGCACCTCACTGATCGGGTGGAGGAATGTAGCATTCTTCAAGTGATCCCATTTGCGGATATAATGCCAGTTATTATCGAACCAGTAAAAATTTCCGGGTAAAATTCCCTGCGCTTTTAATTCACTGACGACAGCTTTTGTTATTTCTTCTGTGGGTAAGAACCAACACAGGAAAGTACAGCTATCACCGGCCGGATCAGGAATTTTGCGAAAAGCAACTTCTGGTATTTGTGATAAAACACTTTTGAGTTGTGTATGGTTTCGTTTCTGGATCTCTAAAAACGTATCCAGCTTTCTTATTTGTGCCAAACCAACCGCAGCGTGTAATTCAGAGATGCGGTAATTATAACCGATAAAAGGATGAAGGTCGGCGCCACGGTCAGCGCCTTTATGATCGTGACCATGATCAGTATAACCATCACATTTTATATATACTTCTTCGTTATTGGTCATCACCACACCGCCTTCGGCGCAGGTAATTGTTTTTACAAAGTCAAAAGAAAAGGTTCCGGCATCTCCTATCGTTCCCAGCGACCTTCCTTTATAGGTTGCACCAATACTTTGACAGGCATCTTCCAATAGTATGAGACGATGTTCTTTGCAAATTGTCAGTAAGGCATCAAGGTCCGCCATGCTGCCGCACATGTGTACGGGCATCACGCATTTTGTTTTTGCTGTGATAGCATTTTTAACTGCAGCAGGAACCAGTGTCAGCGTTTCGTCCACGTCCACCAGCACGGGAACAGCCCCGACACTCAACACTGCTTCAAAGCTGGCTACAAAAGTGAAGGCGGGCATGATCACTTCATCACCAGCGCCAATACCCAATGCAGCCATTGCTGTAGTTAGTGCAGAGGTACCGCTGGAGGTAAGCTGCGCATATTTGCTGCCAAATGTTTTACAAATGGCCGCTTCCAGTTCTTTGGATTTCCAGATACCTTTCCTGGGGCCGTCAAAGCCATAGCGCATCAGGATACCTGTTTCCAATACATCATTCACTTCTTTTCTTTCTTCTGCTCCCCAGAATTCAAAACCTGGCATAGTTAATTGAGTTTAGAGTTAAGAGTTATTAGTTGGGAGGTTATCCCAATTATGTGACTATAGTTTTTCAAACAAAGCTCTCAGCTTTTCTCTTGTCATGATCTTTTCCCAGTCTTTTCCCAATGCATTTTCCCAAAGCGGTTTCATACCCATGGAAACACCGATCATGGTATCAAATTGTTCGTCAGTCAATCCTTTGCAAACGCCCTTCGGGATTTCTATTTTATTTTTTTCTACCATGTATTTAAACTCTTTTACCCCGGCAGGATAATATTCTTCCAGGTGATTCATCACTATACAATTGCCGATACCATGTTTGGTGCCCAGCAAATAACTTAACCCGTAACTGACGGCATGCGCCACTCCTACCTGGCTGTAGGCAATACTCATACCGCCGGCATAAGAAGCCATCATCAGCTGGTCATCGCTTTCGTTGTCCCATTTATCTTTTTGTAAAAACACTTTACGGCAAAGCTCCAATGCTTTTTCGCCGTAGGATTTACTGAATTCATTTAAATAAGTTCCTTCCAGGCTTTCTATGCAATGAATATAACAATCCATGCCTGTATAGAAACGCTGATTGACGGGAGCATTGGCCGTCAGTTCAGGATCAAGAACGATCTGGTTAAAAGGAGTGAAATCAGAATTCATTCCCAGTTTCTTTGTCGGACCCGTTAATACAGTTGTCCTGGAAACCTCAGCGCCGGTGCCGCTTAGCGTTGGAATACCTACTTTATATACACCGGGCTTTTTCACCAGGTCCCAGCCCTGGTAATCTGCTGATGATCCCGGGTTGTTCATCATCAATGAAACAGCTTTGGCCAGGTCCATAGCGCTTCCGCCTCCAATACCAATAACACCGCTGACAGCGCCAAACTCATTTTTTAATTGCCCGGCCAAGGTATCAACATAAGTGGTCTTTGGTTCATAGGTGACATCGGCAAAGAGGATCTTATCGTTACCTCTTAACGGGATACGGCTGATCAAAGGCTTATTCTCAAAAAAATGATCAACGAGAAACACCATCGGCTTTCCTTCCTTGCGATGGGGCCCAATGATCTCATCCAACTGATTGAAACTACCCCGGCCATAGACCACGTAATCAACCATCTTAAAGTTCCTGAACTTCATGCATTACAATTGAGCGGCGAAGATACTAACAATCAAAAATCCGGCATTATCATAAAAGACGGGCTGCCTTTTGGAGGTCTTCCGGCGTATCTATCTCAATGCCCATATAATCAACGACTATCATACGGAGTGGGATACCATTTTCGAGATAACGGAGACATTCAACTTTTTCGATAGCTTCCAATGGCGTCATTGGCCATTGGGTAAAATCAAGCAAGGCTTTTTTACGGAACGCATATACGCCAATATGCTCATAGTAAGTAACGGGAGTATTCTTATCCCTTGGATAAGGAATAACAGAGCGGCTGAAAAAAAGAGAATTCATGTTTTTATCAACCGCTACTTTCACAAAATTGGGATCATCAATTTCTGATTGTTTTGTCAGTACCTGCATCATCGAAGCCACCTGCACAGAAGGGTCGTCGAATTGCTTTAATAATTTTTCCAGCGGTTCTTTTTTTACAAATGGGGTATCACCCTGTACGTTTACAATGATATCGACATTCATCCCCTCTGCCGCTTCTGCTATCCTGTCGCTGCCGCTTTCATGTTCTTTCTTACTCATTACGGCTTTGCCGCCATGCGAAGTGATCTCCTTATAAATAATATCGCTGTCAGTGACAACAATCACTTCATCAAATAAACCAGTGGCGACAGTAGCATCATAAGTTTGACGGATGACTGTTTTATCACCGAGGAACTGCATGAGTTTGGCGGGGAACCTTGTGGCGGCATAACGTGCCGGGATCATAGCGATCTTTATCATATCGCAAAACTACACTTCCGGAACATAATAAAAGGAGGAAGCTAATTTTCTAATTTCTGAAACGGTTTTTTCATCAGCGCCATGAAATCTTCATCTTTTTCATTGGGGTAATGGCGGTCAAGCCCATAACGGATCTCTTTTGGATCCAGCTTCATAAATGTGCCCAGCAGGCGGTCCCAGATGGAGAATACGGCCCCATAATTACTATCGGTATATGGTTGCTTCCAGTGATGATGCACTTTGTGCATATTAGGAGAGATCAATACGTAGCTAAGCGCTTTATCTAATTTTGGCGGAAGGCTGATGTTGGCGTGTGTAAAGGCGGTGGCAATTACCACAAGGGTCTGGTAGATCATCACGCCATACATTGGTGCCCCGGAAACAAAGATCAGCAGTATGAAAAAAATTCCACGGAGAAGGCTGTCACCAGGATGATGGCGAAGCCCGGTGGTTACATCCACATTATTATCGCTGTGATGAATAAGATGGAAACGCCAGAGGAAACGAACCTTATGCATCACCAAATGCACCAGCCAACTGCTGAAGTCAAGTGCCAGCACCGAAATGATAATGGTCATCAAAATACCGGCGCCGGTCCAATAAATGATCCCGAACTGATTGTGAACACACCATTCAGAAAGCAAAACGATCAGCACGGCAATACCCGTATGAAGAACCAGGTGAAGGATGGTAAAAAGGAAGTTGACTCCTGCGTGGCGGAGTTTTGTTTTTTTATAACGCATCGGCAGCAGCGGGATAGCGCCTTCGATCAGCCAGAATAACAATAAACCGCCGACAAGAAGGGCCAATCTTTCCAACGGCCTGTGTTCCAGTGTAGAAAAATATTCAATGATACGGTCCCACATAGCAAACAAATATCCGAAAAATTACGAAGGAATTAAGGAGAAAGAAAGGCTATTCTTGTACTGAATTCAAAATTTCCAAAGCCCTTTCAGCCTGTGCTTCTGCTACCATCAGTTTGATGCCGCCGATCGCATTTGTCAGCAGCGGATCAATGGTCACCGTGTATTCATCCTGCAGGTAGCAATTGATGAACTCTTCTTTCAACCGGCCCATGGCAATATGTGCAGGAATATAATTATCGTATGAACGGAGTATTATGAACTTCATACTGCAAAATAAAAATCTCTCATGGAAAGAGAGATTTAATAAAATAACGTTGTATGCTCTCCGCTGCCGGCGGAGCCGCGGGATTTATTGATTCAGCATCAGCGGCATCACCAGCATCAGCAACTCTTCATTGTCTTCCTGCTCAGACGGTTTGATCAAACCAGCTTTGGTCGGCGTAGACAATTCAAGATTCACTTCATCACTGTCTGCTGCATTCAGCATTTCGATAAGAAACCTTGCATTGAATGCGATCACGAGGTCTTCTCCGTTATACTGGCATTTCATTCTTTCGTTTCCTTCAAAACTAAAATCAATATCCTGCGCAGCTAATTGTAACTCGCTGCCACTGATACTTAATGCCACCTGGTTGGTGCTTTTGTTGCTGAATACACTTACCCGGCGCAAGGCGCTTTGAAAATCGTTTTTATTAACTGTAAGACGATAAGGGTTGTCAGAAGGGATCACCACTTTATAATCCGGGAAACGGGCATCTATCAGCCGGCAACTCATTTGGGTGGTGCCATGTTTTACAAACAGGTGATTGCCGTTATAGCTTAAGGTGATCTCATCTTCGTTAGATGGTATCGCGGCTTTTAATAAATTCAACGGCTTGCGGGGAACAATGAAATTATCTCCTTTCGGGGCGCTGACATCTTTTCTTTTATACCTCACCAGGCGATGAGCGTCGGTGGCTACGAATTGCAGGCCTTTTTTGTCCAGTTCAAAGAACACGCCGGTCATAGCAGGACGGAGATCATCATTGCTTGTTGCAAATAAAGTTTTATTGATAGCTGTGATCAGTGCCGAAGCGGTCATTTTAAAAGAACTGGTATCATCCGCTGCGGGCTCTTTCGGAAAATTATCAGGATTTTCGCCCATTACTTTATACTTACCGTTATCGCTGGTGATCTCCACGCCGAAATTCTTGTCAATATTGAAAGTAAGCGGCTGATCGGCGATATTTTTCAGGGAGTCAATCAGGATCTTCGCTGGGATGCAAACCTTGCCGCTGTCTTTGGCTTCAATATCCAGCTGTACCCGCATCACGGTTTCCAGGTCGGTGGCCACAACAGTGAGCTTATTTTTTTCTACTTCAAACAAAAAATCTTCCAGGATGGGCAGAACCGTATTGGCATTGATCACGCCGGCAATATGCTGCAATTGTTTCAGTAAAGACGAAGAGGATACAATAAACTTCATGGTAATAATTGAATGAGGCGAAACTACTGATTTTTGAATTACAGCCAATACTTTATAACAAGTCGTGGATTACTTGTTGGTGGTCGCCGGTCGTCATCCTGAGCTACGTCATTGCGACTGCGAACAAGGTGAAGCAGGAAGCAAGCGAAGGACGGTTACCCGGTGCAACTTACTGATGATATTTCCTGCTTCCTGACCGTATTTCTTCTGTCTCTTATCTTATCTCTTCTTTTGTATCTTGCCATTTCACAAACGGAAAACATGCTGAATAAAATCTTTGGATGGGGAAAGAAAAAGGAAGAACCGGGGCCGGATATTTTTTTTGGCCGCTATTCTGACAATAATAAACCGGTGGTCAAAGTGAACCGGTGGACAGAGGCGGATAATTTATTCAAAGAAAAAAAGTACCCGGAAAGCCTGGATGCTTTTTTTGAATACCTGCGTGACGATTCAATTAGTAATGTGGTATATGAGCGAAATGGCGCTGAAGGCCGGTTCGAGTTTTACCAGGGATCGAAGATCGTAAGGGGCCGGTTTGACCAGGAACAATTTTTCGCAGAAGTTACCCTGGCCAAAATGCCGCAACCCAGTGTTCCTGTAATGCGCCGGTTGCTCGAAATGAACCTCGGTTTATACTATAGCCGTTTTGCATTGGACAATACCCGGCTTTGCATGAGGTTTGACAGTGACCTGGAAGCGGCTGCCCCGGGAAAATTATACTACGGATTAAAAGAGTTGTCTACAAAAGCAGACAAACAGGACGATCTGCTGGTACAGGATTTTACTATACTTGAAAAAACAGATACCGAGCATGTCGCTGAGATCCCGCTGCACGAAAAAGAAGTGAAGTATGAATACCTGCAGAAATGGCTGAAGCAGACACTTGATACCATTGCTCCCCTGGATGCAGATAAATTTTCAGGCGGTATTGCTTACATGTTGTTGTCACTTATTTACCGGATTGACTACTTATTGTGCCCCGAAGGAAAGTTGTTGCATGAGTTTGAAAGGATCGCCGGTATTTATTTTAAAAAAGACGAAAGACCGGCGGCAGAAAAGAACCGGGATATCGCCGAAGAGCTTAAAAAAATACAGGCTAAAAGCAAGGAAGAGATATTCTCCTTTTTGTTCAGATCGAAATATACATTTGCGACAGTAGGACCGCAAAACTATAAGGCCGTCGCAGATTCTATTCATGCCGCCACCCAGAGCATGATATGGTACCGCGACAATAATTATCACTATATCGCCACCCAGGTATCTGAATACGGGATTTCCTATTGCCAGTATTCTTACAGCCTGCCAAGGATCATTACCGATCTTTTCCATTTATTCATGCAGGTCAATTACGCAGATTATTTCAAGGCGCTCGGGTATAAAGAAATATATGTGGACACCACAAAGAGCACCATTAACCAGGATGCCATTATCAGCAGGATCAGGACGATACAGGACAAATGGAAAAGCAAGTATCCCAATGCGGATTTTAAAACACAGAACCTCCGCTTTGATAACCTGGTGAATTTTAACCAGACGTTCACGACAGAGATAGAGTTCTTAAATATGGAAGTGTAGTAGCAGGATTAAACTAGCACAAACTATAAACAATAGATGCATGACCCTATCATGAATTTTAATAGCTAAATGAATTTTCGAACAATGGATTCCCGTGAAATAATAGAACAATACCAGAAAGCGATCATTCAGATCGCAACAGCCACCGGTACCGGCACCGGTTTTTATGTAAAAGAATTTGACCTGATCGTTACTAATGATCATGTAGTGGACGGCAATGCCGAAGTGACAATCGCAGGCAAAGCTTTTGATAAGGCCTTTTCCCGGGTGTGGTACAAGGACAGGAAACACGACCTCGCTTTTTTAGAGGCGCCGAAGAATGTGGAGTTGCCGGAAATACGGTTAGGGCGTTATGAAGAAATGAAGGATGGTGATGAAGTGGTGGCTATCGGTCATCCTTATGGCCTGAACTACACTGCTACGCAGGGAGTGATCTCGAAAGTTGACCGTATCCGCGAGGGACTAAAGTTTATACAGATCGATGCGGCGATCAACCCGGGTAATAGCGGCGGCCCGCTGGTAAATGATAAAGGAGAAGTGATCGGGGTGAATTCTTTTATCATTCGTGGTGGAGATAATCTTGGTTTTGCGTTGCCCGTTAATTATTTGCGTGAAGCATTACAGATGTATCAGCCAAACAGGGGACAGGCATCTGCAAGATGTTTTAGTTGTAATTATCTCGTTACTACATCTAATATTGATACTTCAAAGTATTGCCCAAGTTGCGGCACCGAAGTAAAACTGCCGGAGATACCGGAGAAAGAGGTGCAGCCTGTTGGCACCGCCAAGACCATTGAAGATATTTTGAAAGAATTGGGCAAGGATGTAAGACTGGCAAGAGAAGGAGTAAATCAATGGTCTGTAAAAGAGGGGTCTGCTAAAATAAAGATCACGTATAATGCTGAGAACTTTTTTATTGCCGGAGATGCTTATCTCTGCCAGATGCCTGCAGACACCACCCGGATCAGGCCGCTTTACCAATTCCTATTGCAGGAAAACTACCGGACACAGGGCCTGGTGCTGAGTTGTGTCAAACAAAATATTGTTCTCTCCTGTATCATGTATGATCTCGATATGACAAAGGAAACAGGCGCCGAAGTTTTCCGCCATCTTTTTCAGCAAGCCGATCATTATGATGATTTCCTGAAGAAGGAATACGGATGCGCCGACAGGCTGGAAGAATAGGCAGGCGGGCATTACATAAAATCATCATGTGGGTATAGGATTTGGAAAATATTAATTGTATTTTTCTGATCCACTAAAACCCAAACCACATGAAAAGCCACCACCAAAGTTGCCTTGCATCTTTATTTTCCCTTTTATTCATATCACCGCTATTTGCCCAGGACCAGCGGGCATTTAATCAAAATGCAGCAAGAAGCAACCGCGGGTTAAGTATTTCCTTTTCTCCTTTATATTCTGTTGCCACGAACAGCAGCAGCGATTCTTTGCTTTTTCGCGGCAGCGGTGCAGGGTTTGGATTTGGTGCTGATTATTTTTTTGGTATGGCCGGTATCAGTTTCAGTTCAGGCTTTATCTCCTCATCACCTGATGATGCCACGATCAATAATTTTTTAAAACGGTTTCCCTTTTCACCAGATGAGTTAATTATTACCAAAGCCAAACAACAAAATATGTATATGCTGTTTGGGCCATCCATAAGATATGGAAAAACGGTACAGCTATATGCACATGCAAAAGGCGGTTTGTTCATTAATAACAGCGGCCTGGTCAGCATTCAGCAAAAAGGAGCGCAAAGAGCTGTTTACCGGAATGAATCAACGGCAAAAAGCATTTATCCCGGGTTCTTAACCGGGCTGCGGGTAGAATATTCCACCAAATCGGATCTGTGGTCATTTGGTATCGGGGCTGATTATATGAATACAAAATCAGAAGTAAATAATTATGATGCACGCCGCGGCGGAGGCATTGAAGGATTAAAGCTATCCCGCAACATCACGGATATTGTTACGGCTATTACGATCCGGTATAATATTCTTTCACCCCGGGACCATGCAAGCGGGCAATCAACCGGTAAAAGACAACCCGGTAAACCGAAGTATGAGGATATAAAAATGGCGTCACGGGATAATAACAGTGGTATGACCACAGGCAAAAGAAGTTACCAGCCCGGGCAACCCGTTTATGGAAATAGAACAGCAGAAGAAAGTTGCGGACCGGTTACGCAAAGAACGACAAACCCCGATGGCAGTACAGAAGAAATGACCTTTGCCTGCCCGGCTGATGCAGCAGCGTATGCAGAAAGAATAAGTATGAATGTTACGGTGCCCAAGCAAACACAGGGCGCCACATTTGGAGAAAAAGTAAATGCAGGATTACATGCTGCCGGCAGTGCTATTTCGCAGGGAGCATCAAGAAATATTATTTCCGGGAGACTATCCTGGCCATCTTCCGGCGAAGCAATGGGAATAGTTACCAACCGCACTATAACAAGAGGCGGATCGACCACGATGAATTCCCAGACCAGCAGCACCCGGACAACTCCTCAAAGTTCATTCGGAACAATGGTAAGATTAAGCGCCAGGGAAAAAGGAAGCGGTATGGCAACAGGAAAAAGATCAAGAGAAACGGGCAGTGGTATGTCCACCGGCCGTCGTCAGTACGAACCCATTTTTGCTGATGGGCAAGGAGGTGTTTGTGACCCATGCATTGCTTCGGTAAAAATGTCGGCGGTAAAGAATAACCCATTATACGAGGATAAAGGACAATCGGGCAGCAATCCGATGCACCAGGCAAAAGGAACAACAGGTGGTGGCGATGATGATTGCGATGGCATTGCGGGAATGACGGTATCGCTGGTAGAACCGCAAAGCGGCGCTGTGATCGCTAAAACAATAACAGAAAGTTGCGGTAATTTCTTTTTTGCCAACGTACCCGATGGTGATTATGTGGTGAAAGTGAACGGGACGTTTACAGGAAAAAAAGGATATGATGTTTATTTAAAATCAAAAACAGACCTGCTGGGAAAAATTGAACAGGGTGATGAATCCATGCAGTTACTGATCAATACCAGTAATGAAGATGATGAAATGACACAAAAAGCAGGAATAAGCACATCAAGGTCTAATATAAGAACAAGGTCCATTACGATCATTGAGGCTGACCCGGATGGTGATGGTGAATATGAATCAACAAAGGTGCTGGCAGAACTCAGTGATGGAACTACCCGGGATATATCTGCTATGGCAAGAATGAGCAAATCGGCTTCGGTGAAAAAAGTAACGGTGCGTGGCTGGGACCCCGAGAAAAAGCAAGCGGTCACCGGTTCGGCCAATCCCTCAAAAGAGTTTACCATCAGTATTGACAGCGATAATAAAGCAGTACTTACTAACCAGCATGAGAATGGAACAAAAGAGGAGACAAGTGTTGTGGCAAAGGTCAGCCATCATCCTGATGTAGTTCAGTTTGTCATTCCTTTGGATGAACCCGGAACAAACAGCCGGTTAAAAACCAAAACAAAATCAAACCAGTCGAATGACAGGGAGGCTGCAGGTGATATGGATGAGGGTGAAATATGGAGCCCCCGGTCAAATATTAAAATATTAAGACTGGTTGCTGCCGATGTGGATGGGGACGGAACACCTGAAATGGCTACAGCAGCGCCATACACACCCGGTGGTGAAAATACCGGCCCAGCCATGAAGCCGGGTAACCCGATCGGTGGATTAACAATAAAAGGAGGAAAAAACCCGGGCGGCAATCTCACAATGGTTCAAACGGATGGGAACGGTGAGTTTGAATACACTGATCTCGAAGCGGGTGATTATACATTTACTGTTGAGCAAAGAATATTTATTGAAGATGAAACATTTGTTTCTCTTGGTGGAAATACCACAAGATCACAGGATCACAACTCTTCCCGCTCTAATAAAACAAACAGCGGGATAGCCAATGACCCGGGTAATGGAGGCGGCACAAAAGTGCAGGACCACAACTCTTCCCGATCCAATAAAACGAGCAGTGTTATCAGTAACGGTCCGGGTAATGGAGGCGGTGCAAAATCGCAGGATCATAATTCTTCCCGTTCCAATAAAACAAACAGCGGGATAGCCAATGACCCGGGCAACGGGGACGCTACCAATACCGGCCCGGTAAAGTGGATAGCGCCGGAAGCATTGCAACGAACAGTAAATACCAGCCGCAGCAATATTAAAAATATACTGGCATCACTTGATAAGCTCGAAGAGCAACTGGATAATGATGCATCTGCTGACCGCTATTTAGTAAATACCAGCCGCAGCAATATCAAGAACCAGCGGATGGCGATCTACGACCTGCGGGAAACAATATCCGATATGCAATACATGGATAAAAACGACGCCATGGATGAGATCAGTGATAAGGCAACCGCTATGAACACCCAGTTCCTGGCTTTGCAGGAAACATTGAAAGCAATGGGCAGGCAATACACCACCGTTTCCAATGTATTAAAAACAAAGCATGATACTGCGATGAACTCTATCCGCAATATGAAATGATATCCGCACTAAGATATATAATGAAGAGTTCGGTAGTGACTCATTTTGAAAAGTACAATTGGGGAATTGGGAAATTTGTTTCTAACCAAACCTTCCTGACAGCATCCAGGAAATTTCCCAATTTCTCAATTCCAAAATCGCAAATTAAGACACTACCAAGAGTTCCGCTACCCGGCGGAACTTTTTATTTTAGATTTGCTGCCTGATGCTGTATAAGAAACAACTCACCAAAGAACAGGCCCTGCAGAAACTGAAACAATACTGCGGCTACCAGGAACGCTGCCACAGCGAAGTAAAGCAGAAACTCTATGACCTCGGGGTAAGGAAAAAAGAGCACGATGAAATTATCGCCACACTGATCGAAGAGAATTACCTGAACGAAGAACGCTTTGCGATCGCTTTTGCCGGGGGCAAATGGCGTATCAAACAATGGGGCCGGGTAAAGATCAAATATGAGCTGAAACAAAAACAGGTAAGCGATTATAGTATTAAAAAAGCATTGAAACAGATCAGCGAAGAACAATACCTTGAAGTATTAAAAAAGCTGGCGGATGAAAAATATGATTCACTGAAAAATGAACAGTGGCTGATAAGAAAGAAAAAGACAATGGATTATTTGCTGGGCAGGGGATTTGAGATGGAGCTGGTGAGAAGTATTCTGGATAAGTAATGAAGAAAGTAATAATTTCTTTTATCCCGGCTTCTCTTGCCGGGTAAGATATACCGGTAACATCTTTTGGTTTATCTTGGATCATTAATTTTACTTAAGTCCACACGCATGTTTAAAAAGCCCATGATACTGGTATTGGCCGCCATGCTGTTCTTTGTTTTTGCAGGAACTGTCATTTTACAACGATGCAGCCCAAAGGAAGCAAAGGATAGCCCGGAGCAAACAGGCAAGAATGATTTTGCAGGCGACCAGGCATGTAAAAGTTGTCATGCCAATGAGTATAATGAGTGGCTGCAATCCCATCACTTCATGGCCATGCAGCCGCCCAACGATTCAACAGTCAAAGGTGATTTCAGCGATGCAGTTTTTACAAGTGATGGAGTGACCAGCCGTTTCTTTAAAAAAGACGGAAAATATTTTATCA
Source organism: Chitinophagaceae bacterium (assembly GCA_036520835.1). Classification (GTDB taxonomy): domain Bacteria; phylum Bacteroidota; class Bacteroidia; order Chitinophagales; family Chitinophagaceae; genus VBAT01. The sequence continues at coordinate 9,752 of DATDIX010000190.1, read as the reverse complement.
ATACACAGGGAGATGATGGCCGCAATCATGATTATGAAGTGAAGTACACCTTCGGGTTTACACCGTTACAACAATACCTCGTTGAATTCCCGGGAGGACGCATGCAGGTGCCGCGGGTAAGCTGGGATGTAAACCAAAAGAAATGGTTTCACCAGTACCCGGGGCAAAAGATCTCCTCCCGCGACTGGCTGCACTGGACGGGCGGCGCTCAAAACTGGAATACCATGTGTGCCTCCTGCCATTCCACCAACCTGCAGAAGAATTATAATACAGAAGCCGATAGTTATAATACTACTTACAGCGTCATTAATGTAAGCTGCGAAAGTTGTCACGGCGCCGGCAAACTGCATATTGATTTTGTAAACAGCAGCGACTATAAGAACGGGAAAAAAATTCCGGGCTCTTATCTTCAGCTTGACAAGGGTTCTGAACAACTGGCGCAGATAAACACCTGTGCACCCTGTCATGCCCGCAAATCAGATATCAGCGCCTCGGTGGTTCAGAGCGGCGAGATCCTGGACAACTATATTCCCGAGTTACCCACTACCGAACATTTTCATGCAGACGGGCAGGTAAATGATGAGGATTATATCTACACTTCATTCCTGCAAAGCAAAATGTTTCGCCGGAATGTCAAGTGCAGCAATTGCCATAACCCGCATTCAGGCAAACTTCTTTTTGCCACCAACCAGTTGTGTTCACAATGTCATGCAAAGACCTATGATGATCCTTCTCATACTTTTCATCCTGTTGGCCTGACTGCATCGGAATGTAAAAGCTGCCATATGCCCGGAAAGGTATACATGGGTAATGACCTGCGGCATGATCATAGTTTCCGGGTGCCGCGTCCTGACCTTTCGGTGAAATACGGAACACCCAATGCCTGCACCAATTGCCATACTAATAAAACTGATCAATGGGCTGCGGATGCAGTAACTAAATGGTATGGGCCGGCGAGGAAATATCATTTTGCAGATGATCTTATTCCGGGAAGCAGAACCGACGGGGGCAGTGAGGCGCACCTAACAAAATTGTTGGGTGATACGGCCGTACCGGGTATTGTAAAAGCAACTGCCGCACATTATCTCGGAAGTATTCCAACACAAGGCAGTTTACAGGCATTACTACTATGCCTTAGTGATAATGATGCGCAAATAAGATACAGGGCGTTGAGAAGTTTATCGAATTTTCCGGCAGCCAACTGGAGAGCAGATGCCGGGATTTTGCTTAGCGATAAAGTGAGATCGGTGAGGATCGCAGCTGCCGACCTTTACACCACGCTTCCTGCACAGGAAATACCGGGGCAATATGTGCAGGCATTTTCTTCGGCCCGCAATGAATTGCAGAATTACCTGGCTTACCAGGCAGATTTTTCAGTGGGCAACCTGATGATAGCCGATCATTATTTGCGGATGCAGGATTATTACAATGCGGAAAAATTTTACCTCCGGGGTTTGAAAAAAGACAGCCTGATGAACTATGCACGGCTCAATTTGTCAACCGTATATAATGCGTTGAAAAAAAATGACCAGGCATTGCAGGTATTGGAGACGGCGGCAAAGATCGACCCGAAGAATGACCGTATTTTTTACAATATGGCCCTGCTCTATAATGAAATGAGTAATAAAGCAGGAGCAGAAAAATCTTTTGCCAAAGCGGTGGAACTAAAAAGCCAAAACCCCAGGGTATATTATAATTATGGATTGCTGTTGAATGAAAGTAAAAAATTCAAAGAGGCAGAAACGGTTTTGCAGAAAGGCATTGTCATCGATCCTTCCTCACCCGACCTCTATTATGCACTTACATTTGTTTACATTCAATCCAATGATAGGACGAAAGCCAGGCAGGCTGGAATAAAACTGAAACAGCTTGATCCGAACAACCCGGATTATTTGCAGTTGTTTAAAAACCTGGGTATTTGAAAATAGCGGATGATTATCTCTTCAAACACAAAGGTTTTTTATAAATTTAAGAAAAAATAGCCGGTACAGTTTTCAATTGACAATCAGGATAAAACTGTACCAGCTATTACGCAAATACACGAGTTAGCTGCCATTTTACAGCGACAGTCCGTACCTCGAAGAGAAATCCAAATTTGTACCTTTGCCCTATGACAAAATTCACGGACTTTAAATCTTACAATAAATATATTGGCTTACCTACCCCGTTGGACAATGACATTGATGTTGGTTACTATGACCCACCAAATATGCTCTTGAAGTCTGACCCTGTAATGGTTGACTTTTACAGAATTTCAATTAAAATAAATTTTACAAGTAAAACGACACCGAAAGCAAAACCAGTTACAGCCGTATTTTTTAATAGCCCCGACTTGATAATGACAACTGGTTGGGATGTTGAGCCTACTTATACAGGAATGTACTTGCAATTGTCAAAGAAAATTATTGAAGAAAACAGGTATCTTTTTAAAACGTATCTTGATTACGGACAGCACGAAGCTTTGTATTTGACAGATGAAGAAGTGCAAGAAATAAGTGCAGTTTTTCATTTGATGTTGAAATATTATGAAAGTGAAAAACAAAATTTTAATGTGTTATTGTCTTATGTAAATGTTTTGATTTCGTTAGTAGAAGCATTTTACAAAAGACAGTTTTCAACTGACCCCAAAGAATACAATCGTATCGTACGCGACTTTCAACAAAGTTTAATAGATTACTATAATAAACCAGTAAAGCAACTTCCCAATGTTCAGTATTTTGCTGACAAATTAGGATTAACACCAAATTATTTAGGCGACATTGTAAAGCATTTCACTCAAAAATCACCAATTGAAAACATACACGAATTTGTTATTAAGAAAGCGAAAGAATTATTGGTACAAAATAATAAACTGAATACAACCGAAGTTGCGTATGAATTGGGCTTTGAATATCCCAACTACTTTTCAAAGTTTTTTAAAAAGCAGGTAAATCTTACGCCAAAAGAATACCGACTGCAAGCCACCAACAAAAATTAAATTTAAACGCTTTCAAACAGGCGTTTTTGTTACCAGTAATTTGTTTCTTTTTTACTGGTAGTTTGTTTCCTTCCATCGTTTTGCCTGTTTCTACCTTTGTGCTGTAATTAAATTATAGCAAAGATGAAAAAAGATACACTTCAAAACGAAAGAGAAAATTCAAGAAGACAATTTCTACAACAAACGACAATTGCTGGCATTGGGTTGGTGTTTGCACCATCCTTTCTTACTTCTTGCAACAATCAATCTAACACCGAAAACAAAGCAAAAGAAACGGGAAAACAAACTAATAAAATGAGTACAAGAAAAATAGGAACATTAGAAGTATCTGCATTGGGTGCAGGATGTATGAGCATAAGTGCAAATTATGGTGCAGCCGCAGATAAAAATGAAGGAATAAAAACTATTCGTACTGCTTACGAAAAAGGTGTTACATTTTTTGATACAGCCGAAGTGTATGGTCCACATACAAACGAGGAACTTGTTGGCGAAGCACTTGCACCTTTTCGGGACAAAGTGAATATCGCCACAAAGTTTGGTTTTGACATTGAAAAAGGTGGTTTAAACAGCCGACCAGAACATATTAAAAAAGTAGTTGAAGATTCCCTAAAACGCCTTAAAACTGACCGCATTGACCTTTATTATCAACATCGGGTTGACCCAAATGTACCGATAGAAGATGTTGCTGGTGCAGTTAAAGATTTGATTGCAGCAGGAAAAGTTTTACATTTTGGTCTTTCAGAAGCAAGTGCAAAAACCATTCGCAAAGCTCATTCGGTACAACCTGTTAGTGCCGTTCAAACCGAATATTCGTTTATGGAAAGAAGCGTTGAGAAAAATGGTGTTTTAGTAGTCTGCGAAGAATTGGGAATTGGTTTTGTTCCGTGGGGTCCAGTTGGAATGGGCTATTTGACAGGTAAAATAAATGCTCAAACAAAGTTTGACGCAAAATTAGATTTAAGAACCACGTTTGACCGCTTTAGTCCAGAAAACGTAACTGCAAATATGCCAATAGTTGATTTACTCAACCGTTTTGCAGCAACAAAAAATGCAACAGCTTCACAAATTGCATTGGCGTGGTTAATGGCACAAAAACCTTTTATTGTTTCTATTGCAGGTACAAGAAGCATTAAACATCTGGAAGAAAATTTAGGGGCTCTAAATATTCAATTAACACCTTCTGATTTGCTGGAACTTGAAACATCCTTCTCAAAATTAAAAGTATATGGCGGTAGAATGAATGCAATGCAAATGGCAATTTGCGAATAAAATAATACAAAACAGATAAAGCAAAATAGATTATGAAAAAAGTATTGCTCATCAATACACATTTAACCTATCCCAACTGGACAGAGGGAAAATTAAACGACTCATTTATTCAGGTTGCAAAAACATTTTTTGAAGCGAGGAATTATGAAGTATTAGAAACAAAAGTTGAGAGCGGCTACAATCCTGATGAGGAAGTAGAAAAACATTTACAGGCAGACATTGTAATTTTACAAACACCAGTAAATTGGTTTGGAGCACCGTGGATTTACAAAAAATATGTGGACGAAGTTTTTAATAGTGGACTGTTTAGCAAATCATTCTTGACAGGTGACGGCAGAACAAAAGAAGACCCAACAAATCAATATGGAACAGGTGGGCTTTTGCAAGGAAAGAAATTTATGATTTGTGCAACCTGGAACGCACCTGCCGAAGCATTTGATGACCCCGACCAAAAATTATTTGCAGGAAAAGGATTAGCAGATATTTTCTTGCCAATTACAAGCAACTATCGCTTCTGCGGTTACGACATTATTGACAGCTATAATTGTTTTGACATATTCAGAAGTGGCGACATAGCAAAAGACCTTGAATATTATCCCACACACTTAACAAATGCTTTAAACTTACAACGAAATTTTCAAGCAGCATGACCGAAAAAAACGGCAGCTAACATGAACTGTGTAATAAACCAAACAAATTTTGATCTTTTTTACGGTTTAGCTGAGCAATAGTTTGGTTGATACAGGGTGTTGTTCTTTATCCCGATAGCCATCGGGACAAATACCTGTTTTAAAAAGTTTGTTACTCACTGCAAGTAAAGCATGGTTACCCGGAATTTACAAATCAGCAAGCTGCGAAAATCAGGAATGCTCCTATTTTTATATCCCTACTATTTGTTAACTTGCCTGGGGTTTCTCTTATACTAAATTATATATCATGAAAAAGTGTCTTTTACCATTTTTAGCAGTGGCAGTGAGTTTGTTAAGCTTACCTGTTTTTTCCCAGGAAAAAGAGGATACAACCGGCTTATTAGGCCTGCCCGGGGATAACCTGGACCTGTATGCCGTACTGACCGTGTTTCAAAAGTCAAAAACGATCGAAGCTTTTGAAAAAACGTTAAATGATGAACAAACAAAGATCAATAACCTGGACCTGAACCTGGATAAAAAAATTGATTTTATTAAAGTGACTACCCCGAAAAATGAGAAAAAGGATAAAAAGGATTCGTCTTACTCATTTATACTCCAGGTTGATGTTACCAAAACTGAAACCCAGGATGTTGCGGTTATTTTATTAAACAAAGAAAACGGCAGAGTTTCTCTGCAGATAGTTGGCGACCCGGAATTGTACGGTAAGGATTATGTTGTTGAGCCAAAAGGAAATTCTTCCATTACTGCCAACCCGGGATATACCGGTGCAGACCCTGTTACGGTGAATGTTCCGGCAACAACTACGGTAGTGGTTCAATCTGCCCCGATCGTACAATATGTGTATTCACCTGCCTATGTGCCCTATTATCCTCCCTATTATTACGGGTATTATCCGCCTTATTTTGCATTTGGTATGTGTATAGCAGTGGGTATCTATCGCAGTAATAATTATTATTACCACGGCGGTTATCATGGGGGTCATTATGGTGGTGGTAATACAGTGATCATTAATAATGGGAACAGGAATCAAATTAATAATTACAATAATAGCCGGAACACATCTAATACCGTAGCAAATAATAAGGCTAATGGCGGGTATGGTAGTGGAAACAGGGGATCATCCAATCGTCCGTCAACCGGCGGGCCTTCCGCAGGGGCATCCAATCGTCCGTCAACGGGCGGACCTTCCGCAGGGACATCCAATCGTCCATCAACGGGCGGACCTTCTGCATCCACCCGGCAATCTTCATCCACCCGTCCATCAACATCCAATTCTTCTTCAGGTCGTACAAGGAGTAGTAGCAGCGGTGGCTATAGTGGTGGTGGTGGCGGCATGAACAGAAGCAGCGGTATGAGCAGGGGCGGCGGCGGTGGCGGCAGAAGACGATAATTAAGTGCATTTTTAGAAGTATACCCAAAACAAAAAGGGCTGTACGAAAATACTTTTCGTACAGCCCTTTTTTAAAATATACTTTATACCTGTTATTCCATTGGCATATCAGAAGCACTCATATCTCTTACGCATACATATTTGCCGTCTCTTTTTTCAAACAGGCCCATATAATTCCCGGAATTAATAGTAGTATTAGCCGAGTCAACTACTTTAAAATAACCAATTTCCACCACCTGGTTCCCGTCACCTGATACAAAAATATCCTTGGTTGTAAATGAAATTTTATTGGAATTTGAAGCTATTGCGGATTTATAAAACTCTATTATGGCCTCTTTGCCGATCAGGGGTGGCCGGTTTTGAAAAAAGGTTGTCGCATCATCTGCATAGTAGCCTATATCTTTCAGTTCCCCGGTATTGTAAATTTCAGCAAATGCATCTTCCTTGGCCTGGATCTCTTTTTTTATTTGTTCTATGTCAACAACTGCCGCTGCTGGTTCTTCTTTCGTGGTATTACAGGCAAACAGTAAAGTTATCATGGCCCCCAGGAATATTCCTTTTACGATCTTGTTTTCCATAATTAAATTATTCTTGCTTTAGTATTAAAGATTTTAAATCCGGTACTTAAAAGTAATAAAAAATCAGAATGTGGGATGTTTTTTAATTTCCATCAGCACAGGTGTTCGGTAAAAACAATGAAGCACACCCTCCCCGGCGCAGAGCCGTACCCGTTATCCAAATTTTTTTAATTCCTTCAAACTAAAATCTGCTACTGTTCTTTTTTCCCGGGCGTCACATGCTGAAAAAAAGTTTTAACAAAGCCGCCTGCATTTCCGGAAAGTAATGGTGAACGCCAATATAATTTGGAAGTAATATTAAAAATACTCTAGCTTTAATATGTAGATATCTGTTTATTAACCATTAAATTTAAAGAAAATGGCAAAAGCAAAAAGAAAAGCGGCAAAGAAAGCGGTTAAACGCAGGGTGGTAAAAAAAGCAGTTAAACGCAGAGTGGCCAAAAAAGCAATTAAGCGCAGGGTAGTAAAAAAAGCAGCTAAACGCAGAGTGGCAAAGAAAGCAATTAAACGCAGGGTAGTAAAAAAAGCAGTTAAACGCAGAGTGGCAAAGAAAGCAATTAAACGCAGGGTAGTAAAAAAAGCAGTTAAACGCAGAGCAGTAAAAAAAGCGTTGGTAAAAAGAGCGGTTAAGAGAGCAATTGTAAGAAATGTTATTTTAAGAAATGCCATTGAAAATGCCGGCCAGGCATGATCAGGATCTTATTTTTGAAAAGTCCTGCAACCGCAGGACTTTTTTTATGCCGCATCCCCTGCGTCTTTATTTGTGTTTCCTCTCAGGCACCATCTCAAACAACATAATTAAAACGATCATTTTTATATTTGCCATTCTTCTTTTCCAAAGCGGGATCTCAGCATGCCGGATAATACAGGAGAAAGAGGATTATTTTAAATACATCTATGCTTAAAAAAATATTTCTTGTTCCGTGCCTGTTGATAGCAGGATTTATCCATGGACAAACAGTGGATTCTTTATTAAAACAAGCCGGTAAACTGGCGTCAGATAAAAATTACAAGGAAGCCCTGGGCATTTATAACAAAGTATGGGAAAAGGATTCACTGAATTTTGACCTATATCTCGAAAGAGGAACTGTTTATTATGAACTAAGGGAGGTAGAGAACGCCTTTAATGATTATACCAAAGCCATAAAATTAAGACCAGCTTCTGCGGAGCCTTATCACCGGCGGGCCATCCTGATGATGGCGATCATGTACACGGAAGAGGCGATCATGGATAATACCAAAGCCATCAACCTGGCTACCAATGACACCATGCGCATGATCTGTTTTATGAACAGGGGAAACGCCAAACAACAAAAGCGGGATTTCCAGGGCGCCTTCGAAGATTATTCACGGGCCTATCTCTATGATACTTCCGACATGACCATATTGAACAATATGGCAACCGTGCTTGATGAACTGGGACGGGTGGACGAATGTCTTCAATACCTGCAAAAAGTAATTCAAAGGGATCCAACCTTTGTAGGGGCTTACGTGAATGTGGGATTCCAATATACAAAGCTGCAACGGTATAAAGAGGCCATCGTATATTTCGATAAGGCGCTGAGCCTTCAGAAGGATGAACCGCTGACATTAAACAATCGCGGATTGGCCCGGTATCATTTAAAAGATTATACCGGCGCACTGGAAGATATCAACAAGTCTCTTGCGTTATACCCGGATAACTCTTACGCCTTTAAGAACAGGGCCCTTGTTCACCTGGCACAAAAGCAAAAGGAAAAAGCCTGCGCAGACCTGCAGAAAGCCATCGATCTTGAGTTTACTAAAATGTATGGCAGTGAAGTAGAAGAGCTGCTGAAAGCAAACTGCAAATAAGGGCTCTACTTTATCTTATATATATGCCAGTCCTCATTTTGGTTATGTTTGGGATTTAGCCAATAAGCGAGGTTGTCAACAAAGCTTGTTTTAATAACGGTTTCGGCTTCAAGCGAAGGGAATAATTTTTTTAAACGTTCTATTCTTTTGTCAAAACCGGCTTGCCCGGCCATGATCACATAGTTGGGCGCCGGTTTGCCGGATGTTTTTATTTCGGCCTCCAACTCCTCTATACTTTTACCAGTTGGCAGCTTGTACAGGTCAAGGTGTTTATCAAGACAAGCCAACGGCGGCCTCAACCCGGCCGCATCTCCTTCCATAATGATATTGGTCACGTCTCCCTTTTTTCGCAGGTAGACCATGGACTCCACCCTTGAACGTTTTGAATAGGTAAAACTCAGCACCAGCAACCCCGCAGTATTAAAAATGAGAAACCATATAAAAATGAATTTCATCGTTTTTTTCAGCCATGAAATATGCCGGTGCCGTGTATAATACTCCCGGAATCCGGTAATTCCCAATACCAGGAAAAGGGGAATGAAAGGAAGGATGAACCGCTCTTGTTTATTACTGTAATAAGAATGAAAGACAAAGAATAAAAGCGAAGCGATAAAAAACATTTTTGCCGTGAACGATAAACGGAAGCTGTATATATAACCCCATACAAGAAGCAGGAAAGGAAATCCCCATACCACGCCGGCAACAGTGCCGATATACTGGTACCAGGGACCCTGCGGCTGTATATCAATGTTGGCCTGGTCTGAATTAAAGCGCAGGTATTCTTTTACGGAAGCAAAGGGATCGCCGTAATAAATGATGTCGAACAAACCCTGTGTGAGCATATAAGCTGCGGCAAAAGCAATTCCAAAGACCAGCGCTTTTTTGTGATACTGTTTATTGAAAAATAAACAGAACCCGATACCAGCAGGTATGAATAAGATCTGCAGGCGTATGCAGAATGATAAAGCAAAGAAAAGCGCTGACAAAAAGATGGAACGGTTGCTGAGTTTGGGATCAGCAATATGATAGCAGCCGATAAGCAGGAAGGGGATACA
>DATDIX010000189.1:0-2469 GCA_036520835.1 Chitinophagaceae bacterium | reverse complement strand
ATATTCGATCCAGGTATGATAGACATTGAATGTATGGTCAATATCCTGCTGGCTTAAATATTTTTCAAAATCCGGGGGAAGCTGGCTGGCATGTGTGGGCGGTATCCAGCGACCAAAACAGGTAGGCCAGTCAGGGCAACCCATCCCGCTTTGAGTCATCCTTACCACGCCACCGGCCAATATCACCAGGAAAACCATTCCCAGCACAAACCAGGTATAACGCACGTAGGCAGCCGTTGAGTTCATAAAAACAAAGTTAGCGGCGTGTTGGCAAAATTATTTCTGAAACCATTCTTTTGTAAAGAAATTGTGCTCCCATGCTGAAGCCTTATTACCAGGATCAACTCACAGAAGCCGGCTGCGATGAAGCCGGCCGCGGTTGCTATGCCGGTCCGGTATTTGCCGCAGCAGTTATATTACCAAAAGAGTTTTATCATCCCGCATTAAACGACAGCAAACAGGTTGCAGCTGCAGAAAGAGAAGAACTAAGGGGTTTCATTAAAGAAAATGCCCTTGCGTATGCGGTAGCCATGATAGATAATGAAGAAATAGACCGGATCAATATTCTCCGGGCATCTTTTAAAGCCATGCACCTGGCATTGGATAAACTAAGAAAACGGCCTTCGCTATTACTGATCGATGGTAATCGTTTTGTCCGGTATAAAAAATTGCAGCACCAGTGTATAATAAAGGGTGATGGTATCTATGCCAGTATTGCGGCTGCCAGCATATTGGCCAAAACATACAGGGACGAATACATGAAGAAGCTGCACAAAGAGTTTCCTTATTATAACTGGCAAAAAAATAAAGGCTATGGCACAGAAGAGCACCGGAAGGCCATAGAAGTACACGGGCTATGCAAGTATCACCGCAAAAGCTTTAATATTCTCCCTGACCAGGTCAGCCTTTTTGAGGATGATCCAAACCCCGCTCCGGATACGGGTATTAATGCTGCTACCAACCAACAGGTTATATAACTATCGTAGTTTTTCATTGTTAAAATTTCTTTAGCGGCTAAACCCGGCTTATCATTCCCTGTCTTATCTCCCAAATAGTTTATAACAAAAAAAATAAGCCATGAAAAAATTATTCGTACTCGGAGCCATTCTTACATTATTTGTAGTATCCGCATCCGCACAAGTTACCAGCGACCGTGTTCGCAGAGAACGCACTGAAAAAAGAATTGACAGGAGCCAGCTTACCCGTCCTGAAAAATTTCGCTTGCACAAAAACGATGTTCGTTTTAAAGCAGAACGGCGCAGGGCATTACGTGACGGAAGAGTGAATCCTTCAGAAAGAAGAAGGTTACACAATATGAAACGTCATAACCGTCATGAAACTTACCGCCTGAAGCATAATAACCGCAGAAGGGTAATATAATCCGTAAAGGATCTGATATACCGAGAGAATCCGCAGTTGTTGGTTTTAAAGCATCACTTAATTCGTGATGCTTTATTTTTTTATTTATTCCTTCCATTCACCGGCGCCCATCCTGATCACTTCATATTCTTCCTTTGTACAATCAATAACCGTTGATGGCACCGTGCCACCAATCCCGCCATCTATTACTATATCCACTTCGCTCATGAAATTCTCGTACATGATCTCCGGGTCGGTGTAATCTTCTATCAAGTCCCCGGGTAACGAAGCGCTGAGTATAGGATGGCCCAGTTCTTTGACAATGGCGCTGGCTATATTATTATCAGGGATGCGAAGGCCAATGGTATCTCTTTTGCTTTGCAGGATCTTGGGCACCATTTTACTGGCTGGTAAAATAAATGTATAGGGACCCGGCAGGTATTCTTTCAGTAAGCGATAAGTGGCATTGGATATCTGTTTGGCATAATCACTCAGGTGGCTCAGGTCAGCGCAGATAAATGATAATTGTGCTTTTCGCGGGTCCACTTTCTTTATCCTGCATATCCTTTCAATTGCTTTTTGATTAAAAATATCAGCCCCGAGACCATAAATGGTGTCGGTAGGATAAATGATCACCCCGCCCTGCCGGATCGTTTCCACAACCGTTTTTATATGGCGTGGCTGCGGGTCATCGGGATGAATATGAAGCAACATCTCTTAATGATAATATCTGTGAAAGAAAGTCAAAATTTCCGTTTTTCAAACTGCTGAAACTATGCCGTTTTCTTTTACTATAAAACTATTGCCTTTTGTCAAAAACCGTTTTATGTGAAGTGGTGATGGCTTGATGAAAAAAGTCACTCCGCAATAGCGTATGAGAACAAGAAGAAGCAGCTTATTGTAAATGCAAAAATACTTACATAAAAAAGCCTCATTAACTGAGGCTTTTAATTTTTTGTCTATTGAATCGTCCACACTTCATTTCCCCTTAAAAGTTTATCCAGGTCGGCTGCTTTTCTTGCTTTGGCATCTTCTATCTGTAATGCCATTACTTCTTCATAACAGGGTCTGTCTGCTTCATAAAACACTCCGAATGGTCTTGGCAGGTGA
>DATDIX010000188.1:0-7096 GCA_036520835.1 Chitinophagaceae bacterium | reverse complement strand
CCTGGATACACACGATCATGGTAAGAACAGCCATTGATTTTTTACGCAAGAGAAGATTAAAAACGGTCAATATAGAATGGAAAAGTGATTCAGAACCTGCGATACAACCAGAAGTATTGATAGACAAATCAGCTGACGAGATCTTTTATTTCCTGAGACAATTACCTGAAATGTCCGCCGCCGTTTTTAACCTGTATGTGATAGAGGGGTATAAACACAAAGAGATCGCACAATTACTGCATATCAGCGAAGGTACCAGCAAATGGCACCTGAGCGAAGCCAAAAGACAACTAATTAACTGTTTTGAAAAAAGAACCATATTTTAAATGGAACGGAATAACAACACCTACGGAGATCTGATCAATAATAAGTTCAGTGAACTTTTATCCCCCGGCATGGAGACAACATGGAAGGAGATGAAAGATATCCTGGACAGGGAAATGCCCGAAAAGAAAAAAAGAAAATGGTTTCTTTGGTTCACGGGTAATGCCTGGATCATCTCGGTCGTTTTACTCTCCATCTTTGCCTCCGCTACCGGCGCTTATATCGGTAGCCAAAGGAACCAGGATAGTGAAAGCATACCGGTGAAGGATCAAAAGCCTTCGATAAAAATTGAATCGAATACTCCTCAAAACGAAGAGAACATAATAGAAAATACCGGCCGGCAAGAACTGGCAGTTATTGCCCCGGAAGAAACCGGTGCTTCTTTACACAGCGACCCGGAAAGAAGTGAACAAATTAACTACACAGAAAGAATACAAACTGCAGAACAACATAAAGCAAAGCTGCCCGGAGCAATTAAAATTGCTTCAACAAAATCAGCTTCTAAAAAAGATACTGTTGCAAAAAACGCTGCGCTTATTGGTATGGAGACAAAAGATTCGGTAAGCGTATCTGTTGCTCAACCAAAAACTGAAGTAACTGAAAGAAGGGCTTTTTAAACCAAAACTACCTGCCAAACATTTTTTCCAATTGTTCCTGCTTAAATTCGAGGTAAGTGGGATTTCCACCCGGTGTGCTATTAGGCTGCTCACAGGCAAACAGATCATTTACCAACTGCTTCATTTCTCTTTCCGTTAAACGGGTGCCGGTTTTGATGGCCTGTTGCCCTGCCAGCGAACGCACTAACTTCTCTCGTTTGGAAAATTTTAGTTCATTACTGAAATGCTTGTATTGCTCCAATAAAGCATCGATGGTGTTTTTTTCATTGCCCGGTTCCAGGTCAGCCGGTGTCCCCTGTACAACAAAACTATTTTTGCCAAATGGCTCGATCATGTAGCCAAGCTCCTTCAGGTCATTCAGTAATTCTTCCAATACTACCGCATCGGCAGGTGCCAGCTCCAGTGTAACCGGGAACATACTACGTTGTGTAGCGACAGGCTTGCCCTGTCCGGCTGCTTTCAATTGCTCATAAATTATCCTTTCATGCGCTGCCTGCTGGTGGATAAGAATAAAACCGTTAGCTGACGGTGTGACGATATAAGTGTTTAATAGTTGGGTTAGTTCTGCATCCGGGTGAGTGGTGAGTGGTGAATGGTGAATGGTGAGTAATGCTTCAACATCCTTCTTCTGCTCAACATTCCTTGCTCCTTGTTCATTATTCTCATAAAAGTCCTTCCAATGCTTCAGTTCCTCTCGCTTCGATGGCTCAATAAAATGCGCCTGGTTTTTTTGGGTAAACCCTTTGAAAAGAGAAGTAGAAGCAGCCGCTGATCTTTTTTCTTCTGTAAAGGGTTGCTGTACCGAAGACAATTGCTGAATAGAAGCATCCAGGTCAAAATCAAGCGTTGGCGTTACACTGAATTGCGCCAGCGCATGCTTTACTGCCGCCTGCACAAAAGCATAGATTATCTTTTCATCCTCAAATTTTATTTCCTGCTTGGTCGGATGCACATTCACATCCAAATGTGCCGGGTCAAGGTCAATGAACAATACATACATCGGGAAACTATCGGTGGCAATCATCTCCTGGTAAGCATTCATCACGGCATGGTTCAGGTAGGCACTTTTAATGAACCGGTTATTGACAAAAAAATACTGGTCGCCTCTTGTCTTCTTTGCTGTATCCGGTTTGCCAACAAAGCCATAGATATTCATGTAATCCGTTTCTTCCTTTACTGTCACCAGCCTGGCATTATAGTTACTGCCCAGCAGTTGAACTATACGTTGCTTCAGTGTTCCGGTCTCCAGGTGAAAAAGCTGCTGGCCATTGGTAGTAAGTGAAAAGAATATCCCGGGAAAGGATAATGCCACCCTCGTAAACTCATCTACGATATGACGCATTTCAGCCGCATTGCTTTTTAAAAAATTCCGGCGGGCCGGAACATTGAAGAACAAATTCTTCATGGCAATACTTGTCCCGGTTGGTGCAGCAACAGGTTCCTGTTTTTTTACGAGGCTGTTTTCTACTTCCAGGTAAACACCGGTCTCATCCTCTGCCCGCTTTGTTTTTAATTCTACCTGTGCTACTGCCGCTATAGAGGCCAATGCTTCACCCCTGAAGCCCATTGTCCGAATATGAAAAAGATCCTCTATGTTTTTGATCTTCGAAGTAGCATGGCGTTCAAAACACATCCGGGCATCGGTCTCACTCATGCCGCCGCCATTATCAATTACCTGTATCAGCGACTTGCCTGCATCCTGGATGATGAGCTTGATATCCGTAGCCCCTGCATCTACTGCATTCTCCAGCAGTTCCTTAACAGCGCTTGCCGGCCGCTGGATCACTTCCCCGGCGGCTATCTGGTTGGCTATATTATCTGGCAGTAAAACTATTTTATCCGGCAAAACACATTTCTTTGGGCATCAAAAATACAGGATTTGCAGGCACTATCCTGACGATAATTGAATACAAAGAAGTAAATTACAGTAACCATTTAACTAACGTCTTCTTGTGAAAATGCTTGTGCAAAAGATCATAGTGGGGAGTATGGTAATTGTTTCTCTTGCCTCCTGCAAAAAAACGGCAGATGATACAGCAAATGTCCCTGCCGGTCCGCAGTTCATCAAGTATACCATCAGGGCCGGTCAGCAATTCTGCGATCCAAATGATTTCAAACAAACTGACTACACGGAACTAAAATTCATTGCCCGGTTTGACAGCAGCGCTGTTTACCAGACACTGTCCCAGGCCAACCAGCTTGATATTAATAAACTTTATGGCTTTTCGGATAATAATGCTGAACACCAGCAATTCAGTGCAAGGATAGGCTGGCGATGGAGCGGCGGGGCCCTTCGCCTTTTTGGTTACATTTATAATAACGGGATAAGGGATTTTGAAGAAATAACTATTATCAGCATCGGTGAAGAACATACCTGTTCCATCAAAGTAACTTCTGCCAGTTATATTTTCTCGGTCGGTAATACCAGTAAGACCATGTTGCGCACCAGCACTACTGCAACGGCAAAGGGCTACAAACTCTATCCTTATTTTGGCGGTGATGAGAAGGCGCCGCATGATATCAATGTCTGGATAAAAGAACTGTGACCGTTCATCCCCGCCTACCCGTCTTATTTCAATTTTAATCTCTCTTTGCCGGGCTTTATTGGCAAAAGGGCTAATTTTAGACCTCTTTCCACCAATAATTAGTAGCCGTTATGAAGTATATCCCAAAAAGATCTTTAGTGCTGTTATTGTTTGTTCCCCTTTTTGCTTTTTCACAGTATAAAAGTAACCTGAACCAGCAGCAATGGGTGGACAGTGTTTTCAATTCTTTAAGTGAAAATGAAAAGATATCGCAGCTCATGGTCATAAGGGCACATTCCAATCTCGGGCCTGATCATGTGGCAAAAGTTGCTGATGAAATTAAGAAGTATAATGTCGGGGCCCTGTGTTATTTCCAGGGCGGACCTGTAAGACAAGCTAACCTTACCAATTATTACCAGGGTATTGCCAAAACACCGCTGATGGTAACCATTGACGGCGAATGGGGCCTAGGGATGCGGCTGGACAGTGTCACCAAATTTCCTTACCAGCTTACTTTAGGTGCATTGAATAATGATCAGCTTATTTATAAAATGGGGCTGGCTGTCGGTGAACAATGCAAACGTATCGGTGTGCATGTAAACTATGCACCTGTTGTTGATATTAACAACAATCCCAACAACCCTGTTATCGGTTACCGTTCATTTGGCGAGGATATGAACAAGGTTGCTCAATTCGGAGTAGCCTATACAAAAGGAATGCAGGATGCAGGCATCATGGCCTGTGCCAAGCATTTTCCCGGCCATGGTGATGTGGATGTGGATTCGCATTTTGATCTTCCTGTCATTAATAAGTCACTTGCCCAGCTTGATTCATTGGAATTAATGCCTTTCAAAGCTATTTTCAAAGCAGGTGTAGGAAGCGTTATGATTGCACATCTTTACATTCCCGCTATTGATAACACCGCTAATAAGGCTACATCCATTTCAAAGAATAATGTAACCGATCTTTTAAAGAATAAACTCGGCTATACCGGGCTTACATTTACCGACGCCCTGGAGATGAAAGGAGTTGCCAAATACTTTCCCGGCGGCACTATTGCAGTGGAAGCGTTGATTGCAGGCAATGATATGCTTTGCCTGCCTGCCAGCGTACCCGAAACCATTGAAGCAGTAAAAAAAGCCATTAAAGAAAAAAGGTTAAGCTGGCAGGATATTGATGAAAAAGTAAAGAAGGTATTGCATTCAAAATACCAGCTTGGACTGAATGAAGTAAAGCCGATTGACACCAACAACCTTTTGAATGACCTGAATGCAAAGACCAACGAGATCAGGTATGAAACGGCGAAGCAGACGATCACGGTTTTGAGAAATAATACAAACGGCTTTCCCGACCTTAAGAAAAAACATGTCGCTTATGTAGGCATTGGCTCTTCTTATTTAAATGAATTTGGCAAAAGAATACAGGAAGATCTGGATGCAGATACTTATTTTTTTTCGTACACGGATGGAGATTCTGCAGCCTCCATACTGCTTGATAAGATCGGCAGGCAACATTACGATGCGATCATAATAGGTGTTCACGATTATGCTTTACGGCCGGCAAACAATTATGGGATAAGCCCAATAGCGGTGGAATTATCGAAATGGCTCCAGTCAACAGAAGCCACAACCTATACATTTGTTTTTGGCAACGTATTGGCTGCTTCCAATTTTTGCCAGGCGAAGAACCTGGTCGTCTGCTACCAGGACGATGATATTACCCGCAATGCAGCCGCGGACCTGCTAACCGGGAAAGCCATAGCGAAAGGAATATTGCCCGTATCGGTCTGCGAATTCAGGTACGGAGCCGGAATAATACAGAATGATAATAAGCCTGTAAAAACCGCTTCAAAGAACAACAAACTATCCATCATTGATTCCATTGCCAATGATGCCATTGCTAAAAAAGCATTTCCCGGTTGCGTAGTGCTGGCTGTGCATAATGGCACCATCATTTATGATAAGGCTTTTGGCAATTATAAATATGAGCCGTCACCGGCGATGAGCCCGGAAAGTATTTTTGACCTGGCTTCGGTCACTAAAATCTCTGCTACCACTGTTTCCGTGATGAAGCTCTATGAACAGGGCAAACTGGACCTTGACAAAAAACTTGGCGATTACCTGCCCTGGGTAAAAGGCACCGATAAAGCAAATTTAAAGATCGACGATATTCTTTTGCACCAGGCAGGGCTTGTTCCCTTTATTCCTTTTTATAAAGAAACGATCGATTCAGCAACCGGTATTCCTAACCCGGCTATATATAGCGACAAATCCAAACCAGGATTTACTATTCGTGTCGCAGAAAATATTTACCTGCGAAACGATTGGCAGGATACTATATTCAGCCGCATAATAAAAAGCCCTTTAGGCCCGAAGAATAAATATGTCTATAGTGATAACGATTTCATTTTCCTCGGAAAGATCGTTGAGCAAATATCCGGTATGACGCTGGATGAATATGTACAAAAAACTTTTTACCGGAAGATCTCCATGGCTTCCACCGGTTTTAAACCGCGGGAACGTTTTGGATCTGGCCAAATGGTGCCGACTGAAACGGAAAAACATTTCCGCAGGCAAACTACACAGGGAGACGTACATGATGAAGGCGCTTCTTTATTTGGTGGTGTGGCCGGGCATGCCGGTTTATTTTCAAATGCCTATGATCTCGCTATGTTATATCAAATGTTATTGAACGGGGGAACCTTTAATGGTGAAAGATACCTGAAGCCTGAAACGATAAAATATTTCACGGCCTATCATAGTGATGTAAGCCGCCGTGGTTTCGGTTTTGATAAACCTGAGAAAGATAATGCGACAAGAAAAGAACCTTATCCTTCAGAAAAGGTTTCATCGCAGGCTTTTGGTCACACCGGTTTTACCGGCACCTGTGTATGGGTTGATCCTAAATATGATCTGGTGTATATATTTCTCTCCAACCGGGTATTCCCTACAAGAGATAATCCAAAGCTTTCACAAATGATGATCAGGGGAAAGATACAGGATGCGATTTGTGCAGCTTTAGGAAATTAGTGCTTCAGGCATCTGGTTTTTTATCATTGTTCGGATTGTTTGGCCGCTGCTGATTCTGCTGATTGGGATTCTGCTGGTTTCTTTGTTGATTAGGATTAGGTCTTTGTCCTCTTTGCTGGTTGGGTTGCTGACCCCTTTGTTGATTGCCACCTTGCTGGTTTCTTTGTTGCGGTCTTTGTTGGTTTTGCTGACCGCCCTGCTGGTTACCCTGTTGTCCTCCCTGTCTTTGCTGTGGCCGCTGACCTTGTTGCCCTCTTTGTTGGTTTTGCTGGTTACGGCGTTTTTTATCGGCGGATTTATCTAAGCTGCGTAAACTTATTTGTCCTACTACATCTACAAATTCTGGTTCTACTTCTTTTGGTTTGCTGGAAGTCACTTCCACCGTTTCCAGCGCTTCGGGTATTACTCCCTGCTGGTTCTGCGATTTTATTTTCTTTACACTTTCTATCGTTACCGGGTATTGTTTGGTGCTGTCCGGCAAAGTGTACCACATCAGGTTCTTGAAAATATCTTTTTTGATCAGGTAAGCATTGCCTTTGGCTACCTGCAGCACATCACAGTTTTCAGGGAAATGCTGTAAGGCATCCAGGTAAGTATCGAG
>DATDIX010000187.1:0-3598 GCA_036520835.1 Chitinophagaceae bacterium | reverse complement strand
ATACCGATTGTGTTTATGGGATGCCGGTTTAACAGGCCGCCTTACCTGAGCCTGGATAAATATTTGGTTACGCTGGGCATTACCGCCACAATCTGGATCGGTAACCGGTATATTATGGGGTACAGCCGGAAAAAATATCCGTTGTTTAATGATGTAAAAAAAAGATTGTGGTTCCAGTCCATGCTGATGTTTGTGTTTACTGTTGCATCGAATATGCTATTGGGTCAACTGGCAGAAAGCGTTTTTAGTAAAGACAACACTATACTCACACGGGCAGATGTTATTATCCACTCTAACTCGGCTGCTATTTTTTGTACGATCATGATCATTGCCATTTATGAGAGTATTTTTTTTATGCACCAGTTGCGCCATTCAGTGGAAGAAACAGAAAAGCTGAAAAGAGAAAGCCTCAAAGCGGAGTTGAATGCATTAAAGACGCAGGTTAACCCGCATTTTCTTTTCAACAACCTGAATACACTCAGCTCGGTGATACCCGAAGATCCCAAACTGGCTGTTGATTTTGTACAACAGCTATCAAAATTGTACAGGCATATACTGGAAGTAAAAGATGAACAAAGCATTTTATTGCAGGATGAACTGGATGTAGTGAAAGCCTATGCTTTTTTATTGCAAACAAGATTTGGCAATAAACTGGATGTTATTATTAATGTCCCGGAAGAAAAACTTCACAAGCGGATCGTGCCGCTTTCGCTGCAATTGCTGATGGAAAATGCCATCAAGCATAATATTGTTTCCACTGACAAGCCCTTAAAGATCGAAATAACGGCATTGAATGGTAAACTGGTGGTAAGTAATAACCTTCAGAAAAAGAACCAGGTCAACGAATCAACCGGTATCGGTCTTGATAATATCCGCAACCGCTACAAATTACTGGGGAGCGGGCAGGTGGAAGTAACGGAGAATGGGTCCAGTTTTACAGTGGCAATTCCTTTAATTGAAAATTAATATGAGGGTGGTCATTATAGAAGATGAAGTGCCGGCTGCCAACAGGCTGGCCAAAATGCTGAATGCTGTCACGGATGAAGTAGAAGTGGTCAAACGTATTGACAGTGTGGAAGCAGCGGTGAAGTTTCTTGGGACAGCAGAGAATATTGATCTTATTTTTATGGATATACAGCTGGCTGATGGGCTGAGCTTCGATATATTTGAACAAACGCAGGTAAAGTCGCCGGTTATCTTCACGACGGCATTTGACCAATATACATTAAAGGCATTCAAAGTAAACAGTATTGATTATCTCCTTAAGCCCATTGATGAAAAAGAGCTGGAACAGGCGGTAGGGAAGTACCGTCAGTTATACAATAGTAAGGAAAATGGGTTTTCTGAAAAGATCATCAAACTGGTACAGGAAATGAATGCGACAAGGTTTAAAGAACGTTTGCTGATCAAAAGAGGACAACAACTCAGTTACCTGAAAACCGAAGCCACCGCTTATTGCTTTGCAGATGGAAAACTTTGCTATGCTGTTGATTTCAGCAGCAATAAATATTTGCTGGAAAGCAATCTTTCCCAGTTGGAAGAACAGTTGCAGCCCAATAAGTTTTACCGCATCAACCGGCATCTCCTGATCAACATCGAAGCCATAAATAAAGTGCATACCTGGATTGGCGGAAGACTGAAGCTGGAACTTTTGCCATCTACCCAGGCAGATACAGTCGTAAGCCGCGAAAGGGTGAATGGATTTAAAGAATGGCTGGGACAGTAATAGAGTATGTTTATAAAAACTTCAGCCCATTTTACAATAGGAGCATTTCAAATTCTGAAAGTGCAGGAATTAATTCAATTGCGGATCAATCGGGAAATTGATCATCATTTTATAATCACCGCCTAATTGTTTGAGAGAGTCTTTCCATATTTCTTCGTAGTTGCGGTGGAATATTAATTTGCGGGTGCCGGCAACAGTCAACCAGGATTTATCTTTTATTTCAGTGGTCAATTGCCCGTCGCTCCACCCGGAATAACCTATATAAAAACGGATCTTATCAGGATGGGCCGTCCCGTTTTTCAGCATTTCTACTACTTTTTCAAAGTCACCACCCCAGTAAACTCCTTTTATCACCTCTTCGCCACCGGGTATCTCAGCAGGATATTGATGAAGGAAATGGATCGTATCCATTTGTACCGGCCCGCCGTAGTAAACAGGGAGCTTCAGATCTTCCAGGTCGGGGAGCAATTCGTCCAGTGTATTCTCATATTTGCGGTTCAAAACAAAACCAAAACTTCCTTCTTCCTTATGTTCGCACAGAAAGACTACGGTTCGGAGAAAATTAGGATCCTTCAAAAAAGGATCGGCTATCAGTAATATGCCCGGTCCGGGTTCAACCATGATTCAATTTAATGCAAAATATTTTTAAAAGTAAAGGGTTGCCTTTTTTTTCTGTTGTGCCCTTCTGTTACGCAATCGTTGGATAAATGACAGCTTGTTAAAAACCACGTTAAATAAGGCAGACGGTAGCGGGTTATACATTGTATCTGCCTGTGAGACAGTATTTTTGTCAGCTGTGAACCAAAAAACCTTTTATCTTTCGGTTTAAATATCGTAATTCTTTGTGAAGCGGACCTTTACTATTATCACTATACTGATCACCCTTTCGCTGGTCGGCATCATCTTTTTCCAGGTATCCTGGCTAAAGAATATGATCTTATTAAGACAGGAGCAGATAAAAGAAAAAATTGATGAAGCTACAGGTATTGTAGGTGCTGAACTTGCCCAATACAAAGGCAATTATTCTCCGGGAATTACAAGACCAAATACTGAGAATTTTTTAGGCGATGACTTTTCTATCGAATTTTTAAGGCCAGCTACGATTGGAAGGCGGTTCAATGTTGCAGAGCTGACTGAGAAAATTAAGAACGCCTTTAAGCGGGTAGAACTCGAAAAAGTAAAGTTTGAGTTTGGTCTTTTTACACTTAATCCCCGAACCAATATGATGGGGAAGATCGAAAGGCAATCAGAGAATTTCGGAAGGGCATATGATGACAGCGTTAATAATTATTCCAAAGGTTATATCCTGATAACACCCAGCGGCTCCGCAGCGGAGAACCTGGCGATGGATGAAACATTGGTAATAGTGGCACTTAACTGGAAGAGTCATGCAGTTGCGTCGCTTCGCATGAATATTATAACAGCTATTCTTTTTACCATTATTATCATTGCGGCTTTTTATTTGACAGTACGAACAATGCTCCGGCAAAAAAAACTGGGAGAGATCAAGAATGATTTTATCAATAATATGACGCATGAATTCAAAACACCTATTGCCACTATTTCGCTGGCGGTAGATGCTATGAAGAACGAAAAGGTATTGCATGACAGGGAAAAGATCACCTACTTCAGCAAGATCATCAAGGAAGAGAACCAGCGGATGAACCGGCAGGTGGAAACTATTTTAAAGGCCTCGCAACTGGAAAAGCAAGAGGTAGAACTGAATCTCAAGCCGGCGCATGTGCATGAGATAATAAAGGATGTGGCTGATAACTTTGCTTTACAGTTACAGGAAAAGAACGGCCGGGCCGAACTTTTGCTGAATGCGGAGAATGACCTTATCAATGCGGATGAAGTACATTTATCCAATCT
>DATDIX010000186.1:0-11898 GCA_036520835.1 Chitinophagaceae bacterium | reverse complement strand
CTCTATTTTCCATTCAGCATCCTTCAAAGGCTCTTTTGCTCCCATAAAAACATTATAAGGCTCGCCATGTAATGATGCATCAGCTACTTTGATGGTTTGCTCTTTGCCGGAGAGGTTCAGTATCACAAACACTTTTTTACCGCCGGCTTCTCTTGTATAAGCATATAATGCGTTATCGTCACCCACATTTATTTTCTTAAAGGAGGCATTCGATGCGAGGGCAGGGTTGCTCTTTCTTAATTCCTGTAATGTTGTATAGAATTTTGCCCTGCCGTAATTTTTAAAAGGTATCGTGTCCTTATAAAAAAAACTGAGACTATCCAGGAAAGGTTCTTCCTGCCCGCTGTAAACAAGCGGCACAGTGTTATACATCGTTTGGGTGAATACAGCGAAAGGCGCATGAATGGCGCCGGGCATGGTAGCATAGTCGGCTTTGTTCCAGCTATTCTCATCATGGTTGCTGGTAAAGTACAGGAGCAACCCGTTTTTGGGATATAAAGTATCGAAACGGGTCTTTATACTATCCAGTGCAAAAGCGGGCCTTTCTCTCTTGGCAACTTTCACCATCATGTGAAACATTTCCCATGGATAGGTAGCATCAAAACCACTGGGATGCAAATAGGGTTTGTCCCCTTCAGCCAGCATAAAAATATTGCTGTTGACTTTTTTCAGTTCCGTGATGCATTTGGCCCAGTAAGAGCCGGGTACATTCCATGCCACATCACAACGGAAACCGTCAATACCCGTTTCTCTCAACCAGAATTTCATGGCAGCGGTCATGCTATCCTGCATTTCATTATTGTTATAATCCAGTTGCCGTGTATCTGTCCAGTCAAATGGTATCGCCGCTTTACCTGTACTGTCCTTTACAAAAAAATTTGGGTGTGTGGTCAACCATACATGATCTGCACTGGTATGATTAGGTACCCAGTCAATGATCACTTTAAATCCCATTTCATGTGCATGTTTTACAAATGTCTTCCAGTCATCCATCGTTCCAAATTCAGGGTTGATGGCCGTATAGTCGGATACTGCATAATAACTGCCCATCACTCCCTTGCGGTCAACTTTACCGATGGGGTTAATGGGCATGAACCATAAGGTCTGCACACCCATTTCTTTCAACCTGTCGAGGTATTGCTCAAAAGCTTTGAATGTTCCTTCAGGGGTATATTGCCTCACGTTTACTTCATAAACATTTCCCTGCATGATCCAGCCGGGATGACCATCAATAAATTTTGCAGCTTCCGCTTTCTTTTCTTCTTCCTTTGGCATCAGTTTGCAGGAAGCAGATACAATAACAACAAATAATAATACGCGGAAGAGACTGGAATGGCGAAGCATGATTGCAGATTTAAAAATGATGCCAAAGGTAATTGTTTTCCCTTCCCGGCCTGTTGCTGATCAAAGTTGTCTGTAAATATTTGGTTAGATTTGAGAATAACAATCTCATATCACAATGGCACAACGGATAGCTCATATAACACTGGTGGTGGAAGATTATGATGAAGCCATCAGTTTCTATACACAGAAATTAGGCTTTGACCTGGTAGCTGATACCGTTTTGTCTGAAACAAAACGCTGGGTACTGGTATCCCCGAAAAATTCAGCAGGATGCAGTTTATTGCTGGCGAAAGCAGATACCGGTGTGCAGGAAAGGAGAGTAGGCAATCAAACAGGGGGACGTGTATTCCTGTTCCTGCATACCGATGATTTCTGGAAAGATTATAATGCCATGCTGAAAGCAGGGATCATATTTGAAAGAAACCCGGTGGTAGAAAGTTATGGGACTGTGGCAGTATTCAAAGATCTATATGGTAACCTGTGGGACCTCATTGAACCAACTAAACAGGCTGGCCAGCCTTCTTAAATCATGCTTCGTCCGATTGACAATTATTACCTGCAACAGGATGAGCCTTTTAAAAGCTGCCTGCAGTTTTTACGTCAGCATATCCTGCGCTTTGATGATAATATCACAGAAGGGTGGTCCTACGGAATGCCTTTTTTCTATTTTAAAGGGAAAAGGTTTTGCTACCTGTGGATACACAAGAAATACCAAAAGCCATATATAGGGATCGTGGATGGGAACAGGATCGGTCACCCGGGTCTCATCATGGAGAAAAGGGCAAGAATGAAAATATTGCTGCTTGAGCCAACTAAAGACATACCGCTGAAGAAGATCGATGCGCTTTTAAAAGAAGTCCTGGCCTTGTATAAATAGAACGTTTTTGGTAATGACCGCAATCCTTTGGGTTTGCACCTGTATTTTTCTTACTTTCATTTCCCTCAATCATCAATAATGAAACGCATTGCCGTTCTTTGTTTACTCAGCAGTATGATAGTTATTTCCTGCACGTCAACCAGCAAACCTGACCTCTCTGAAGAGTGGGTGCAACTTTTTAACAAGAAAGATCTTACCGGCTGGGATATCAAGATCGCCAAACACGAAGTCAATGATAACTTCAACAACACCTTTCATGTAAAGGATAGTATTTTAAAAATTGATTACAGCAATTATCAAAAATTTGATGGCGAATTCGGTCATCTGTACTACAAAGAACCTTTTTCTTATTATAAAGTAAGAGTTGAATACCGGTTTACGGGTAAACAATTAGAAGGAGGTCCTGACTATGCTTACCTGAACAGCGGTGTGATGATGCATTCACAATCCGCTGCATCTTTGGGAAAAGACCAGGCATTTCCTGTGTCATTAGAAATGCAATTCCTTGCCAGCGATACCAGCCGGAAAAGAACAACAGGAAATTTATGTACACCCGGAACATTTGTGAGCATGAATGATAAGCCGGTATTTGATCATTGCATCAACTCTGCTTCTTCCAATTATGAAGCAGACAAATGGATCTCTGCCGAAGTGGTTGTATATGGTGATTCCATCCTCCATCATATAATTGAAGGGGACACCGTGCTTACTTACAGCCGGCCGCAAATAGGTGGCGGGTTTATTAATAAGATACAGCCGTGGGCAACTTTTGGTTTTGGCGCTGATTCAGCGGACTGGATGAAAAAAGATGGTGCGCCACTTAAAACAGGATATATCGCTTTGCAGGCAGAGAGCCACCCGCTGGAATTCCGGAAAGTTGAATTGCTGAACCTGGAAGGATGTATGGATAAAACTGCGCTGAATTATAAACCGTATTACATCAAAACGGATAACTCCCGCTGCCGCTATAAATGATCCGGATCAAAAGCCTGTTAGTAATATTCCGGGAAGAGGGTAGTACATTTTCCCCGGTATAATTGTAATAAACCACATTGAACTGCGTTAAATAGTGTGCTTTTGAAGGCAGGGATTATTATTTAAAAAAAAGTCTTTGCAACTTTGAGCCCGCAGGAACCATCATAGTCTATGCCTGCAATTTTAAACAAATCTGAACATTATGAAAAAACACATTCTTTACCTGTTGACATTTGCTTTAGTGATCTCTTTTACTGCCTGTAAAAAAGAGAAAGATCCCAAAGACAACGACGAAATAGCAACCCATTCTGATGACCAGTCCCAGTTTTCCGCAGAAGTTGATGCGGTAGCCAATGACGCCGATATTGCTATTGAATCTTCTACCAGTTTCACCGGTCGCCTCCAGAACCCGCAGGATATGCTGGGGATAATCTGCGATGCAACGATCGCCATTAACACGGCCAGTAACCCCATGACCATTACCATTACGTATGATGGTTCGAATTGCCTGGGCAACCGCACCCGTACAGGTGTTGTCGTTTTATTAATGCCACAGGGCACACAATGGAAAAATGCCGGGGCTGCTATTACTGTTACTTTCCAGAACCTGAAGGTCACAAGGGTAAGTGATGGTAAGAGCATTACTATTAACGGCTCGCAAACCTATACTAATGTCAGCGGTGGCCTGATGATCAACCTGCCGACCTTAAATAATATTACCCACGCTATCACCAGCAGCGGCCTGTCTGTTAAATTTAATAACGAAACACAGAGAAACTGGCAGGTGGCCAAGCAAAGAGTATTCACGTATAACGGTGGAGTGATCATTACTACAACCGGTACCCATACTGAAGGTAACATCACGAATATAGCTGAATGGGGAACAAACCGTTTTGGCGGTGCATTTACAACTGCCATCACATCCCCGTTGGTTGTGAAACAGGATTGCAGTTTCCGGTTGACAAGCGGGGCTGTTTCACATACGACTCCCCTGGTCAATGCGACCGTAACATTTGGACTGGATGCAAATGGAACAGCAACATCCTGCCCGGGTACAGGCGCTTATTATTATAAGGTTATATGGACAGGACTTAACGGCAATACGATCACGTTGATCCATCCTTACTGATCCTTTTGATATAAAAATTTTCACGACCGCCCCGTTTGTACCGGGGCGGTCTTATTTTTTTCAGATAGATTTGTTTCAACTCCTCAACAGAAATTATTAACCCAAATGATCATCCGGGAAGCCACAATAACTGATATACCACAGATACAGGTCGTGAGGCATGCTGTAACAGAAAATACCCTGTCTGATCCTGCCCTGGTTCCCGATAGCGATGTAGAAGATTACATTATCCGCCGGGGCAAAGGATGGGTATGCGAGATCAATGCTGTGATCGTCGGCTTTTCTATTGTATCAGTAACGGATCACAATGTATGGGCCTTATTTGTTCATCCCGGTCATGATAAAAAAGGAATTGGCAGAAGGCTGCATGATGTGATGATGGACTGGTATTTCAGGCAAACAGATGCTGTGATCTGGCTAAGCACTTCGCCGGGAACAAGGGCGGAAGCATTTTACCGCAAAGCGGGATGGAGGGAAGCGGGTATGCATGGTAAAGGCGAAATAAAATTTGAAATGACGGCGGATGAATGGAAAAATATCCGCAAATGATCGTTTTGCAGTTGTTGGCACAAAATACACCTGTGTTACAAACCAAAAAAATGTATATGGGCCACCGATACTTACTAAAAATGATAAGCCGGGAGTAATTGTTAATCTTTTTAGAACGGTTTCCTCCTGTCCTCAAATCATCCCATACATAATGAAATGACCTCTTGTTTACTTACATCATTTACTTTTGTGCCTAAGACAACCAAATGCTTTCATTACCAAAATTGTTCAGCTGTACGGGGATATTATTATCCCTGGCATTTACAATGGAAAGTAATGAAGGCGTTTCAATAAATGCAGGTAAAAATAACTTCAATGATTCACTGGTAGTTGACCGGCAATATACAGGTATCGGGAATGACCCGGTAGTGACCAGTGAAACACCATCCTGTATAATCCCCTTCAACAAAGCGGGCAACCTGATCGTGATACAGGCTAAGATAGATACAGTAGAAGGAAATTTTATCCTGGATACCGGCGCACCGGGCCTGGTACTGAACATGACCTATTTCCGTCATTACCCTTCTTCTTCTCACCAGGATGATGAGCAAGGGGGAATTACCGGCACGGTAGCTTCATCCAGCCCTACAGGCGTAGCTAAACTTAAGATGGGACCTGTCCAATACACCCGCATAGAAGCAGACAGGATCAACCTGGGACATATCGAGAACAGCAGGGGTATTAAAATACTCGGCTTGCTGGGCATGCAGCTTTTCAAACGCTTTGAGATGATCATTGATTATGAGAACAACCTTATTCATTTGCATCTCATCAATAAAAAAGAGGCCCGTACTTATAAACACGATATGCTAAAAGATACCTCGCTCTATAATGAATTTCCCATAGATGTAAAAGACAATAAACTCTATACGTATGGGGAAATGGCCGGGAAGAAGCTGACATTTATCATAGATACCGGCGCTGAATCTAATGTGCTCGATAGCCGGCTGCCGGATAAAATATTTGAAAATGTAACTATCACCAGCCGCATATTGCTGTCGGGCAGCGGCAATTCGAAAGTAGAGGCCCTGTCCGGTGAGATGAAGAATGTGAAAATGGCCAACCTGGAAATAAGTTCACTGCCGGTGATCGTTACCAACCTGGCAAAGATGTGCCGGGCTTTTGATGATCAGTGTCTCGATGGAATGCTGGGATTTGATTTCCTGTCCCGCCACAAAATAGGGTTTAACTTTGTGAACCATAAAATGTATATATGGAAATAAAGGGCATCATACATTTCCTGCAAAAGCTGGTACGCATTTACGCCTGCATGATCATCATGCTGGCAGTACCGTGTATGCATGCCCATGCCCAGCCGACTGTAAAGAACTATACGGTCAAAAACAATAAAATGTACATTGCCCTTGGCAAGCAATTGTCCGATGCTTCGATCGATAGTTTTGCCAACCAGTATAACATCAACGATCTTGCCCTTAAAAAATATGTCCGCGGTGTTCTGTTGGATTCCTTAAAAATACTTGGCTGGAAAGTAGAGATAGATAATGAAGAGGTATTTATTATCAGCAAACCGCTTTTTAGTTTGGATAATATAGATAATCCTGCGGGCAAGATACAGTTCACCCAAAAAGAGCAAAGCTTTTCCGAACGGTTCCCGGTCGTAAGCAGCAATATTAAGTACGGCTATAACCGGTTCCGTAATAAAGCTCCGTTTGCGATCGTAGATTCAGTGGTTACTTTTTACCTGCGCAATAATAAAAATGCCAGAAGGGTCATGCTGGCGGGAAGTTTTAATGATTGGGATCCTGGTGCACTCGCCATGACCAAAACCGATAGCGGGTGGATAGCGCCGGTCAGGCTTGGTGCAGGTAAATACTGGTACAAATTTATTGTGGATGGCAACTGGATAACAGATCCTGACAACAGGGCAAATGAGAATGACGGAGGAGGTATTACCAATTCTGTTTTCTTTAAAACAAATACCGTATTCAGGCTAAATGGATATGCCAATGCTAAAAAAGTTTATGTTACCAGCAGTTTCAACGGGTGGGATGAAAATGAACTGCTGATGAATAAAACAGCTAATGGCTGGGAGTTACCCCTTTATCTTGCCGAAGGAACATATACTTACCGGTTCATTGCCGACCGCAGGTGGCTCGAAGACCCGGCCAATCCTGATCATTATCCCAATGAATTCGGTGAATACAATTCGGTAATAAAGATCGGTAAACCATTTTTATTTTATCTCGAAGGTCATACCGGTGCAAAACAGGTGACATTAGCCGGATCCTTCAATGGCTGGAGAAATGATGAGCTCTTCATGAAAAAAACGGATAAAGGATGGGAACTGCCTTACACGCTGGGCCCGGGCAATTATGAATATAATTTTGTCATTGACGGCAAGTGGACAGCTGCACCGGCCAACGTCAATATTGAAAAAAGTTCAGGCAATTTTTATTTTGTCATTAATGCCAATCATATTTTCCGCCTGAAAGGATATGATAAGGCCAAAACGGTTTATCTCGCCGGGGATTTCAATAACTGGTCGCCCAATACATTTGCCATGAAAAAGCAGGGTGATGAATGGGTGCTGGATGTGCATCTTACACCCGGTAAACACCTCTATAAGTTTGTCGTGGACGGAGAATGGATCATAGACCCCGGCAATAACCTGTGGGAACAGAATGAACATAATACCGGGAACTCGGTCATCTGGATCGGGAGATAATTTCTTTTCTTACCTTACCTTTCCTTTTTATTACGGCTTTCATTTATCAAATACCCCAATTTTTATGAGAAAGTATTCACTCATTATTTTATTGCTCGCCGCTGCTGTATTGAATACGGTAGCACAGAAACCAAAACCCGTTGCAGCTACTGCTCCGGAAATGGCGGGATTCTCCTCAGAAAGATTAATGCGGATTGATAAAGCCATGGATGAATGGGTAAAAAAAGAATGGATGAACGGGGGAGTGGCGCTGATCATCCGGGATGGGAAAATAGTATACCATAAAGCCAGCGGATATAATGACCTGGATACAAAAGCTCCTTTGCAGAAAGATGCGATATTCCGGATCGCTTCCCAAACAAAAGCGATCACCAGTGTAGCGATCATGATCCTGTTTGAAGAAGGAAAACTATTGCTGAATGATCCTGTCTCCAAATACATCCCATCATTCAGAAAACAAACGGTACTGGATAAATTCAATGCGGCGGATACTACTTACACAACCACTCCTGCCACCAGAGAGGTAACGATCAAAGATCTTTTGACCCATACCTCCGGGTTAGGTTATGCGCAAATAGGGACAAGGGAATTCAATGCCATCTATGCAAAGAATAATATCACGGCGGGTATTGGCGTAACAGACAGGTCGCTGCTGGATGCGATGACACAGTTAGGTTCCTTACCACTGATGCACCAGCCGGGACAAAAATGGACATACGGGTTAAATACCGACTTGCTCGGTTGCCTGGTTGAAGTCATATCAGGAATGACCCTGGATGACTTTTTCAGAACGAAGATATTTGAGCCGCTGGGTATGAAGGATACTTATTTCCAGGTGCCGGCTGAAAAAGCCAGCCGGTTAGTGAATATTTATTCGGAAGATTCAACGGGTCGTTTATCAAAAGCTTTTGCCAATATGCTGAACAGCCAGGCGCTTGCCGATTACCCGTTGAAGAAGAGTACATACTATTCCGGTGGCGCCGGTCTTTCCTCCACCATATATGATTATGGCGTTTTCCTGCAAATGTTATTGAACGGCGGCGTGTATAATGGAAAAAGAATTTTGAGCCGCAATACAGTTCGTATGATGACCATGAACCAGATCGGTGATATTGTTTTTCGGGGTGATGATAAGTTCGGCCTGGGTTTCTCGGTCGTTTCTGAAAAGAACGGTAATATACCTGCACAGGCCGGCACATTCAGTTGGGGCGGTGCCTTTGCTACATCTTATTGGGTTGACCCGAAAGAAAAGATCGTCCTGCTTTTTTACCGCCAGTTGCTGCGCAGCACTCATGGTGATGTGGTAGAAAAATTCAGGGCATTGACCTATGCTGCATTAAATGATTAATTAAAACATTATTTCTTACCTGTGAAATCCGCTACTATCCACGAGATAAAGGAAGAACTATCCACCGTCAAACCAGCCCGCCTGGCTGAACTATGCCTCCGTCTTGCCCGCTTCAAAATGGAAAACAAAGAACTGCTGACCTACCTGCTTTTCGAGGCCCATGATGAGCAGGGCTATGTTGCGGGGATAAAGACAGAGATAGACGAACATTTTGCCGCTATCAATTTATCGCAATTGTATTTTGCCAAGAAAAGCCTGCGAAAGATCGCCAGGATCATTAATAAGTATTGCCGCTACAGCGGTTCAAAGCAAACGGAAGTGGAATTGCGTATTTATTTCTGTATGCAACTAAAAGAGTCAGGCATACCGATTGACCGGAACCCCGTTATCAATAACCTCTACTTGTCCCAATTAAAAAAGATCAGCTCGGTACTTGCAACCCTGCATGAAGACCTGCAGTACGATTACCAGCGGGAGATGAAAGAATTAATGGCTGATTAAATGATTTAATCTCTTTATTTTGCTGTATGGCTTTGATGCTGATCAAAAATATCAAATTGCTGGCCGGCGTTCGTGAAGAGAATTCACTGCTTCGCGGAAAACAACTGGCCAAACTGCCCTGTATTGAAAATGCTTTTCTTATTATCCAGGACGGACTGATAGATTCTTATGGGAAAATGGAGGACATTGAGAAAAGGGTTACCGATTTTTCCAACCAGGTAGATGCTTCAGGTCAAACCGTGCTGCCTGCCTGGTGCGATTCCCATACTCATCTTGTCTTTGCTGCCAGCCGTGAAGAAGAATTCATTGATAAAATAAAAGGACTTAGTTATGCGGAGATTGCTGCAAGGGGAGGAGGCATTCTTAATTCAGCAAAGAAATTAAACGCTGCTTCAGAGACTGAGCTGTTCAATCTTGCCTGGAAACGTTTGGAAGAGGTCAGCAAGTTGGGGACCGGCGCTATCGAAATAAAAAGTGGCTATGGTTTATCCGTAGAAGGCGAATTGAAAATGCTCCGTGTAATTAAGAAGCTCAAAGAAAGATCTAACCTTTCCATCAAAGCCACTTTTTTAGGCGCCCATACTTACCCGCCGGAATATAAAGAAAATCACCAGGGGTATATTGATCTTATCATTAACGAAATGCTGCCCGTCATTGCCAAAGAAAAATTAGCCGACTATATTGATGTGTTTTGTGAAACAGGTTTCTTTTCTCCGGAAGAAACAGAAACCATTTGTAAAGCGGGGATGGCTTATGGATTAAAACCGAAACTGCATGTGAACCAGCTTAACAGTATTGGCGGTATTGAAACCGGAACTAAATTAAATGCTGTTTCATTGGATCATTTAGAAACGCTGACGGAGAATGATATTTCAATATTAGGAGGCTTGAAAGCCTCCCCTACGTCATTGCGAGCGGAGCAAAGCAAAGGGGAGGTTTGGAGGGGTATCAGTACTCTTTTACCCACCGCCGCTTTTTTTCTCCGCATGCCTTTTCAGCCTGCCCGCCAACTGATCGATGCCGGTTGTGCCATTGCACTGGCAACAGACTATAATCCCGGATCATCCCCATCAGGAAATATGAACCTCGTCATTGCGATGAGCTGCATACAAATGAAGATGCTGCCCGAAGAAGCGATCAATGCGGCTACCATCAACGGCGCTTATGCCATGGAACTGCAAAACGAAGCGGGCAGTATTACCGTTGGCAAAAAAGCCAGCATGATATTTACTAAGCAGATCCCCTCGCTGGCTTATCTGCCTTACGCATTTGGCGCCAATCATATTGATAAAGTAATGATCAAAGGGCAGTGGGCCTGATTTTTTCACTTAAATTGAGTGCATGTGGAAATTAAATACTGAAGAGATCCTTATTGCCGCCTGCAGCCTGGTAGTGTTATCCTATCTTTTTTCCATTGTCAGCCGGTATATCCGTGTGCCTTCTGTGCTGCTGCTGCTCTTTGCCGGCATCGGCTTCAGGGCCATTGCAGACTTTTATCATATCAACATTTCTTTCTCGGCACAGCTGATCGAAATACTGGGTGTGGTGGGGCTGATCATGATCGTACTGGAAGCGGGACTTGACCTGAAGCTGGGAAAGAATAAAGTAAAAGTGATACGGGACTCTTTCTTTTCTGCCCTTATCATATTTGCTATATCCACGGCATTGCTCACCTATATCCTGAACTACTGGTTACATGAACCACTGGATAAATGCCTCGTGTATGCCATCCCGCTTTCCATTATGAGCAGTTCCATCGTTATCCCGAGTATCCACCCGCTTAGTAACAGTAAAAAAGAGTTCCTGGTCTATGAAGCTTCTTTTTCAGATATCATCGGCATCATTGTATTCAATTATTTTATCGCCGACGACCGCCTTACCTGGACTTCGCTGGGTACATTCGGTATCAACATCGGTTTGTCGCTTGTATCGGCTGTATTGCTTTCTTTTCTTTTATTTCTTATACTGGCAAAAACAAAACTGAACATCAAATTCTTCCTCATCTTTTCCCTGCTGATCCTGATCTATGCGGCCGGTAAGTTACTCCACCTGCCCTCCCTGATCATCATTATTGTTTTTGGATTACTGATCAACAACTGGAATATGATCAAATGGCCAAAGGTCCTCCATTACTTTCCACATGAGCAGGTGAATTCCCTGTATAACCTGCTGCATTCCGTAACAGCCGAGACCTCTTTTTTGATCCGCACTTTTTTCTTTTTGTTGTTTGGCTTTTCCATCTCGCTCGGGTTTTTATCGGAGAAAGAGATCATCATGGTGGGCAGCCTGATCGTGGCGGCCATGTTCCTGGTACGGGTGCTTTATCTCCGCTTCTTTGTACGCACCAATCTTTTTCCCGAATCCTTTTTTATTCCCCGCGGTCTTATCACCATCGTGCTGTTTTATAAGATACCCGAAGGCCTTAAGCTCAGCAGCTTTAATGACGGTATCTTATTCTACATCATTCTTACCACCAGTATCATCATGGC
>DATDIX010000185.1:0-6397 GCA_036520835.1 Chitinophagaceae bacterium | reverse complement strand
TTATATTTTATTTTTTCGTCAACCCTTTTTGTTTTTGCAAAAAACGACCCTGAAGACTCACTGTCGGGCATACTGGAAGAACTAAAGAGCTTTCAAAAGATGAAAGATTCAGTGAATAGCGCCATGAAGTATGAAACGGGTGCTGAAGGGTGGCATGGCGAAACTAACTATTCCAAAAGGATTCAAGTTCCTCGGCCCTGAGCAGAGTAATTATATAGTGCATGATATTTGGGGAAACCCCGGGAGAGATGATATCCTGGGAATGATATTCCCGGAAACCGGTTCGCCGCTGGGTGACAGTAGTTATGCTTTTGTCATCAGCTTTGATGAGATGGGATATGTAAAAGATAATGATGCGGGGAAAATTGATTACAAAGAATTGCTGGAAGAAGGCCAGAAAGGAGAAGCTGAGATCAATGCACAACGGCTAAGGGAAGGCTATTCTTCCATTCACTGGGTTGGCTGGGCACAACAACCGTATTATGATTCGAAAAATAAAATATTGCATTGGGCAAAGGAATTGCAGTTTGGCGGAGAGGAGGAGAATACACTAAACTATGATGTACGCTTTTTAGGACGCAAGGGGATCCTTTCCCTGAATGCGGTGGCTACCATGAGTGAACTACAATTGGTAAAGAATGATATCAGTAAAATATTAAGTATTGCTGAATTTACTGAAGGTAACCGCTATGCAGATTTTGACAGCAATACAGATGAGATCGCGGCCTATACAGTTGGCGGGCTTGTGGCGGGTAAAATTTTGCTTAAGGTTGGTTTTTTTGCAAAATTCTGGAAACTGATCTTAATTGGTGGCGGAGCATTAATAGCCTGGCTGGTAAAAGTATTCAGGAAGAAGAAGGAAGAAGAGTTTGTCTATGATCCAACAAAGCCCTCACAACCGGAAGGGGGAGCGAACGAAACTAATTCGTAGGAAAAATAATAATAGTAGCAAAAAACACATCCGCCAGTTGCGGATGTCTTTTTTTAATTATAGTATACCAGCCAGTTCAAGGCTTTTCTTTTTCAGTTTGCGTGTTTCCACTTCTTCAATAACAGGGTCCGCCGCCAGGATCAAAGAAGTATTATTTTCTTTCCACCAGTTATTCTGTTTCAGTTCTTCAAAAGCGATCACTCCCACCAGGTATTTTCTTTCTTCCTGCGCATACCATTCTTCTATCCATTCAAACCGTTCACGGGGAACATATTTCAGATCATCAAAGCTGACATAGACCCGGAGAAAGAGATCATTGGTCAACTCATGCGGCTTGTGATGATAAAGTTTTTTATACTCGTATTTGTATTGATAGCGAAGGGCGGAAATATCGCTCAATACAGCTGAAGCCGTAGGAAAACTGCCTGCTCCTTTGCCATAAAAGAACTGTTTGTCAGCAAACCCGCTTTCGATCACGACACCATTGTATTCATTTTTTACAAAAGCCAGGTGGTCGTCATGTTTGACAAACTGGGGCAGAACAAATGCAGCTACTTTACCATTCTGCAATTTTTTTGCCTGTGCCACCAATTTAATCTGCTGATCTTTTGATTTGGCCACTAAGGCATCCCCGGCATGGATATCCTGGATGCCATTGAATAGGATATTCTCCGGTGATTCAATGATACCGTACGCATGGGTCAGGAGAAATGTCCATTTATTCACGGCATCATAGCCTTCTACGTCCAGTTTAGGATCGCTTTCAGCAAAACCCTGTTGCTGGGCTAACAGCAATGCCTGTTTGAAGTCGAGTTTCTCTTCGAATATTTTGGTCAGGATGAAATTGGTAGAGCCATTGACGATCGCTTTGATCGAATGGAGGAGGTCATTGTCATAATATTCTTCCAGGTTCCTGATCACCGGGATTGATGCACAGGCAGCCGATTCATAAAGGAATGAGCGGCCGGTTTGTTCCTGTAATTCCAATAAGGCTTTCAGGTTCTCTGCAATCATCTTTTTACTGGCGCTGACAACATCCTTCTGATTTTTTAATGCGGTGGATACAATTTCAAAAGCCGCTTTGGAATCATCGATCACTTCCACGATCACATTTATTTCCGGGTCACTGAGTAATTCGTTCTTATCCGTGGTAAATAACGAATCAGGGGCATTCCTTTTTTTGCCGGGATGTTTGATACATACTTTTTTGATGCTAGCCTTAAGCGATGGCGTTTGCTGCAATACTTTATACAAACCTTCACCTACCACGCCAAAGCCAAATAATCCGATCGTTAATTGTTTATGTGTGTCCATTTTTTTAGTTTATTAGTTCACAGGTTTACGGTTTACAAGTGGGTCGTTTAAGTTTACAGGCTCTCTGAATTATTAAACTTGTAAACTTATCTGCTGTCATCCGTTCACTATTTTTAAATGATGAGATGACCTTTCTTCGATGAATTTCTTTAATGCTGTTTCTATTTTTTCATATTCCAGTAAAAAGCCGTCATGACCAAAATCGCTGGCAATATTTAATAGCTGGGCGCCGGGAATATTTTTTTGCAGGTATTCCTGTTCGCTGATAGGGTAGAGCACATCTGAAGTAATGCCGATCACCAGTGTTTTTGCTTTGATCAGTTGCAAAGCTTTTTCAACACCACCACGGTTCCGGCCCACATCATGGCTATCCATGCTCTGGCTAAGCCGGTAGTAACAAACAACATTAAAACGATTCACCAATTTCAAACCCTGGTAACGCTGGTAATTATCCGCCGCATAGCTCACCTCTTTACTTAACGCCATATACGCTTTATCTCTTGGCTGGGTAATGTCATAGCCTGTATACTGCCTGTATGAGAGTAAAGCAATAGAACGGGCAGCAGCCAACCCTTTTTGCCCGGCATCAGGCCGGCGTTCAAGCCAGGTGCTATCAGCTTCGATGGCCAGTCGCTGCGAGGCATTGAATGCAATGGCCCAGGGGGATAAAACAGCATTGGTCGCAATAGGAACAATATGTTCAAACAATTCCGGTTCTTCAATAGCCCATTCCAGTAATTGCATGCCACCCGTACTGCCTCCCAAACCAACAAGTATCTTCCGGATACCCAGGTGATCTTTCAAATGCTGGTAAGCTCTTGTCATATCCCATATAGTAAATACGGGAAAATCATGATAGTAAGGCTCGTTGGTTTTCGGATCATTAGTAAGCGGTGAAATACTGCCATAGGGGCTGCCGGGTTTGTTCACACAAATGATAAAATACTTTGAAGGATCAAAGAATTTTCCATCACCTACCAGGCCCGGCCACCATTCCAGCGGGTTGCTATTAGCCGTCAGTGCATGAAATATCCATACGACATTATCTTTTGCCGCATTTAATTTTCCATGCGTGGTATAAGCCAGGTGATAACCCGGGAGGGTTACACCTGACTCTAACGTAAAAGCTTTATCATGATTGAAAACAGAAACCATATTATCCTACTAATTCTTTTGCAAATACTTTTTGGAATGCCTGTTCGATATCAGCTTTGATATCTTCGATATGCTCAATCCCTGCACTGATGCGGACCTGGTTGGGTTGCACACCCGCTGCTATTTGTTCTGCCGTGCTTAATTGTTCGTGTGTAGTGGATGCAGGATGAATTACCAGTGTTTTGGCATCACCTACATTGGCCAGGTGACTTACCAATTTCAACGAATCAACAAATTTGCTGGCGTTTTCCTTTTCACCCTTTACTCCAAAATTCAAAATGCCACCAAAACCGTTTTGCAGGTATTCTTTGGCCAGTGCATTATAAGGACTGCTCTTCAAACCGGGATATTGTACAAATTCAACAGAGGGGTGTTGTTCCAGCCATTCAGCAAGGGCCAGTGCATTGTCAACATGGCGCTGTACACGAAGGCTCAGTGTTTCCAGTCCCTGTAACAGCAGGAATGAATTGAAGGGACTCAATGAAGGTCCAAAATCACGAAGACCTTCTACCCGGGCACGGATAGCAAAAGCGATATTGGGAAGACCCAAAGGATTGCCTTCTCCGAATACATCCCAGAATTTCAAGCCATGGTAGCCTTCACTTGGTTCTATGAATTGAGGGAATTTTCCATTGCCCCAGTTATAATTACCGCCATCAACGATAACACCGCCAATACTGTTGCCATGCCCACCGATCCATTTGGTAGCCGATTCCACTACTACGTTTGCACCATGTTCTAATGGGCGGAATAAATAACCGGCAGCGCCAAAAGTATTGTCAACGATCAGCGGGAGATCATATTCTTTAGCGAGGTCAGCAAATTTTTTGAAGTCAGGAATATTCAGGCGGGGATTGCCGATTGTTTCCAGGTAAAATGCTTTTGTATTCTTGTCAATATGTTTTACGAAACTTTCAGCATCATCGCCATCTGCAAAACGGGCTTCGATACCAAGGCGTTTGAATGCTACTTTGAATTGATTGTAAGTACCACCATATAAATAAGTGGTCGTAACAAAATTATCCCCGGCCTGCAAAATATTATTCAGTGCAAGAAACTGGGCAGCTTGTCCAGAGCCTGTTGCCAATGCTGCTACACCACCTTCCAGTGCTGCCATGCGTTGTTCAAAGACATCTGTTGTCGGGTTCATGATGCGGGTATAGATATTGCCGAATTCTTTTAACCCAAAAAGATTGGCTGCGTGTTCTGAGCTGTTAAAACCATAGGAAGTGGTTTGATAGATGGGAACTGCTCTTGCTTTTGTAGTAGGATCAATTTGTTGTCCTGCATGAAGCTGTAATGTTTCGAAACGATAGTTACTCATAATACAAGGTTTTAGAATGTTTTTAAAATTGTCACTGAAACTCAAATTTCACCGGGTATTTAATAGAGGTCAATAACCAAAAACGGGGATATGTTTTATTGTAGGCCTCTTTTACTCTATAAATTTAGTGGACTTTTTACTATCCACCTTTTTTTACCTGTTAATTTTTTGTTGCTGCATTGACAATAGTGTTTAAATGGTATGTAAGTAAAACAAACCCGGAACCGATACAAACAGTATTTGATCAGGCAATGCCTTTTGTTGAGGCAATGCCTGTTTGCTTTGATTGGGCGGATGATTGTTCTCTTTAATACCCTTTTTCGCGACACTTGCCAGGAAGGTGATGGAATAGCCGATGGTTTTGGTTCCAGCGGAAATAAAAAAGCTCACCCGATAAATCAGATGAGCTCTTAAATATTATTGCGAAGATATTTTCGAAGCTTTGAATCTGACTTATCTGTCCCGATGATCATCGGGATGGAATTGGCACCTTTTCCCGTCCTTCGATTAACTCAGGATTGCGGGATAGGTTGTCAAGGCTTCATCGGGCCATTACCCTCTGCCTTTCTTGATAAGTGATCATTTAAAGAACTGGCGCAAAGATAACAGCAGGCATTTCAGACCACCAAATTTTTTTCCCTGTTTATTACTATACGCTGGTATCAATACGCCGAAACAGCTATGGAACAATGGTTTCAGGCTTCCCTATTTTATCTGTAATCATTGCTGGATCTTCCTTCTTTTTAAAGAGATTGAACAGGGATCATGTTTTCCGGCCAAACTGATACAATAAAAAAGGGAGGCTGTAAAGCAGCCTCCCCAAGATCACCGGCGATTCAAAGATTCAGATTTATTACTGCATAGGGGCAACAGATGCGGTAGTTGTTTCTACAACTTTGGTACCGCTGTATTTCCAAGTTTTCACCGGAATTACTTTTGCTTTTGCAGTGGTTTTCTTATTAGTATTTTTTACAGCTTCTTCCACAACAGGCTCTGTCGTTGCAAATGCTGAAGCAGGGTCTTCATTATTGTAAGCGCAGCCGATACATACATCCAGTGTATTTTTATCTTTATCAAAGATCAACAAACCTTCTGCTACGTCTTTATCACCAGTTGATTTTTGCGCAGGTATTTTATAAGTGCCGGGTGCTTTTTTCAACAATCCTTTGATCTTTCCCTGTGGCAGACCTTCTATCCACACAATTCCCTTATTCGTTTCATCAAGAGTAATAGTAACATCAGCAGAAACACCGCTCTTATCTGTCAGGTTGTATTTACCGATCACGGGGAACTTCTTTTCCAGGGTTATGCCTTCAGGCATCGCCTGCAATTTGTATTTATCGGCACTGTGGTTATTCCATTGGTCGGTTGTTGTTTTCACCGGGGTGGGTTCAGTCTGGGCG
Organism: Chitinophagaceae bacterium; assembly: GCA_036520835.1. Lineage (GTDB taxonomy): Bacteria > Bacteroidota > Bacteroidia > Chitinophagales > Chitinophagaceae > VBAT01. The sequence continues at coordinate 270 of DATDIX010000185.1, read as the reverse complement.
TTTACTGTTGCAGTAAACAGGAAAAGGAGGCTACCGGCAATAAATGCGGTTTTTTTCATAAGTTATGCTTTAAAGGGGTTAATTAAATCCGTCGTCGTTTTACTTTTAAATATTATGCCAGAATTTGGTTTTGGGGAAAACTCGGGGAAGTTTTTTCAGAATAAGCGGGTTTATCAATAACTTTTTTACTCCCCGGCTTGTTTTATCTTCGCTGACCACAAGAGTTATGAGTACAAAGGATAACGGCTTTAAAGCCGGGCAGGCAGATAA
>DATDIX010000184.1:0-16479 GCA_036520835.1 Chitinophagaceae bacterium | reverse complement strand
TGCCCGACATTGATTAGATGAACACGCATCTGGGATCTAACGTTAAACGCAAATACGAGCTGAGTCAGAATAAACGCAATTGTAAGATTCTTTTTCATTTTCAGTTATTTAATAATTATTAGTGCCTCCTCTATCGGGTTTCAGCATCTTCATCTTTTCTATAAATTTTTATCAAGGGTAAACGTTACCTGAATTTATTCAGATAGTATAGTTTCAAAAAATCTCTTGCTATATCAGCACCTTAGTGAAGTCTTAACGAGGGTTGTGGAAGGGATAACTAAAACTAATTTATTTTTTGGAATACTTGATTGTTGTTTTTAGCCTTACAATTGATCGTATGATGGACTATTGCACTTTCAGAGACCAAAAATTTGTTCCATTTTTTGAAAGCCACTTCAAATTGTTTTTCATTTGGTTATATGTCACAATTTCAGGGGTTCGAATCCCTTCATCTCTAAAACTCGTAATAAAATCTATTGAGCTATTTTTTAGTTAGTGTTCCATAATTATCTGAAATATTCCGGCTTATTTCGATATAATCCTTAAGCGCTTCAGGATTATACTATTAAAAGTTTTTAAAAATTAACTGACAAATGCTGGAATATTTCAGAAAAGGATAGAGTTAATTGTATCGGGTAAAAGAGATGGGTCAAGTGGAGTAATTTGGTTAATACTCAACTTTGCTTTGGATTACAATCTCTTTATTAATACTTCAAGTTTCAAATGGACAATATTAGATAACTAGCAAGTTTGCCGAAATAGAATCATTTTTAGGTATACAAGTATCTACATTTATTTGTTGGTCATTCTAAAATCTGAAGATACTTGTGAACCTATAATAAACTAGAGAGTAAATTATTAAAAAAAATAAGTGAAAACCCCCAATAGGGTGAAAAAACGGTTTTAAAGAGGGTGAAAAAACGCTTGTCTGGTATTATCAAAGTCACTGAAATTTGAGATAACCGTTCACCACCATGACTAGCCGCCTTTTCTCACCTTTTATTTGTTTGCTACTCGCATTTGCCTCATTCGGGCAGGACAGCAGTTCTGGGAAGCAAGTCCCCTCTAAATATCTTGATCAGGTTTTAACCAAAACCAATCAATTAGAGCAAAAACTGGATATGCAATCCGAAAATGCTGTGCAGCAGATAATGAAGCATGAAGCTAAGATGAAAAGGAAGCTGGCAAAGATCGATTCCTCAAAAGCCAAAGAAGTATTTGGTAATGCAGAACAGAAATACAAAGATCTACAACAGAAGTTGCAGAGCAAATTATCCGGTAAGCAATATATTCCCTCCCTTGATACATTAAGTACTTCCTTAAAATTTCTTCAGCAGAACCCACAGTTATTATCTCAAACCAAAGAAGCACAAGAAAAATTAAAAGACGCTATTGACAAAGTAGGGGAATTGGAAGACCAGTTTCAAAAAGCGGATGAAATAAAGAAATTCCTGAAGGAAAGAAAGCAATTCCTTAAAGATCAGCTCAGCCAATTTGGCTTTGCCAAGGAACTAAAGAAGCTGAATAAACAGGTGTATTACTATACTGAGCAGTTGAATGAGTACAAAGCGCTATTAAAAGATCATAAGAAGGCAGAAAGAAAAGCGCTTGAGCTTTTAAGTAAAACAGAACTTTTCAAAGACTTTATGCGGAAGAACAGTATGCTAGCCTCGCTGTTCCGCATGCCGGGTGACCCCAATGATCCGGCTGCACTGGCCAACATTGCAGGTTTGCAGACAAGAGCACAGGTTAATAATCTTATCCAGCAGCAGATAAGAGCAGGCGGCCCAAATGCACAATCACAGTTTCGTCAAAACTTGCAAGAGGCTCAGAGTAAACTCAATGAGTTAAAGAGTAAGTTAAACCAAATGGGTAGTAGTAGCAGTGACGGGGAATTGCCGGAAGGTTTCAAACCCAATAATCAAAAGACAAAAAGTTTTTTGAAGCGATTGGAGTACGGTATCAACGTGCAAACACAGAGATCGAACGGATACTGGCCGGTGATAAGCGACCTGGGACTGAGTATCGGGTATAAACTCAATGACAAATCAGTTATAGGCATCGGGGCTTCATATAAGATAGGCTGGGGGCAGAATATCCGGAACATAACGATAACACAGGAAGGCGCAGGTCTGAGAAGCTTCATTGACTGGAAGATAAAAGGAGGCCTTTGGCTGAGTGGAGGATATGAAGCGAATTATCTAAGGGTGTTTAACCGTTTCGATCAGCTAAAGGATTTCAGCCAATGGCAACAAAGCGGGTTGATTGGGGTTAGCAAAGTGATATCGTTAAAGACAAAATTCTTTAAGGAAACAAAACTGCAGTTGCTGTGGGATTTTTTAAGTTATCAGCAGGTACCGCAGCCGCAGCCGATAATATTCAGGATTGGGTACAATTTCTAAATAGATTCAAGATGAAACACATGAAGAAAAGAACCCCGATTGTTATTTTTTGTTTATGCCTGCAAACACTTGGCTTTACACAAGCCAATATAGGTGATCTGCCAAAAATTATTCCTCCTACACCCAATTCAGCAGCAATCGAAAAATTCACTACCATACCAGTGGATTATTCGACCGGTATACCTTCAATTTCTTACCCTTTCTGGGCTTGGGAAAGAGGTCGACTGAAATTTAGTCTTGGATTGAACTATCATGCTGGTGGCTATAAGGTCGAGGACATGGCTTCAAATACAGGTTTGGGATGGGCATTAACAGGAATAGGGAGAGTGTCAAGAACTGTAAGGGGGTTGCCAGATGACATGATTACAAAAGGGTTTATGTATACCGACTATCTTCCGGCTGGACTTACTTATTCATTTAATGGAGATTATGTACCCACTACCCCGTCTCCCGAGGAACAAGAAGCAGTGAACGTAAATATTGCTATCACTCCGACTAATGTTCCATTTGCCGATTCAATACGGCAAATCGCCGAAAACCTACTGGACGGCCAGCAGGATATTTTCAGTTTTTCTCTTAACGGCAGTTCAGGAACTTTTATCATTGACAAACATCTTGTAATTACACCTTTGGAGTATACTAATATAAAAATTGAAATGCTGTGTACGCCTATCACTTTTCCAATAAACGGCAACATGGGTAGAATCACAGCATTTAAGATGACCGATGACAAAGGACTCGTGTATAAATTTGAATACCTGGAAAATCAAACCTCGACTACTTACTCTGATAATTTTGAATCGCTTTCCAATTTTAACTTTAGCGAAGTATCATCAAGTTGGTTGCTGACAAAAATTATTGATCCTGCTACGAAAGATTCTGTCGTTTTTAGTTATACTACTGGGAACGAGGCCGCTGAGTATGAAACAGGATTCAGTCAAACGGAGAGTTGGGAGCTTGACCATTTAGACCCTATGAGTTATTTTATTATTCCAGGGCTGGCCCCTGCCTCAGATGTCACCAGTTTTAACCTGATGGCAGCTTCCGAAGCATATCCGGACTCTGTTTTATTTCCGGATGGAAGTAAAGTTAAATTCAGCTATGATTTTTCAAGAGACGACCTGGTTAACAGCAACGCATTGACTAAAATAAAAGTCAGTAATTGCCAGAGTATGCTGACCAGGGAATTCCAGTTGAAATATTCATATTTTTTATCGGGAGGAGGGACTTACTTTCCTGAATGGGCTTTTTCCGATAACGATTTTAATAAACGTTTAAGGCTGGATACAATCTATGATATTTCCGCTGATGCGGCACTTAGAAAGGCAACAGTATTTACTTATAATTCTACAGCTATCAATTCCCGTGATTCTAAAAACCTGGACTACTGGGGTTATAACGTTAATCCCTCACGCAATAATACTGCTTATGTGCCTGCTATACCTCTTGAATACTTTGATATCGTGTACACCGGAGGATATAGTGCTTATTTGGAAGGGGCAGATCGCAGGCCGGACTCAGTATATGTAAAGGCAGGAGTTCTTGAAAAGATACAATACCCCACTGGCGGGACTGTAAATTTCGAGTATGAATGTAACCGGGCTTATTCAGAATTAGATTATTACGAGGACAGGTTAGCAGGCAATACGCCTGAATGGGAAGAGGAAGATTTTGGAGACTCAACCATGCTTTATTTTCCGGGACGAACAAAAGAAGCTGTTGAATTTATATTCAGAACTGAAGAATTTGATCCACGACCTGAACCTGACCCGGAAGACCCCCAACCATGTTTTGAAGAATCGCAGGATAATGCAATTGCACGATTTGAAATACGAAGCACCGACGGAAGTTTCTTTACATATGTTGAGAAAACATACGGAGAGTTCATTGACCCGGGATTCGAAACCGTGATCGAACTGCCCACTGATAAAACGTTTCGTGTAAGATTTGTATATGACTCAGAAGCTACTTGCGCCTTTATTTTTCCTTTTAAGGCGGTAGTATCATCGCATTTTTATATTGCGCCACAGGATAAACTGGCAGGCGGGCTACGAATAAAGAAGGTAACATTCAATGATGGTGCAGGAGTCGTTTTGACCAAGCAGTATAATTATAACGATACCTCAGGGCACTCTTCGGCCGAAGTATTCAGTATTCCGGACTATGGTTATTACAGGACTAGTCGTACGCATCTTATAGGATTATGGTATGTGGTTAACCAGCAATATATTAACCGCAGTAGCAGCCCGACGAATACAGTCAGTTATCACAACGGGTCCCCGTTGATATATACAAGGGTTACAGAAACTGAAGCGGATGGATCGAGTACAGAGAGACACTTTGATCCTTTCATATTCGGACAAAACGGAGGTACAGGCTATTATCCCTACCCAATGACTCAATACTTTGCCAATCTAAGCGGTTTGATGACAATGCAGGTAATAAAAGATAAAACGGGCATGATTAAAAATGAACGCAGGATTACTTATACAAAATATCAGGATCAACTACTGAACCAGGTTAAAAACCGTAACCTGAAAGTAGGCACCATTTCCACCTCGGTTAATTTTACCGCCAACTATTACGCCGTTGACCAGAACTATATGTATGTAACAAGAGCAGAGGAAGTGGCGGATACGACAATCGCTACGGAAAACGGCAACAGTCTGACCACAACCCAGGCAAAAACTTATGACCTCTACAAGTTTTATTTGCGAACGATCAGCACAGTTAATAGCAAAAATGAAAAAAGAGATCAGGCTTTCAGCTATTCCTTTGATAATGGCGGCGCTGTATATACCAAGATGATTGCCGATAATATGCTTAACTATGTAACGGATGTAGAGACTTATGATCCAGACAGCATCAGCGGAGAACTGGCAGCAAAAAGATCAAATTATGCTTTGTACCGCAATGACACCCTGGCTATGCCTTATACAGTCCAGAGTTCAATTCTCGGAAACAGCCTTGAGACCGACCTTACCTTTAATGCGTATGACGACAAAGGAAATATTTTGCAGTATACCGGCAAAGACGGTATCATTAATTCTTTTGTATGGGGATATAACAAACAGTATCCGGTAGCAAAGATTGTAGGTAAATCTTATAGCGACGCTGTATCAGGCAGCAGTATTGTGCTGAATACCCTGAATAATCCATCAACGAGTGATAATGATATTCGAACTGAACTGAACAAGTTGCGAACCTTATCCAATTGTTTTGTTTCTACTTATACTTATAAACCACTGGTAGGCGTAACCAGTGAAACAGACCCAAATGGAAAAACATTATACTACGAGTATGATAATTTCAATCGTCTTACTTTAATCCGCGACAAGGATAATTATATCGTTAAAAAGATTTGCTACAACTATTCCGGTCAACCGGTGGACTGCGGATTTGGCTCAGTAGCAGCCTGGCAGACATTCAGAGACTCCTGTGAAGTAAGCGGAGGAGTATTCACAGGCAACTTAGTGATTATCGAAAAAGATATGAACCCTTCGAGCGGTACCTATAGTCAGACAAGGAATGTGACGATCGCTAATGCTTCGGCCTGTCTTTGCAATACGTATACCTGTATCGGGGTTGATAAAAAATGTATTGACGGTGTATGTACGACCGCGTTTAAGATTTATACATCAGCTGTGCTATTCCATGGTCAGTGGGTTTGCACCTATGTTTATTTCTGGCCTGGAAACTGCAGTTTTAGCAGTGAATACGAAGAAACTCTGACCGAGGAACCATTTTTGTTAGAACCTGAATGCTAAACATTTCAATTGTATGTTAAAACTAATATTGGCTTCGTTGGTGATACTGTTTGAAACGGGAATACACACCCACAAAGTGCCGGCAATAAGCGGCGGTGAAATCGATTTCGGTGATTTTAGTGGCAAGAAAATCCTGGTCGTCAATATTGCCACCAATAGCCCCAGAGTTGTTCAGATTGGACAGTTGCAGCAACTGCATCAGACATATAGCGACAGTCTCGTTATCGTCGCCTTTCCATCCAACAGCTTTGGTAATGAAAACAGGAGCAACAGTGAGATACTTCAGTTATGTCAGTCGCAATACAATACAGGTTTTCTTATTGCTGCAAAAGGAGATGTAAAAGGAGAGAGCATACAATTATTTTATCAGTGGCTGACCAACCGCGAAGAGAATGGCGTATTCAACAACGAAGTAAAAGGTGATTTCCAGAAATATTTATTTGATCGCAACGGTCGTGGCCTGGGGGTATTTAGTGGTAGTTTATCACCGTTAAGCCCTCAACTGGTCAATGCGATCACGGGCAATTAAAATTAGTTGGCTTATGCGTAAAAAAAGCTTGTTGCCTTTCCTGGTATTAAGTTTGTCGTCTGCCTTGGCGTTCGCACAGACATTGACACCACCCGGTTACAGGGGTGGTACTATCAACTATGTACGCACCTGGGACGCCGTAAAGCCCGATGCGACCAGTAGTACCTTCAACATAAATTCCGGACTGCAGGTAGCAAGGATGTCGACACAGTATGCTGATGGTTTGGGCAGGCCGTTCCAAACGGTTATAAAACAAGGGTCATTAATAACCGGAGATACTGCAAGGGATATTGTCAGCATGAATTTATACGACGAATTAGGCAGGGAACAGTATCAATACCTGCCATTTGCAGCTAACCGTACAGGCGGTAACGCCAATCTCTTTAACGGCTTGTATAAACAGAATTCTTTCCAGCAGGATTCGGTTTTTAATAAAGCTGTTTTCAGCGACGAGACTTTTTACTATGGGAAGACGGTTTTTGAGACATCGCCGCTTAGCAGACCACTCGAAACGTTTGCGCCCGGCGATAATTGGGCAGGCACAGCCGGACAAAGCAGTGAAGCCAATCGCAGGGGAATAAAAATGAAGTATTGGTTTAATACCACTGCCGACAGTGTTAGAATATGGAAAGTGGCAAATGTTGCAAACAGCTTTGGTGTATATGAGAGTACAGCTATCTATGCAACCGGCTTGCTGTTTAAGACGGTGACGATTGATGAACACAATAAACAGGTAATTGAGTTTAAGGACAAAGAAGATAAAATCATATTAAAGAAGGTACAGATAAGCGCTGACCCGGATACAGGCACAGGGAAAAACCACACTGGTTGGCTATGCACTTATTATATCTATGATAAACTGGGCAACATTCGCTGCGTAGTACAACCAAAAGGAGTAGAGCTACTGGCTGCAAACAGCTGGAGCATCAGTTACAGTAGTGGCGTTATACTGAACGAACAATGTTTCAGGTATGAGTATGACAGCAGGAACCGGATGATCATAAAAAAAGTGCCTGGAGCGGGAATAGTTTACATGATCTATGATGCCAGAGACCGGCTGGTGATGACGCAGGACTCATCGCTCCGGGCAGCACACAAATGGCTATACACAAAGTATGATGATTTGAACCGTCCTGATACATCCGGGTTAATAACCGATAACAGTTATTACAACAATCCTCCTTATCATTGGACGCAGGCATCCGTCAGCACAGACTACCCGCACCTGGTCACGTATACGAATGAAATCCTATCACAAACCTTTTATGATAGTTATGCCTGGCGCAGCAGCGAGGGTAATCCTTTGTCGGCTACACGGAGCAGCACCTATGACGGTTATTTGCTAAGCACATCCAACAGCAGTTTTCCTTATGCTCAGGATGCAACGACACAAAGCAGCGATCTGAAAGGAATGCTGACAGGAACGAAGACAAAAGTACTGGGAACAAGCACATATTTGTACATGATCAGCTTTTATGATGATAAAGGAAGGGTGACACAGGCGCAGTCGCAAAATATTACCGGTGGTGCCGATATAGCCATCACTCAGTATAGCTGGACCGGACAACCACTCTTGACCATTGCGAAGAATGAGAAGACAGGAACGAATTCACAGACCAGTATCATACTCACGCAATTAACATATGACAGTCTTTGGCGAGTGGTAAAAACCGAAAAAAAGATCAGCAATACAAAGGTGAATAGCGGCAATATGCCGGGAAATTGGACTACCATCAGCCAGCATGAATTTGATGCGCTGGGGCAACTGAAGAAAAAGAAACTCGGAGCCGCTCCGTTGGAGACGCTGGATTATGATTATAATATCCGGGGTTGGATGTTGGGAGCTAACCGCAACTATGCCAAGAATACAGGCAGCACCGCTAACTATTTTGGTTTTGACCTAGGGTATGATAAAACGACCATACAGCCATCCGGTGAATCATCCATCGGCAGCTATGCTGCCCAGCAATACAACGGCAATATCAGCGGCATGGTATGGAAAAGCACCGGGGATAACCAGGTCAGGAAGTATGATTTTGCCTACGATGTTGCTAACCGCATTCTCAGCGGCGACTTCAATCAATACACTTCCGGCAGCTTTAATAAGAATGCGGGGATTGACTTCAGCCTAAGCGGGATGAGTTACGATGCCAATGGCAATATCCTCAGCATGAAGCACCGTGGGGTACTGGGGATCAGTTCTTCGACAATAGACAGTCTGGCTTATAGTTATATTGCCAACAGCAACAAGCTCCTTAATGTAATAGATGGAGTAAATGATGCAACTACCAAACTAGGGGACTTCCGGACGTCCACCCTTCACCCGGGGAGCGGCAGTAAGACCAGCAGTACAACAGACTATGTATATGATGGCAACGGCAATATGGTCAAGGACCTGAATAAGGACATTGTGACTTATGCCGGTAGCAATGGTATTGTGTATAATCACCTGAATCTACCCCAAACTATAACTGTAAGAGCTACAGGGGCCGACAAAGGAACCATTGAATACGCATATGATGCTGTAGGCAATAAGTTAAAGAAAGTAGTGACAGAAGGGTCAACGGTCACCACCACGCTATACTTAATGGGTAATTATGTGAACGATACGCTGCAGTTCACCGGGCACGAGGAGGGGAGAATCAGGTTCAATAAAGATGATAACACCTTGCACTTTGATTACATGCTTAAAGACCATCTCGGTAATGTGCGGATGGTGCTAACTGAAGAAAAAGATACTTCCTTTTACCCGGCAGTAGCCCATGAAGATGCCACAATCAGCAATGAAGATCTTTACTATGAGAATGTGGATGTGGCCCGCACAGCCAGGCCCGGCAGCTTCTATAACAGCGGAACTAATGGCGATAAAGTACAGTTACTGCGAAAAAGCACCCAAGCCACCGGAGCAGGCAAACTGTTAAAAGTAATGGCCAAAGACAGGCTGCATATAAAAGTGGATTATTACATGCCAAACGATGCCACGGACAACAGTAATGCCAATGGCTTAAGCTCAATACTGTCCGCCCTGGCAGATCTGGTAGACAATAGCAGTGTTACGCAGGCCTTTCACGGGGGAGGGAGCACCGTGACTACCGCCCTGAATTCCAATACTCCATTTACCGATTTTCTTGCGCCACAGGGCAGCGGGCAAAGCAGCAGCATGCCGAAAGCCTATCTTAACATTATTTTCTTCGATGAACAGTTTAAATTCGTAGAACAAAACAGCGAGATCGTGCAGGTAGGTACCAAAGGCAGCGGGCAAACGATAACAAGAATCAGCGGCAGCGCCAAGGAAGCGGTGAAGAACGGGTATGCGTACGTGTATGTGAGTAATGAGAGTAATAATTTTGTGTATTTTGATAACCTGCAAGTATTGCATGAAAGGGGGCCGATCACGGAGGAGACACATTATTATCCGTTCGGGTTGACAATGGCAGGTATCTCTTCTAAAGCCCTCGCATTCGGAAAAGACAATAAGTATGAGTATAACGGGAAGGAGAAGCAAGAGAATGAATTCGCTGATGGCAGCGGATTGGAGTGGTATGATTATGGGGCAAGGATGTATGATGCGCAGATTGGGAGATTTTTTACACAAGACAGATTTGCAGATAAGTATTTCTATCTATCTCCGTATCAATATTGCAATAACAACCCTATTAATTATATTGATTTTAATGGCGACAGCATTATTGTTGATGATGCCGTTATATGCGACCCAAGGAGGAGAATTGAAATTCAATACACTCAAGTAAGACTTACCGGAAAAGTCGTAAACGAATCTAGCACAAATTACTCACCAGAACAATTACAAGGCTTTGCTGATAACATAAGTCAAACTTTTCAAGAAGCATATTCAACAAGCGATGGGGACTTTATTTCAGTTGCTTCTGCAAATATTTCTGTCGCATCGAAAGATAATTCTTTGGCAGAAGGAGATCATGCGATCAGAATTGTTGATAATGGGAAAGTTCCTAATGAGCAAGGTAAGCTGACAAATAATGCTGGATTCGCACTGCCGGGTGAAAATGTAATCTATGTTAATAATTCTATAGTAAATAATAGGGAAGCAACATCCGGGCAATTTGCTGGTACAGGAAAAACCTCTACCGGAGATGCAACTTTGGGAAGAACAACTAGCCATGAAGGAGGACATAGTGGCGGTTTGGGCCATATTTCTCCTATAACAGAGATGCCAGGTAATCTAATGCATCAATCATACAATCCAATTGCGGGAAAAACAATTACAAAAGAACAAATCACGGTAATGAAACAAAATTATCAAAATGGTAATCTGAATCGTGGGAAACAAATAGTAATAGCCTTTTAAAACAAATTTTTAATGAGTAAGCTTTTATTAATCTTAGTAGCGGTTTTTGCAGCTTGTAATTCACAAAAAAAAGTAAATTTAAGAAAAGAGTTATTATTGAAAATTGATTTTCAGGATAGCTTTCACAATGACACTGTATCAGTCACTATAAACGGTTATGAAATTATTGAGAATGTAGTCATAAATAGTGCGAAAGTTACTGGGCGAACAGAATTAAGCTTGTCAGTAAATCAGGAAAATAAAATGATGTATATTGAATATTTTAATAAAGTAAAAAAAATAAAATATCAATCTTATGATAAATTAATATTTGGCATTCGAATTAACACATTAATGCAGGCTTTGAATTATGATATTTTAAAAGGGAAGTATATAGGAGTTAATAAAGGGAATAATGATAGTTTAATTATTCTACAATCTACGAAACCCTATATGTATGAGTAATCCCGTTATTGGGGACGACCTCCTATTATCCGTTCGGGTTGACAATGGCGGGGATCTCTACCAAAGCGCTAGCCTTCGGCAAAGACAATAAATATGAATATAACGGGAAGGAGAAACAGGAGAAGGAATTTGCTGATGGCAGCGGATTGGAGTGGTATGATTATGGGGCAAGGATGTATGATGCGCAGATTGGAAGATGGCATAATATTGACGCACATGGGGAAAGATATGAAGCTTCATCACCGTATACTTATGCATTTAATAATCCAAATATTTTTGTTGACCCAAGCGGTAAGGATAATGTAATTTATTTGTATGCGACGGATCAAAGCTTAACAAAAAAAGAACTTAGGACGATTAGAGATAAGGCAAATGAAAATTTCAGGACATTAGGATTAAAAACAGAGGTCAAATTATTTAAAGGGAAATTCAATAAAGAAAACTATTCTAAGTTAGATAAAACTGATGCAGTGGCAGTCATAGGAGAAGGAACAAGTGTAATTAATGCGATAAAAGAATTTAGCCCGGGATTTGCAAAATCTTTATCAGACGGAAACTTTGACCGATCAGGGGTAGTTGAAGAAAGTGCCGCAGCATGGCATAATGATGGGGTAGATAATATTATTGCAATTAGGTCGGAGGGATTAGACGAAGGTGCAAAGCAGTATAATGCAACAAAAGAAGAAGTCGGAGCATTTGTAATAAACCATGGAGCTGGTCACAATGCCGGACTAAGGCACCCTAATGAAAAACATGCTTACCCTGAGTGGAATAAAATCTCAAATGGGTATGATAGTCCAGATAACTCATTAATGACAGATGGAAGAACTATGTCCCTGCAAATCAATTTTTATGGGAAAAACCTTCAAGAATTTATTACTTCCCATGAAAATAACCAGGTTAAAATTATCTGTAATGGAAGGTCTCCTGTCTTAGTAAATACTAGTCCAGTTCATGTAAGAATGGTTGAACGTTTTGGTACTAGTAATCCAAATGCTAAACTGCCAACACAAGAATGATGAGAACCATATATTTGTTTCTAATAATTGTTACTACTCTTTCTTGCTGTAAAAGTGTCGTGAGGAATGATTGTACTTTTCAGGATACAAATATTTTTTCTTTTTTCAATGACTCGATATCTATTACAATGCCGGTTAAGTTACTAAAAAATAGAGACACTATAAATCATGATTTTGAGATAAATAAGAGGCTTTTATATACCACCATATTATCAACGGATGATTCTTTAAGCTCAGCGTTTATTACTGTTGAGGATTATGGCAATTATAGTATGATAAACAGAGACGTAGTTAATAATCTCATAAGACTTAAGAATGTTCAACTGTCCATGATGAAGCATAACGAAAATGATTATTTTTTTGAAAGGTATGATACTCTTAATGGTAGAATGTCAGGGGAAATTATTTTAGAAGGGAAAAGAGGAGATCAAGATATTACAACTGGGGGCATCACATTTTATTATAATAAAAAGAGAATCGAAATAATAGTTATGCTAAATGGAAAGAATTTTAATGATCTTAGAAACAGGCTAAAATGTATGTTATCCTCTGTACAGTATACCAACTAATACAAAAACCCGGTTGTGCATGGCTTTTATATTCATGAAATAATTTGTTTTTTCTTTCGTTCCCCGCCTTGTTTCTTGTCCTGTAAAAAAGAAGACTCAGGTTTGTGTCTCACGAATCTGAACTATTGTTTTGAATTTTTAACTAACGAGTGAAGCCATTTTTTTCTTCCAAAACGAGTGTCCAATTAATAACGCTTCCAGGCGAGGTCTCGACCGCCATTCATCACCAACAAAGTGAATTGAACGAGCGGACTCCCAGTCTATAGGAACGAAAGTTGCGAATTGTACTTACAGAAGCAGAAGCCGGCTAAGTAAAAAAAATCCTGAGCTGCACGCTCAGGATAACCTTTATAATTTCTTTTCTTTATTGAACACTTTGAAGAACCGGAGGTAAATGTTGTAATGTCTAATCAGCAAACCATACCATAAATGGGTCAATAAAAAAAATCAAGATAAATATGATAATACCAATAAGTAATAGTTTCCAATGCATCTTTCTAATAGTAAACTTTTTTAAAAATAATGTAATTAGTAACAATAATATGAATAAACAAAGTCCATATATCACAATATCAGCCAATTTATAAATAATGTAGCGATGGGTACTAAACCCTAATTCTTTAGGGTCCGGATTGTCATAAGTTGGGATTCTTCTAAGTTTAATTATTGCTCTAACTACATATGAATAGTAAGTCAATAAATACAAGTACGGCAAGTAACACAACAATATCATTATCCGATTAATCAATTTAAACATAATCTATCTGCTTTTATAAGATTTATCTGCTAATGCATCCCACCCTGCTCCATTTGGTGTTACACTGGTTGAAGGTTTTCCTCCAAAGTTACCGGGCACGCCGCTGCCAGGTTGTTGATTGGCGGGGGTAGTTCTTCTATCTTTTAACCAACCACCACTTAGTGTCTGCATGCCCCATGATATAGCACCTGATGCATGAGTTGCTGCACTTGTGTTTGTTACTGTGACCGATACCCCATCTACTACTTTTAGGACAGAACCTTCCTTAACATTAGCTGCGGCTATAGCATCTACAGGAGCATATAAATCTGTTTGGGGAGCTATTGGATACGCATTGTCTGTTGAATATCCGGGATTCAAATCTGTACCGTCACCTTTGCTTGCCCCTTCTGGCAAATAATAAATTGTAGCATCACTCTTATTTTCAACAGTTGGAGGTAATTTATCGCCTCCCGCTGCCTCGATCTTATCCCATGTTTCATTTGTTATCTTGATGCCTTCTCCATACTCACTAAGCTTAGTTCCAGAAGATTGAAGTTGTTTTGTAGCTTCTGCGCTGGTTGTACTTCCGTTATTCTGACTCTTAACTTCATTAAACTTCTTTTCATCAACAACTCTTACATCATTAGTGCTTGCTCCATCACTACCTAAAAGCTTTCCATCTTTTGTAACATACACATCTGTTGGAGCCATTCCATCCGGGTCAATATATCTGAGCGGGTTATTAAATGCAAAATTATAAGGAGAATGCCTCCTCATTTGGTCAGCAAGTGGGTCAACAACATGCCATCTTCCAATCTGCGCATCATACATCCTCGCCCCGTAGTCATACCACTCCAACCCACTACCATCAGCAAACTCCTTCTCCTGTTTCTCCTTACCGTTATACTCAAATTTATTGTCTTTACCGAAGGCCAGGGCCTTAGAAGAGATTCCCGCCATTGTCAACCCGAACGGATAATAATGCAATTGCCTAAGAGGCATAGCTGTGGCTGATTTGGATAAGGTTGACATTGCTTTAAAATTAACGTATTTTGGCATATTTTGACAAATTCAGGCGGCCTTTTTTGTGTTAATTTCCAGCAATTTTTGGTGAGCAAATTTCACCTTTTCATCGAGGTAATCTTGTACCACAGCAACATATTTATAAAACTCTTTACTTCCTGGCGCATGACCAGAAATACGCCGTACCATTGTTTCTTCAACTCCCAAAAGTAATAATGTTGTGATAGCTGTCCGGCGCATTGTATGGGCTGTAATATGATCACAAAAGCGAAAACATTGTTCTTTTGTGTTTTTTAATTCTATTGCCTTGCCCTGGCGATACCTGATCTTCGGAAGGCTGTATGTCCAACCTGCTCTTTCCATGAGCATTTTTAATTGCAGGTTAATGTTAGTGCCGGATAAGCGGGGTAATACATGCCGGCCTGTATGCTTGAAATATTTGTGGATTATTTTCGTGACGTATGAGGGCAGGGGAATCTTTACTTCAGAAGCCGTTTTGGTTGTGTTCAGCAGCATATAAGTACCGGAAGGAGTGAATTGAATATCCTGTTTCTTTAATTTCATCAGGTCACCATAGCGCAAGCCCACCGTGCAACCAACAACAAAAATATCCTTTGTGCGCTGCAGGAATCCTGGCAGTGAGTCATGAAAAGCACTATCGGTTATAAGGAAGTTGAGTTGTTGAGGGTCAAGTACTATGGGAGTGATCTTTTGTGCTGGTACAATAAATTGTTTATGAAAATTTCCTATTGGCATACATTTTTCATTGAGTAAGTAATTGAAAAAGGTTCTGAGCACTTTGCTTACAGAGCCCATATACTGGTCATAGTAGTTTTTTTCCTGGTAGAGCCATCCTGTAAATTTTCGAAAGAACCGTTGCCAGTACAACTTTTCACTTTGCAGTTGCCGGAGTGAACTCCGGTGAATAAGTTTCACGCGTAAAGGGCCGGCAGCATGTATTTTTTCAAATTCCTGTAACAATTTGCAGACACATTGATACTGGATAGTGGCACCCTTGCTAAGCCTTTTACCGGAAGGGGTGACCCTGCGCCCGGTTGCAGATGCAGTAATGAATTTCTGAAACAGCGGGATTAAGAGAAGTTGGCGATTGGTTTTGGTTGTCATCGTATGTAGATTTTAGAAGTTGAAAATACAGCCAGAAGCGGCGTAAGTGGAAATTTCTCTTGTATTGAGCAAAAAATGCTGTATCAGACCTCCAATGTTACCGGGAAAGTCTTAGTACAGGCTTTAAAGGGCCTAAAAAACTTTCCAATGACTGAATGTACCTAAATTAAGAATTGATCTCAATGCCAGCATCTGGAAAAAAATGAATAACCAAAGTTTTAATGTCGCATGATTTTTTTGACTGAAACACTAATGAATCAGAAATTGATGAAAGGCAGTTTCAACTTGGGGTCGAACCTCATCATCTCATAACTTGGAAATGATATCCATGTGATCTTTTGAAGCTATTGTTGAAGCAGGAGCGAATATTTAATAATAGAATAAAATTGGTTACTTTTATAGTGTTATTGAAGTGACGGTAATTTCAGAGACCAGAAAGATCTTTATAGTTTACAAAACTTGCAACATCATTATTTTCAGACTGTTACTTTCGGAAATTATTGGGAGTTCGAATCCCTCTCTCTCCGCTTACGCT
>DATDIX010000183.1:0-11121 GCA_036520835.1 Chitinophagaceae bacterium | reverse complement strand
CTGGTTGTTCGACCACAGACTGCCCCGCAAATAATAGTGAAGTTGCAGGTTTGATCGCTGGGGATGTAGACACCAGGGTAAATGGAACTGTTTATAATACCGGTGCTGTACCGGTTGATGTAATTGTTACATTCAGCATTTCACGCACATCAGTTGCAGGAGTTGGCAATTTGTCAAAGACGCAGTTTGCCTCAGTATACACAATAATTCCTGCTAAATCAGGAGCGGATGGTAAACAAACTGTATTTGGCATCCTGAACCTTAAGTTCATTGAAGGTACAAACTGGGGGGCCGATCTCGTGACGGCATTAACAAATAAGACTTCTCACTATTGCCTGTTTGTTGATATTACCCCGGTTACTCCCGGCGAATCTAGCAACACGGATAACGAAGCACAAAAGAATTCAGGGTTTATTGACAATTCGCAAAGCAGTCCTTATCCGCCCCTTGATTATTCTTTTTATATATCGAATCCCGACAACCAGCCGCGCACCGTGTTTTTTGATACAGAGAATGTCCCGGGCAACTGGACTTTTGCGTTGACCCCTTCTTTTGTCACGCTGGCACCACAGGAAGAAAAAAAGATAAACATGCATATCGAGGTGCCGCCCACATTCCCTAGCTGTTCCAACTTCCCGTTGCAGATCACGGCATCAATGCTAAACGATCATACATTGATCCCGCTCAGCGGTACGATGCCCTACGTGCAATTGCGAAAAAAAGAAACAGTGACAGTCGGAGCCAACGCGGCAGCCTGCCGTCCTGATTCACTGTTACTGAAATATGGGAGAAATAATAGCGTGTCGGCCACTACAGGTAATACAACTTATACCAATAGCAACTACAATGTATTAATAGAATACTATTTAAAGCAATTCCTAAAGGGCGAAGGCAAAGACCAACAAAGACCCTGTGCAACCATTTATACGAATGGATGCACCAATCCGCCGCAGCCCAATACATCTATTACATTGATGTACCAGGATCCAGCAGGCAACCCCATCTTTAAACAGGTGATGACAGATGCAAGCGGTTGCTATATTGACGAACATGTAGTGGTTGAAGGAGGCGACTGGAAAACCACTGCCATCTTCAATGGGGATGGTTGTTTTTCTCCAGCGGCAGCAGCAGTTACGGTAACAGTGCCCCTGCCTGTTACAGGCGACCAGGATGGAGATGACTTAAAGGATGTGGATGAGTCGCAGGGTGATTATGATGGAGATGGTATACCCGGTCAACTCGATACTGACAGCGATAATGACGGGATCAAAGACGGTGATGAACCGGCAGGTAATTACGATTGCGATAGCTATGAGAATGCAATTGATCCCGATAGCGACAACGATGGCATCCCGGACGGAAATGATTCAACACCTTATGGTACCAGCCTGCAATACAAATCATTTTTCAGTGCCATGTACCATCGTTTTGATTTCGACAAAGATTTGCCGATAAAAGATGGATCGGGGTTTAATGTACGGGGTGGCTTCAACCTTCATCCGCGCTGGGGACTTGAAGCAGAGCTGGGTGCCACCTTTACTAGCGACACACTGAATCAAAGCGGAACGGTATACAATATCAATTTGAACGGACTTTATTACATCACCAATGGCACGGTCGTTCCTTATCTCACTGCAGGTCTCGGTGGTTTATTGTTCAACCAGTTTACTAACTCATCCGGAACATTTGCAGTGAATGGTGGTGTGGGTGTGCTGATTCCGCCGGGGTCTGCCCTGCCTGGTTTTGTGATCCGGGCAGAAATAAAAGGGTATTATGGATTCGGAGGCTATAGTACAAGCGGGAATTTAAACTGGCAATACTCGCTCGGCCTCATGTATCGCATCCGAACCAAGTCGACGCCATGCAAAATGGACAGAGCTATTAAACAACATTCGGCCAATAGGAATAGGTAAAGATGAAATCAACGGATCGGAAGTCTTCTTCAACAATGAATAATCATTCCCGCAAGAATGATAGTTCATTCTTTGCAAAAAAGAATGAGACTTCCGGTCCAACTACAACCCAGGCTCAATCGCTGCAAACCAAATCTTCATCCGCCCCGTTCTTTAATGGTCATAATGCCGTACAAACCAAACTCGAAATAAATCCTTCGGACGATGTATATGAAAAGGAAGCTGATTCGATGGCCGATAAGGTCATGCAACACGAGCACGCAACCCCACCAGCTAATCCAGATGATCCCAACAATAATGGAGATAGTGGGGTAAAAACAACATTACCGGGTAATAAGATCAGCCGATTACAAAGAAAGCGGGCATTTGAAAGTCCAACACCGCTTGAACTGAATACGGCTAATCTTTCGCCCAGCGATGAAATGCCGTTGCAACGTAAGGAACAGGATGCCGTGACAACAGGCGAAGCGGATTCCATTGACTCTACACTTCAGTCATCAAGGGGGGGAGGTTCATCCCTGCCAACTGATACAAGAGAAAAAATGGAGTCCGGTTTCGGTACTGATTTCAGTAATGTGAAAGTGCATTCGGATAAAGATGCCGCACAGATGAATGAACAGATCGGCGCAAAAGCATTCACACATGGTAACGATATTTATTTTAATAAAGGAGAATACAGGCCAGGCACTTCTTCAGGTGATCATTTGCTGGCGCATGAACTAACGCATACGGTGCAGCAGGGAGCTTCTCCTGCAAAGAGTGTGCAACGGAAACCGGGCGATGATACTGCGGGCGGTGAAAAAAACCCGCATAAAAGTAAAAAGGGAAAAGGGCAAGTCGAGCGGAACGGAAATACCTACACGATAAAAGTGGAAAAGATAAGTGTACCCGATTTCAAACTGGATGGGACTAAAAGCGGAGAACTTAAAATTCCTGAAAAGGAAAGAGACAATAAGCAGGTAGAAAAATGGGAAAAGGATGCCCTTGCGGAAAGCAAAACTGAATTGACGGTATTCATCGAAGAAAAGATCGGCAAGACATCCGCTGTAGGCGAAAAAAAAGATACTTATGTGTTGAAGTATGAAACGGGGATGGTGATTGGTACCAAGGACGAGTTAATAAAAAAGGCAGTTAGGCCCTTCTGGGATTCTAAAGGAAAGGGCCATCCGTTTCATGTCGACCATATCCACGAATTCCAGATCGGAGGAGCTGATGATTACATCAACTTCTGGCTGCTGGACGCCGCAGTTAATATAGCGTCTGGAAAAGCAGTCAAAAAAGAAAAGGATGACAAAATAAAGGCGCTGATTGATGAAGCTCACGCAGAAAGTAATTTCTGGGCGAAGGGTAAACCAGATGTGAATGAAGTAAAGGGTGGCGGGAGATACACCGTGACATTTGGGGATGTAGATGGCAAGCTTCCACTGTCGCCATCGCCAAAGAAGGGGGGACAGGATATCTATAATAAGGCTGACATTAAAGCAGGCGCTTCTGTCAAGGTTCTTAAGCCCGCAACGGACAAAGACCTGAAAGACCTGGGGGTAACCGGAGACTCAACCACGGTAACGCTTTTCCTGCGGCAGAGCGGTGGTAAAAAATATAAATTGAAAACGGATCAGGCTACGGTGATCGATGTCGGAAGTCTTTCCCTGATTGTTGGCAAAGGTGATATCCAGAAAGGCGATGATAATGTAATAAAGAGCGGATGCAAAATCAAGGTGCAGCTGTTTAGGAAGGGAGGTAAAATCACTAATGTATTAAAGACAAAAAAAGGTGAGCCTAAGGAATTGCCTGTAGAAGTATACCCTCTCCAGGGTCTGCCAAACGTCGGCTATCTTAATTCACAGGACTGGAGTAAAGGCTTCAAAAAAAAATTGGAAGTGGCTGGTCTGAGCCCGATCGAGATCCTGCAGTTCGACACTGATGATAAAGATGGAATAGTGTTTCGGGCAAAAATTTTGCCTACTATTCCTATTATTGACAAGGCTAACATTGAATTTGTCGTTCGTGGAAATGAGTTTTACCTGGAAAAAGTTTTTACGGCTGAAGAAATAAAAGTTCCTTCTCCATTTAAGATCAACGGGCTTAGTCTCGCCATTCGGGCAGGAACGATAGGAATCGAGTTTGAAGGCTATCTCAATTTTTCCATTGAGAAAGTGGGGGAGGGTTCCATCAGGGCCAAAGTTAACAGCAAGGGTACGGTCGAATTTGAAGGCGAATTCAATTTTGATAGCAAAACATTCAACCCGGCTAAGGTCAAGCTCAGCTATATCGATGGTAAATGGTCGATTGAAGGACATCTCGGGGTAGCAGCAGGTGCTATCAAAGGTGTGAAGGAAGCGAAACTGGCTGTTAAGTATGACGGCACCACTATAAGCTTTAACGGCGACGGCAAACTCGATGTGCCGGGAGTTGATTCGGTTGTATTTGCCGGTAGTTATACCGAAGGAGTGGGTTATAAGGTAACTGCTACTGCAACATTGAAGAAAATGACGGGTATTAAATCGGGATCGGTAACAGTAACCGTCTTCAATAAAGCCAATGGCCCGGTCATTTTAGGTCTTGCCGGTACGGCCGTACCAGATTTTCCTCCCGTACCGGGGTTAGGCGATATTACATTAACGGTATTCTATGAGGACGGAGTCTTTGATGTTCGTAGCAAGGTGAATTATAAGAAAGGAAGATTCGATGGCACTGTTGAACTCGGTGTTACCAATAAAGCAGTCGATGAAAAAGGGCAGCCGCAGGGAGAACCGCAAAAAGGTGACCTTGTGATCTTCGGTTTTGGCCAGTTAACCGTTGATCTTTTCAAAGGAAGCAAGGGCACCATTAGTGTAAGGATAACACCGGATAAACAATTCCTTGTTGCCGGAAGTTTCACCGTTAAAGATCTCAAACCATTTGGTGAAGGGGTTGATATTCACAAAAAGATTGTAGAGTTCCCGGGGATTAAAATTCCAATCATTGGTGTTCCCGGTGTCAGCATATTCTTCGAGATCAGTGGTGGAGCCTATTTCAATTTCAAATGGGATCCGCTGGTATTGAAAGAACTTACGATTGCCTTCACCGAAACGAATATTAACGAAATAGAAACCGCGCAGGTAACTATTCATGGGGAAGTGGGATCTAAAGCCGTGGCCGAAGCCTATATGGAAATCAAAGCTTCACTCGGCGCACAGGTGTTGATAGCAGAAATTAAAGGTTCATTGGCTGGAGATGCAGGCATTGGAGTTGAAGCGGAAGCGGGCGGAAAACTGGATGCTACCTGGAACAATGAAAAAGGATTGCAGTTAAAAGAGATCAATGCCTTTGTTTCTGTGAACCCGAAAGCTATTTTCCGGTTGAAAGGCAGCGTTAGCGTTGATCTTGATCTGTGGCTGACCTCGATCAACCTGTATTATAAGGAATGGATACTAGCGGAAGGCTCTGCAGATCTCAGTGGCTTATCGCTGAAAGTAAACTTTCCATTGAAATTTGATGAAAACGGAGATCTTATCAGGCCTGGTTTTGAACAACTGAAAATTGAAAAGCCCGATTTCTCCGGCGACCAGGGTAAAGCAGCGCTGGATGGTGGTATTAACGCCGATGCACAAAAAGAACGCAAACTGGCTAAGGATAAATTGCGGCAACAAATCGCCGACGATATGCGCAAAGCCCGCAATGATGATGATTTCGCACCGACAGAGTACGCCAAAAAAATGCAAAAAAAATACAAGGACGACGAGGATATGAAAGCCTTTATCATGGATTCCGTCGAAGAAGAAGTAAAGATCCAGGAGTATGAAGAGTTTGATCAACTCAAAAACGAATTGAGAAAATCCGAGATGCCGTTGAACCAGAAGATAGGGAAAGCGATGGTGTTTAAATTATTCCGTGCCCGCATTTCACCCGGGGATTATGATGCATTTATTGAAGAGCTTAGGGTGATCGAGCAACAAAAGCAGGAAGCAGCTAAAGTGCCGCAACAGGAACCGGCTATGGCCTCAACTATTTAATGACTCTAAAAATTTTTTTATGGGTGTAAGAAGATCCCGCTCAAGGCGCAAGCCACCGCCAGAAAGACAACGGCCTTTTTTCGATAAAAAAAACAGTGAACAACCGGCTTTCTTCAGCGCCAATTCAATTCAACGGAAATTGAATGTAAGCAAGGCTAATGACCCGGCAGAGAAAGAAGCCGATTCGGCTGCGAAAAGAGTAATGCAGGTACAAAAGGCCGAAAAGAAGGAAGAAGAAAAACCGGTACAGAAAGCAGAAAAGAAGGAAGAGGAAAAGCCCGTTCAGAAAGAAGATAAAAAAGAGGATGAAAAAGTAAGCAAGACTGAAAAGAAAGAAGAAGAAAAGCCGGTACAGAAAGCCGAGAAAAAGGAGGAGGAAAAACCTGTACAGAAAGCTGAGAAGAAGGAAGAGGAAAAGCCGGTACAAAAGGCCGATAAAAAAGAGGAGGAAAAACCTGTTCAGAAAGCCGAGAAAGAAGAAGAGTCGCCTGTACAGGCAAAAGCAGATCCGCGTGTACAGAAAGCGACAATGTCAGGCGATACGGAAGTGCAGGATAGTGCCGCACCTTCATTTGAAAGCCTGCTGGCAAAAAGGAAGGGCATGGGTTTCACTTTACCGGATGACCTGCGGAAAGACATGGAAGGAAAGTTTCGGACAAGTTTTAAAGATGTACGGATACATACCGATAAAGAAGCCAATGAAATGTGCGAGGCTATTCATGCGCTTGCTTTTGCTCATGGATATGATATTTATTTCAACGAAGGCATGTATAATCCCGGGGCTTTATCGGGAAGGGAATTGCTGGCACATGAATTAGCACATGTAGTACAGCAAAATGGATAAATGTTCATTTCATTCATAATCGTCTTATGATACCTGATGTTCATTACAAAGCAGCTACGGGAAAAATCATTCCCGGCTTGTCTGATATTAATTATTACTTCGACATTCTTGGCGAACTGATCCAGGCTCGTATCAAAGCACATTTTGCAGGCGTCAGGGAAAGTTCATCTTACTTCCTGCCGGTATTTGATCATGGAACTGATCCGCTGTCAATTTTTGTCAGGAAGAATAAGCTGAGTATTGAAGAGCATTACCTGCTACTCATTGCACTCACGCCACATGTGCGGCCTGAATTTTTCGACCAGCAGATACAGGAAGCATTGCCACAACCCGGCGATTTTCCTGTCATCGGCGGTGTACGTGGTAAACAGTTCAGGGGATTTCTACCCACCGGAGAAACCGTATTGTTCTTGCTGGCCGGGGAAAACTGGTGTATCTGCCAGGAATTGTTTCATCGTTTGTTTGGGCCTGAACACCTGTTTGCTAAAAAAAAGATTGCCTGGGTGGAAGCGCCACCTGACGGAGAACCGCTAATGAGTGGTAAATTAATGATGAGCCAGTCATTGATCACTTATTTTATAACCGGGAAGGAATACCTGCCACATTATAGCTCTAATTTTCCTGCTCACCGGTTGAAAACGCCGATGCAATGGAATGACATAGTTCTTAACCCGAATGTTCTGCAACAAATCAATGAAATACGTTCCTGGTTTTGTTACAGCAATAAATTGATGAAACAATTGGGTATGAGGAAGAAACTCAATCCTGGTTACCGGGCTTTATTCTTCGGGCCTCCGGGTACTGGCAAAACACTTTGCGCTAATTTGTTGGGAAAAGAGTTTAAGAGATATGTTTTTCGTGTCGATCTTTCCAGTCTCGTATCAAAATATATAGGCGAAACAGAAAAAAACCTGGCCCGGCTGTTTGATGAAGCAGAATATAAAAACTGGATATTGTTCTTTGACGAAGCAGATGCCCTTTTTGGTAAAAGAACCCAGGTAAAAGATGCGCACGATCGTTATGCGAACCAGGAAGTATCTTACCTGATGCAAAGAATTGAAACGTTTGAGGGGCTTGTAATACTAGCCAGTAACCTGAAAACAAATATCGATGAGGCTTTTTCACGCCGTTTTCAATCTATCATTTACTTTCCTTACCCAAGCCCGGAGGAGCAATTGCTTATTTGGAAAAAAGCCTTTCCCCGCCGGCTTAAACCTTCTCTTGAATCTGACCTTCACTATATTTCACAACGCTATAAGCTTACCGGTGCGAACATCATGAATATTGTACAATATTGTTGCCTGGCAGCTATAGAACAAGGACAAAATGAGATTTCAATTGGTTTGCTTACCGGGGGAATACAAAGAGAATTAGTAAAAGAAGGGAAGCAAGTTTGATGGTTCGTCCGGTGTATCCCGCAGTTGATCATTTTTTTAATACTGTTTGTTTATTAGCGGGAAAAACGGATAATTATGTTTCTATATTTATAGTGGAAATCAAATCAAATTTTAAATAACGGTTTTCTCATAAGCAGTTAGTTTCTCATAAGCAGTTAGTTTTGGTAAAAAAGGAATGTTTCTACATTCCTTTTTCATTTAAATGAGATCAGGTCACCTGTTGAATGTTTTGTTGAAACAATGGTGAGCCAAAAATTGACAAAAGGTGGTTTCAGCCCGGGAATACCGAAAACAAAAATCCCCGCAACTATCGTTGCAGGGAGTGTTCTTCTTCATAGCATTGTAGCCCGTACGAGATTCGAACCTCTCAAATCATATGTTGAAATCCAAGAGTTTACCGCTTCTGAATTTGTGACGGTGAAACTCCGGTGAAACGCTTTCGTTGTGGCACGTTTTGGATCACTAAAGAGCTAAGTCAAATATAGAAAAGTTTTTTGGGAGTTCGATCCCGCTGGGAGAACTCAACTATTTTATAGTTACCAAATATCTATCCGCTTATGGTAAACAGATCTGAGGCCCGCTCGATTTACGCACTGCAAATTGCTTTCAACGAACAATTGATGATTGTTGAATAAAAGCAAACGATTTTATTGATTTAAGTTTGCTAATAGCAAAACTATTCCTGGGCAAAATGCCGGGGTTCCAAATCATCAGTTTGTCATCATACTCTTTTAACTGAATAGTAGTACCTGTATTATCTTTATGAGCGATATATCCGGAATCGTGAACATGAACAAAGAGAGAAGCAAAAGTCAAAAATGCAGAAAGAAGCTCATTCGATTAAAGAAGGATTTCAAAATCATCTGACATTTTTATGATCCGGTACTCGCCACTTTTATTCTTCCGCTCTTTGAAGCAGCAGCAAGTGCTTTGTGATCCTTTTCAGTCTGGTCGGCATAAGCAAAAGCATAACGAACCATAGCATCCTCCAACTCACTGCTGTTTCCAATATATCCGTAAATCATTGCAGCATCTCCCGATTTAGCATGAGCAAGGGCAAGCGCCCAAGCACATAAACTGCTATACTGAGGCAGGTTTTCAATATTTACTTTCAGCGGATCGAATTCAACTCCGCCTTTCATGTCCCGCAGTTGCCTTATATAAAAATTAAAGCCTTCCATTTTCATTTCACCCCAGCCCAGGAAAATATCGGGAGCCCCCTGGATCAGCCTTTGTCCGGCTACTACCCGCTGACCGGGATTTGCATAAATGGATTTATCAACGAAAGGCTCCAGCACCGAAGGCTGCGCTTCTTTTACCTGGAGAAATAAAGGGTCATTGGAACTGTTTCCGGTGAGGAAGATTATCCAGCATCGGGTACCCACACTGCCGACACCCACTATCTTTCTCGCTACATCTGTAATATGATAGTATTGAAGCAGGTTTTTCCGGTCATCCCCAAGTGATTGAAAATAGGATTCAAGAACTAATTGAAGCGCCTCTTCAATGGGTTTCCCTAACGAATTATGTGTTTCCCGCACAATAAAAGGAGCGTTTACACGAAGCCGGTACTTATCGCCCACCAAGTCCGTCATTTTACCGAGTACCTGCAGATGTGTTCGTTCCCGCGCCCTGGCGGCAATTTTGATTAACCCTTTACGTGCAGAGCGGGATAGTGTTTTCATAATATCCTTTTCCCCAATCGTAGTATACCATAATTCCATATTACCCATATAAGCAAATTCCTTCAAACGATCCCTATATGATTTTACTGCCGCACGTACGCCACCTTCGCAGAGCTTTTTTTCTGCACCTAAAAACCGTCCACTGGCCACGATGCTTGCCACTAATCTTTTCAAATCCCATTCCCAGGGGCCAGGCAGGGTTTCATCAAAATCATTGATTCCGAAAACAAGATTGCGCTCCGCTGAAGCAAATACTCCAAAGTTTGCCACATGCATATCACCGCAGGCCTGCACCGGGATTCCCGAAGTAGGCGCACTGGCCGCCAGGTCTGCGGCCATAATAGCCGCAGCTCCACGAAGAAATGCAAAGGGAGATGTAAGCATCCTTGCATACCTGATGGGCACAAGGTCCGGCAGCCGGCTCTTTCCCTGTTCTTCCAGAATAGAAACAGGATCTGCACGATCCGGAGACGGTTTATAATCTCCCTGTTTTGCACGCGGAAATTTAGTGCGTAATGCTTTTCCTGCCGCTATTCGTTCTTCAACACTCGGCCTTTCTATGGTTAAATCATATGCATGCTTTTTTTTCATACTTCCGTTTTTACATAATTAATTTCGCTCCACACGGTCTGACTGCGTGCTTGCTTCTTGCTGAGGCCCTGTCGATCAGCGAAGCCTATCTTCCCATCATCAAAGTTGTTTCCAGAACACCCCGTTTGTTTCTAAAAGAATATCTTCCAACGATAGCAATGGTCAGACGGAGACCGTCTGACCATTGCTATCATCTCCCGCGGTCAACCAGTCACACATAGACTGTCAGACCATTATTACATTTTTAATTTTTTAGTAAATCAGAAGGTGACGGAGCTTCTTTATTTGCCTGCTTATTTTTGTTTAGGAATTTATAGAAAAATACTCTCCCATACTCCTGGTCGACAGTTTGGAATAAAACACTCATGCCATTGGTGACACTCCATAAACCATCTCCCTGGGCTGTGATAAAGTCTTCGTCTAATTTTTTTCCCATTGCAACAAAGGTTTTATAGTCGCCCCCCTCTGTTTGAACGAACAGCGGAGCTTTTATTTTTCCTCCGGAAATCTCTACTTTCCCCAAATAGCAATGGCAACTTTCTTTGCTTTTAAATGCAATTACCACTTCCTGCATTCCATCCGTAATGGGTTTAACGCCACGTTCGGCGAAAACATCCAGCCATTGCTTATAGCAGTTCATCGGAGTGGCTACGATGCTCATGGTATCAGCTTTCTTTACTGCTATGGTATCTTTTA
>DATDIX010000182.1:0-2446 GCA_036520835.1 Chitinophagaceae bacterium | reverse complement strand
CAGGAGAACGATAACCAGAAAATAAATGATCCCGCGGAAGGTTTTCTTTTGGTGGCGTGAAAGCATGATCAATTGTCTCGTTATTCAAATAGTTACGGCAAATATAAAAGGTCACAGGGTCTTAAATCGTTAATTAAGAATATTCCTTGTCCTATTATTCGTACTTATCATGGTTAGTAAGCCGTGATCCTGTATAGAAAATCTTAACAGGCTAAATCTTCCTGGCGGCGACAAACGCCGCTTACCGGCTTTTTTAAGGTTTGTCTGTCCTTGCCGGCTGTCCGGCATACCTGCAGCGGGGTTGGTCTTTAATCCAAATTTTCCCTTTTCTCAAAGAGTAGTTTTAAGTCATTAAATAAATCAATAAAAACTTTGGCTATGAAACAAAAAATTAAAATAGGGATGGCGGCGATAGCGCTGAGCCTGATCTCTCTTTGTTCTTTTGCACAGGAGGAACCATCAACTGCAACGCCTGTTCCCCGCTGGGTATCTGATAACGGGTACTGGGTAGTGGAAAGTAATATCAACACCCCACTCGATCACATTATCCGGTTTTACAATAATGACAATGTGCTTGTCTATAAAGAAACTGTGAATGGGGTGAAGCTAAATACCGCCAAAAGAAAAGTGAAAATGAAATTAAAAAAAGTGCTGGACGCCTCTGTGCTGGCATGGGAGCAAAAAAGAGTGCCGGAAGAAAACAAAGAATACGTAGCGGCTATCCTGAAATAAGCATAGGGATTAGTTTTCAAAACCCTGTTCCGGTTAAAACGGGGCAGGGTTCTTCGCTTAAAAACTTTCGTCGCCCAAAAACAGCCGTATGACGACAATATACAGACACAGCGTTCAACAAGAGCCGGAGCTTCGTAATTTTATGGAAGTTCACATGCAAAAGCATCCTTTCATATTTTCTGACGAATGGAAATACCGGATCCGCCGTCATGCGGCCTTCTGGTTATTCTGGTGCGTGTTCCAGGGGTTCCTTTATTCTTTTTTGGCTGCTAAAAGTGCAGCGGGATATATTAGCTGGTTACCTGTATCAATGCTGGAGTCACTTATTTACATACCCAGTCACATGTTCCTTGCTTACTCACTGATGTATTTTGTCATCCCCCGTTTTCTTCTGAAGCAAAAGTATTGGCATACGGCCGTATGGACCATCTTTTGTTTTGGAATGACGGCAATACTATCCAGCTCCACCGGGCGGTATTTGATTGATCCTATACGGGCTCATTTCCAGGGGGACGAATATATCCATAGCCCTTTGCGTTTAAATGTTGTCAGTTTTCATCTTTCTCTCCTTGCCGGTCTCCGGGGCGGGATCACTATCGGGGGTATTGCGGCAGCTATCAAGCTGATGAAATACTGGTACGTAAAAGAACAACGCAACCTGCAATTGCAAAAGGAAAATGTGGAGTCGCAATTACAACTGTTAAAAGCACAGGTGCATCCTCATTTTCTGTTCAACACACTTAATAATATTTATGCCTATACACAAAACACTTCACCCGTAGCTGCAAAAATGGTGACAGGGCTTTCTGATCTGCTTCGTTTCATGCTGTATGAAGGTGACCAGCGGGCCGTTCCATTGTCAAAAGAACTGAAAATGGTACAGGATTATATCAGCCTGGAACAAATACGATATGGCA
Source organism: Chitinophagaceae bacterium (assembly GCA_036520835.1). Lineage (GTDB taxonomy): Bacteria > Bacteroidota > Bacteroidia > Chitinophagales > Chitinophagaceae > VBAT01. The sequence goes on along the minus strand of DATDIX010000182.1, from coordinate 797 downwards.
ACAAACTGGATATACACCTTGACCTGCCGGAAAAAACAAATGACCTGTATATTGCTCCGTTGCTATTATTGCCATTGGTGGAAAACTGTTTTAAACATGGCGCTAGTAATATGCTTGAACAGCCCTGGGTCAGCCTGCAGGTGACACTGAATAAAAATGAAATGCGGATGAAACTGATCAATGGAAAAGTAATAGAGCAGCCGGCTAACAGAAAGCAACCCGGTATCGGTATATCCAATGTGGAAAAAAGATTGGCCCTGATTTATCCGGGCAAACATGAATTGATCATTACCAGCGATGCAGAGGTCTTTGTTGTTAACTTAAGGGTAGAATTAGAGCAAATAATAAATACAGAATTAAAACCAGCTACTGAACAGCAACCGGTTTATGCCTGAAGCAAACACGATACGATGTCTTGTTATTGATGATGAGCCGCCGGCCAGGGAGATCATCCGCCGCTATATTGAGCAGGTGCCTACACTTGAGCTGGCCGGAGAATGCGCCAATGCCATCCAGGCTTTTACACTTTTGCAGCAACAGCCGGTTGACCTGCTGTTCCTCGATATCCGTATGCCGCAACTGAACGGGAATGATTTTTTAAAAACCCTGAAGAACCCGCCCAAAGTTATTCTCACAACAGCTTACCCGGAATATGCATTGGAAGGGTATGAACTCGATGTGATCGATTACCTGATGAAGCCTATACCTTTCGACCGTTTTTTAAAAGCAGTGAACAAAGCTTACCAGCAAACTGCCACGAGGGCTGACTCTTCCTTTGCTACTGAAGAAAAGAAGAC
>DATDIX010000181.1:0-7129 GCA_036520835.1 Chitinophagaceae bacterium | reverse complement strand
AAAGATAAATTCATACTGCGGGTAAGAATCTGCCAGTTGCTGCAATTCCTGTCCCAACTGGCCGTTGGCACCTGTTACCAGTATACCCCCAGCCCCTAAAGGGGTGTTTGTATTGTCTTGCATTTAACTGCTTTGTGGATAAACAAAATCGCTTTTATTATCTGCAAACATGGGGAGTATCTTATCCTTGTCTGAAACAACGGCTTTATCACCCGGTATCTTCCAGTCAATATTCAATTGCGGGTCATTGTAGCAGATACCGCCTTCGGCTTCCTTATTGTAGAACTTATCACATTTATATAATACCACAGCCCTTTCGCTTAATACTGAAAAACCGTGGGCAAACCCGGCGGGAATGAATAACTGTTTCTTATTTTCTCCTGTTAATTCCAGGGAGAAACTCTTTCCATACGAAGGTGATCCTTTGCGCACATCCACTACCACATCCAGTATGGCGCCTTCTATCACCCGTATAAGTTTAACCTGTTCGTAAGGTGGCAACTGGTAATGCAACCCGCGTATCACGCCATAAGCGGAGCATGATTCATTATCCTGTACAAACTTTAAATGAATACCGCGTTCTGTAAAATTCTTCTCATTATACGATTCAAGGAAATAGCCGCGGCTGTCGCCAAAGATCTTTGGCTCAAATACCAGTAACCCGGGAAAGGCTGTTTCAATAAAGGGCATATTACAAACTCCAGTAATTTCTGTTGATGATCTTGTTACGGTAAATACCTTTCAGGTCTGCTACCAGTCCATGTGGTTTTGTGATGCTGGCGTAATAACTGTCATCTAATGAAATAAAATCCTTATGCGGCACCGTGATAATAACAGCATCATAATCGCTGGCTATCTTTTTTACTAGTCCAAACCCGTATTCATGTTCGAGTTCATCTGAGTCGGCATAAGGATCTTCCACTTCCACATTAACATAAAACTCTTTCAGCGCTTTTACCACGTCGCTTACTTTTGAATTGCGGATATCGCTTACGTTCTCTTTGAAGGTTGCGCCTTTTACCAGCACTTTGGATGACTTTACATCGCCGCTGTTCTTAATGATATGCTGGATCACTTTCTTGGCCACATATTTACCCATATTATCATTGATATTGCGGCCCGCCAGTATCACTTCGGAATGATACCCGAGTTCTTTTGCTTTATAGGTTAAATAATACGGATCGACACCGATGCAGTGACCGCCTACCAGTCCCGGTTGAAATTTCAAGAAATTCCATTTAGTGCCCGCAGCTTCCAGCACATCGTAGGTATTGATGTTCATCTTATCAAAGATGACAGACAACTCGTTCATCAATGCAATATTCAGGTCACGCTGTGTATTCTCAATGATCTTGGCCGCTTCTGCCACCCGGATAGAAGTCGCCCTGTGCACCCCGGCTTCCACTACGAGTTCATATACTTTAGCGATCACATCCAGCGATCCGGCATCACAGCCGGAAACCACTTTTACGATTTTAGACAAAGTATGCAGCTTATCGCCCGGGTTAATACGTTCCGGTGAGTAACCTACTTTAAAATCAGTAACCGCTTTTAAACCGGATAATTTTTCAATGATCGGCAAACAATCTTCTTCTGTACAACCAGGGTATACTGTTGACTCGTACACAACATAATCTCCATTCTTTATCACCCTACCGATGGTTTCAGATGCTTTTTGAACCGGGATAAGATCAGGCACATTATGATCATCAACCGGTGTAGGCACGGCTACAATAAAAAATCTTGCTTCACGCAGTGTGTCCAGCGAGTTGGTAAAAGTGATATCACAACCTTCAAAAGCTTCTTTTTCAAGCTCATTACTGGGATCGATCCTGTTCTTCATCATATCAATGCGTTTGGCATTGATGTCAAAACCGATGACTGATATTTTTTTTGCAAACTCCAATGCAATGGGCAGGCCTACATAGCCTAAACCGATCACGGCGAGTTTTGCTTTCTTATCAATAATATCTTGGTACATGGAAAATTTATTCTTAAAAATTATTGAGATGTTCGAAGGTACTATATGCTTCATTACTTATTACTCACAAATTCCTTTGGTTGCTTGCGCCACTCTTCTTCCGGCAGGGATTTGAAATAATCATAGGTTATTTTCAACCCTTCTTTGCGGCCCACTTTCGGTGTCCATCCCAACAGTTGCTTTGCCTTCGTAATATCGGGTTCCCGTTGCTTCGGATCATCGACTGGTAAAGGTTTGAAAATTATCTTCACTTTATTACCCGTCAGCTCCAGTATTTCCTTTGCGAAATCAAGCAACGATATCTCATCCGGGTTGCCAATATTAACCGGCATATGGTAATCACTCATCAGTAACCTGTAAATACCTTCCACCAGGTCATCTACGTAACAGAAGCTCCTTGTCTGTGATCCGTCTCCGAAAACGGTCATGTCCTCTCCTCGCAAAGCCTGCCCGATAAATGCGGGCAATGCACGGCCATCATTCAATCGCATCCGGGGGCCATAGGTATTAAATATGCGAACGATCCTGGTTTCTACATTATGGAAAGTGTGGTAGGCCATTGTCATCGCTTCCTGGAAACGTTTGGCTTCGTCATATACACCTCTTGGCCCGACAGGATTAACATTGCCCCAGTATTCTTCAGTTTGCGGATGAACCAGCGGGTCACCGTACACTTCACTTGTTGAAGCCACCAGTATCCTTGCATTCTTTGCTTTGGCAAGACCCAGGCAATTATGCGTACCAAGTGATCCTACTTTTAATGTCTGGATAGGGATCTTCAGGTAATCGATCGGGCTGGCAGGTGAAGCAAAATGCAAAATGTAATCAAGCTCCCCGGGAATATTGATGAACCGGGTTATGTCATGATGATAAAATTCAAACTGCTCGAGTTTGAATAAATGTTCAATATTGCGCAGATCGCCGGTGATCAGGTTATCCATGGCAATAACATGAAAGCCTTCCCGGATAAACCGGTCAGATAAATGCGAACCCAGGAACCCGGCAGCCCCGGTTATTAATACACGTTTACGTTTCATAGTAGTTTAATTAACGACCCTCCTGCCGACGCTTTCATAATGAAACCCGAGGTCTTCTATGGCATTAAGGTCAAAAAGATTTCTTCCGTCGAAAATAGCTTTGTTTTTAAGGCTGGCTGCGATCCGGCTAAAATCGGGTGTGCGGAACTCGTTCCATTCCGTAGCAATGATCAATGCATCTGCATTTTGTAAAGCATCATACTGGTTCTCTGCATAAGTGATCTTATCCCCGAGTTGCTTTTTTACATTCTTCATTCCTTCCGGGTCAAATGCACTGACCGTGGCGCCTGCTTTTATCAGGGCCTCTATCATATATAAGGCCGGCGCCTCACGAACATCATCTGTATTGGGTTTAAATGCGAGTCCCCATAATGCAAAATGTTTTCCTTTCAGATCGTTGTTGAAATATTTTTTAATTCCGGGAATGAGATGGACCTTCTGCACATCATTCACATCCATCACCGCATTTAATATCTTGAACTGGTAATTTACTTCGTTCGACGATTTCACCAGCGCCTGCACATCTTTGGGAAAACAGCTTCCTCCATAACCGATACCAGGAAATAAGAATCGTTTGCCGATCCTGTCATCACTGCCGATACCCCTGCGCACCATATCCACATCAGCGCCGAGTAATTCGCAAAGCTTTGCGATCTCATTCATGAAAGATATCTTGGTAGCCAGGAAAGAGTTGGCTGCATACTTTGTCAGCTCGGCAGAACGTTCGTCCATAAAAATAACGGGGTTACCCTGGCGGACGAAAGGCGCATACAGGTCATTCATTAATTTCTTCGCCTTTTCAGAAGTAGTACCGATCACTACACGATCTGGTTTCATAAAATCATCTACGGCCACCCCTTCCCGCAGGAATTCGGGATTGCTGACCACGTCAAAGGCCCCCTCCAAACCTCCCCCGTTAGGGGAGGCTTTAGCAGCACTCTGCAATATTGCATTACTCACTTTTTCAGCAGTCCCTACAGGTACTGTACTCTTATCAACAATAACTTTATAATCATTAGGCTTTATTATTCTGCCAAGATCATCGGCTACACCCAATACATACTTAAGGTCAGCAGAGCCATCTTCGCCGGGAGGAGTAGGTAATGCCAGGAAAATGATAACGGCATCTTTGATACCGGCAGCAAGATCGGTAGTAAAATGAAGACGTTGTTCCTTCAGGTTACGGAGAAATAATTTTTCAAGACCCGGTTCATAAATAGTGATCTCCCCGCGGCTGAGACTTTCTACCTTATTGACATCAATATCTACACAGGTCACATTATTACCGGTTTCAGCAAAACAGGTACCCGTTACCAGTCCTACATAGCCAGTACCAACAACAGCAATTTTCATGAGAACGTTTTAGTTTATCCGGTTAATTATCATTCCCGGCTGCAGCCGGGAATGGGTGGCTGAATGGTCTTTAACAAGGTTCAGCCCCCAAAATATAAAATAAAAAATTAATTCTTGGCATATTCCTTCACTTTGGCTGTGATGTATTCCAGCTGCTCTTCATCCAGTTCCGTATGTATGGGTAAAGAGATCACCCGCTGCGTCAGCCAGTCTGTAACAGGCATGTTCTGCGCTGCGGTGTTGAACTGCTCAAACATTTTTTGCCTGTGACCCGGCACCGGGTAATAGATCATGGAAGGAATCTTATGCTCTGCCAGGAAAGCGTTCAATCCATCCCTGTATTTTACCGGATCATCCACCCCATCAATGATCAAAGTATATTGATGAAAAACATGATGGGAATACGCCGCCCGGTAAGGTGTCACCAGGTTTTTATGCCCGGCAAATGCTTTGTCATAAAAATCAGCCGCTTTTCTTCTTGCCCTGATGTATTCATCCAGGTGCTGCAGTTTGATACCAAGGATGGCAGCCTGGATAGTATCTAACCGGCTATTGCAACCCACCACATCATGGTAATATCTTTTGCTTTGTCCATGATTGGCGATCATCTTCATTTTATCCGCCAGTATATCATCATTGGTAAATATGGCGCCGCCATCACCAAATGCACCGAGATTTTTGGAAGGATAAAAAGATGTAGCGCCGATGTGTCCTATCGTTCCTGTTTTCCTTTTTGTTCCATCCGGGTAAGTATAGTCACAGCCGATAGCCTGTGCGTTGTCTTCTATTACATACAGCTTGTATTTTTCAGCGATAGCCGTGATCTCATGCATCGGCGCTGCATGGCCATACAAATGAACAGGAACAATGGCTTTTGTCTTCGGCGTAATTGCTTTTTCCAGTGCAACAGGGTCTATACAAAAGGTTTTTGCATCTACTTCCACAAAAACCGGTGTCAGGCGCAATAACGCAATCACTTCAGTAGTGGCTATATAAGTAAAAGAAGGCGTGATCACTTCATCACCCGGCTGCAGGCCAAGGGCCATCATGGCTATTTGCAATGCATCTGTTCCGTTGGCGCAGGGTATCGTATGTTTTGCGTGGAGATAAGCAGAAAGGCCGGCAGCAAAATCATGCACCGCTTTACCATTGATAAAAGCAGAACTTTCCATTACCTGCAAAACAGCTTTATCTACTTCCTGCTTTATTTTGTGGTACTGTGTTTTGGTATCCACCATCTGGATGGGGCGCATTCAAAAATAAGATTAATGGTTAGTGCGATTTTGCCCGAAAGCCGGTATGGTAGTCATACCCGTCAAATAAGTCAGTCATACCAGTCATATTTGTCAAATAAGTCATACCGGTCAAATCATGAATACATCCTATTGACTAATTTGACTCCCCTGACCACATTTGACTTCTTTGACTCCTTTGACTCCTTTGACTCCTTTGACCCATTTGACTTTTCTAACCCACTGACCCTTACCGGCGGCGCAAAAATAGTAAAATAGCTGTAGTTTAAAAGTTTGCTTTTACATTTGCCTCTTATCTGAAAAACAATAGTTTGGGCGTATTCCTGTATAATATTTTTTTGGCCTTACTCAAAGCCGGTATCCACCTCGCTTCGCTGTTTGATGGTAAGGCAAAAAAGTGGGTGGCCGGCAGAAAAAATATTTTCGACAGACTGGAAAAATCCATCCCGGAAAATGATCCGGTCATCTGGATGCATTGCGCATCGCTGGGTGAGTTTGAACAGGGCCGGCCGGTATTGGAAAAGCTCAGGTCACAATTCCCTAACTACAAATTTCTGCTGACGTTCTTCTCTCCTTCGGGATATGAAGTACAGAAAAACTATAAAGGCGCTGACTGGGTGTTCTACCTGCCGGTTGACGGGCCACGAAATGCAAAACGATTCCTGGAAATTGTAAAGCCATCGCTGGTGATCTTTGTAAAGTATGAGTTCTGGTATTATTACCTGAAAAAAATAAAGTACCGCAATATTCCGTTGCTGCTGGTCTCTGCCCTGTTCAGGAAGGACATGTCTTTCTTTAAGTGGTACGGATCGCTGCAGAGAAAAATGCTTTCCCGTTTCGACCATTTGTTTGTACAAAATGAATCATCCAAAAAATTGATGGATGAGATCGGTCTTGCCGGTATCTGCACCGTATCAGGTGATACAAGATTTGACAGGGTGATAGAAATCGCGGAAAAATTTCAACCTATCCCGGTTATTGAAGAATTTATCGGCACGAGTAAAACCATTATAGCCGGCAGTACCTGGAAAGAAGATGAAGAAGTGCTGCAAAAAACTTTTTCCGTCCTCAATGATCCGTCATTAAAACTCATCATCGCCCCTCATGAGATCAACGAAGCACATCTTAATGAACTGAAGAAACTATTTGCTGAAAGCATTTTGTTTTCACAACTGGCAACCGGTAACCGGAAACCGGTAACCAGCAACGTCCTCATCATCGACAACATCGGCATGCTCTCCCGTCTCTATCGTTATGGCTATATTACTTTTGTCGGTGGCGCTTTCAGGAAAAGCGGGGTACATAATGTGCTGGAAGCAGCCGTGTATGGTAGGCCGGTATTATACGGACCGGAATATAAAAAGTATTCGGAAGCTGTTGAACTTATCAGCTCAGGGGGTGGCACCTGTGTTCATAACGCTGATGAATGTACCCGTGTTATCAGGTCATTTTTGCAGAATGAGAAGGAATATAAATCATGTTCGGAAAGATCACTGCACTATGTC
>DATDIX010000180.1:0-23175 GCA_036520835.1 Chitinophagaceae bacterium | reverse complement strand
TTCTTAATTGCACGCAGAACTTGTTCTTCCATCCCAAACCCCACCGGATCGTTTACACAACGGATATCTGATATGTCACCCTCTTTGTCTACAACAAATGCGACTGAAACGATATATTTTCCTGCTTTGGCTCCATTTTTATACTGAATGGATTGATTCAGTGTTTTTTCAAGCGATTGTATCCAAGAAGAATCTCCACCGGTAAAAGCTGACTTTATTTCCACTTTGGTATAGATCTTTTTCGGCTTTTTTTCCTTTATAATTTCTACATCTACACGGCCATAACTTTTGGTAGCTGTTTGGGCATAACTGCTGGCAACACATATCAGACAGAGTAGTGCTAATTGAAAATTTCTCTTTGTCAAATGTCTTAACATACTTGAATAGAAATTTTGAAGTGTATATTAGGTTGCATACAACTCATAAATTTACGCAACTCCTTGTATAGTCTGTATTGGTTGCACGGGAAAATTAATACAAGGGCTTCGCTTAGCAACGATAAAACTAATTGCTGACACCCGGCACAGCGCCGGTTGTTTTTAATGTATCGGTATTAGCAGGCGGCAGTTGCTGTGGCGGTTGTTTGTTTTTCTTTCCTTTACTGCCCCTGAAGATCTCACCCAATGTATCAAACTCTTTGCGGTAGGCAAGGCTGCCACCGGTCCGTTTATTGCGGGCAGCGCCGGAAGAACTGGTGGTGAGGTAATCAAGATTCTCCCGGTAAAAGAAACTGGCACGGATAGTACCGCTTGGGTTGATAAGCCATTCTGCTGTTACATCCGGCAGGAACTGTATGGTTTGCTGGATGGTTGATTGCAGGGGTACATCCACCGTACTGCCCAGCGTCACAACAAAGCGATCTTTGAATAAGGAGATAGGCACATTGATATTAACGTTGCCCTGGTTGGGGCCAAAACTGTTGCTTGTCGGGTTATCCAGCATGTTGCGGTTGTACACTGACCCGGAGATGTTGACACTGACATTATCTGACTTCAGCATCTTCGACAGCTCACTGTTGAGTTTTTTAGTGATCTCATTAAAGAATATACCTGATATACTGGAAATGGTACTGTTGGTAAACTCACCGAATGTTGAACCTCCGCCACCCTGGCCATTGCCCGGCGGTGCAAAACTGTTGAACACGATCAGGTAAGTCACCTGGCGGTTGATCTCGTTTTCATTCTTTTCCATCTGGTGTATATTGGCCGCTACGGCAAAATCAGTTTTGGCGGGACTGTTGGGTGGAAAGTCAAGTTCAAACTGGAAATCGGGTTTGAACAGTTCGCCGGTCAGTTTTACCACAACATACACATCTTCCCGTTGCCTGGAAATATCCTCGTCAAGATTAAGCGATGTAACCAACGGTGCAAAGCTGACATTCTCTGCAGTATAGGTAGCTTCAAAATTGATCTTGGCCGTATAGGGATCTCCCGACCATGATATAAAATTGTCTGCTCCTTTCCTGAGCTTAAATGGTTTTTTGAAGAATGACTGGAAGGTGAAAAGATAAGCTCCTTCTTCTATATCGAATTTGCCGCGTATGGCCAGTGGCTCAGAGGTGCCGGAACGAATATTCAATGAGCCTGCTCCTTTTCCTGTTATTTCATCACCGGTCAGGTCATCCAGTATTACCCTTACGTTTAGTTTGTTGGTCGCCGTTACATCCACATCATAAATAACACTCGAAGCGTTTTTGCGGAACCCGGTATCCACCATTTCACGGCCGTATTTTCTTTCCACCAAAAAATCAGCTATGCCGGACTCACGGCTTTGCGAGGAGGGAATAGTGATCGTACTGGTATCGGTAGCAGAAGCGATCGCATCTATCTTCATATACATTTCATCCTGCGGGCCCGATAGCGAAAATGACCCCGTGGCTCTTACTTTTCCGTAAAATTGTTCATTGTCTTTGAAAAGGGTATTCAACACCAGCACAGGTTTGTTGTTCGCAGCGCCGGTAGTTCCGGGTTTGCGGGTTGATACGGTAAGGTCATAGAACATGTCACGGAATGCCCGGTGTTGTATGCCGCCGCTCAGGTACACCGGGTTGCGGCTGACGGGGTCCCTCAGTACGATGCCGTCCAGGTTTATCTCTGTTGATTTCAGCTCTATGTCCCTGTCCAGTATCTCATAGTAGCACTGGGTAAATACTACTTTCAATCCTGCATCTTTCAATCTTCCTTTTCCGACCACCTGCAGTTTATCAAACTCACCCAGCAGATCAAACTCGCCGGTGACATATCCTCTTATATCCGTAAAAAGAGCGCCGAGAAAACGTTCCAGTATGCTCAGTTGAAAGTTTTTTGCCTTTAATGCAATACGGTTATCTTTTGCTGTGGCAGGATCGAAAGATAAATTGATATCTGCCGTTAAGTTGTTTTCCTGGTTTGCTGTATTGACCTTAGCCGTCAGTTTTTTGGTCTTGCTGTCGTAAAGTACATTGGTGATCTCAGTGTTGCCTATAGAATCGTTATCCAGGCGGAAACCTTCTGCCAGTATCTTTTCGGAAGTAATCGCAAGATTGCCGGCCGGGTTTTCTACAAGTACCTTACCCGATATCAATCCTTCCAGCCTGTTTTTCGGAGCAAACAAAGGGGCAAAATCGCCGAGGTTGACTTTCTTTAATTCAATATCAATATCATTCCAGTCGCCAAACTCAGCCAGTTTTGTTTTTACACGTATCTCCTGGTTACTTTCCCTCAGCACTAATTGCCCGGTGGCGGGAACATTTGTCCGGAATTCCAGTTCGCCGCTTTCATCAATGTTCCATGTTTTACCACTTACCACAAAACTGGAAGGATCGAATTCGATCTTCAGCCCGTTGTTATAAGTAAGCACATCAGCTTCCAGTCTTGCCTGGTTGATGGCCTGGTTGGCGCCGGTGAATATTCTTACATGCGACGTATCATTTTTTGCATTGACGTGGAAATAAGCGGAAGGTATATTCAGGCTGTCGCTTAAATTGATATTCCTGGCCCAGCCGGAAAGCGAAAGGCTGTCACGGGTACCCTTTGCGGTCAGTTTTACATTTTCAAAATTGTAATCAGCTATTTTGAGGTGGGGAACATCGGCAGTAAATTCCATTTCATTATTGGCGGTGTTCAGGCTGCCTTTTATCTCGCTGTGATTAAAACCGGAAAGAGTGCTGTCGAATATTTTAATATACTCGTCCACGTATTGAGTTGAAATATTAAAAGCGAAAGATTGATTTTCCGGCAGCCGTTTGGGAGGCCTGATATAAGCAGGGTAGTATTTATTCAACAGCAAACGGAACGCATCGGGAAGATCACCCAATGCAAAATCACCCGTGACCGATCCTTCAAATTCATTGGAAAGGGCGGCTATGGTTTTTACATTGTTATTGTATTCGGAAGAAAGGATCAATGAATCAAAAGGCAACGGGTTACCATTACGGGTCAGGGTTGCTTCGGTAATGCTTGCTTTACCCAGGAAGTTGTCAATATTGTCGCCGGTGAAGTCCAGTTTGAATTTTCCCGAGAAACCGATATCCTCTTTAAGCAGGTTCAGGTTTTTCAGGTTGATCTTTTGGGCATCCGCTATAAAATTAAATACCGGCACTTTACTGTTGAAATCTATCAGGCCATTCATGGTCAGCACGGCTTCGGGGTCATTGATGGAGGCCATACCATTGAACAACTTCTTATCCAGTTTACCTTTTATGGTAATATTCGTATAACGGTAATCGTTGAATTCAATAAAACGGATCTTCCCGTCAATATCTGCGTTACGGCTTTTTTCACTAAACCCTTTTCCGCGTAAAGAGCCGTTCATGGCAATGACGCCTATCTGCGGATCGTCAATAAATTCGCCGAGCCTGAAAAAGTCAGTGGAGATCGTTCCCGAATAAACAGCATCCTGTCCCGCAGGAAGTTTCATGTTCAGGTCACTCTTTACTGTGCCGAGATTGGTTTGAATGGTCCCGTATGTTACAAAGTCGCGGATAAAACCGGTAAAGCTTCCATTGAAACGGATGAACTGCAGTTTGCGGAGATCCGGGCTGTTTACCTTGCGGATAGCAGGTATTATTGCAACAGCATCATTGTAGGTTGTTCTGAAGTCGTTCGCTTTAAAATCAATAAAGGTCTGGTTGATATCGGGCAGACCGGTAAGCGTGATATCACCGTTGAGCAACGTATTATTGCCTGCCTGTACAACAAGGTCCCGGCCGATCATATCATCAACAGTTCCCCTTATATTTCCTTTCAGTGTTATTTTCTTCTTCCAGGTCTTCATGGCCGGTGCGAAGAAAGCTATATCATCACTGTCGATCTCTGAATCTTCAAAGTGGCCCTGCATCCTTACTTTATGAATATAATCGCCCATATCACTAAAGTCGTCAAAACTCATCCGGTAATAATTCCGGATCCTGCTGTTGTTGGTCTCAATATCCAGGTCAGCAAAAGCCATTTCCTGCGGTGTCAGCTTCAGGTTCGCTACCATTTTTTTTACTTCAAAGCCGCTGCGTTCTTTTGTTGCCAGGTCAATATGGGCAGTGATCGTATCTTTTTCGAAACGCAAACCGGTGAATTCGCCATTGATGCTGCTGAACTCAATGTGTTTTCCGTCAAATGAAGAAAGTGCAGGCGTTGCTGTTTGATTCTCTTCTTTAAAAAGACCGTTGGTGATAGTTAGTTTATCCAGGTTTACTATCCACCCGTCCACATTCCATTGTAATGCAGAATCTTTTGCCGCAACAGGTGTTGCCCCGCTTTTGATCTTTTTCGGCTTATTTCCTTTATAGTGAAATTCACTGAATACAGGTTCGGTCAGCGACAGCGAACTGATATCGATCTGTTTCTTATCGGGATCCATTTTTCTTGCATCCAGTTCCAGCGAACGGGCTGCCACGATCATATCTTTTCCCGACCAGGCATCTTTTTGCCGCACTATTACATTGACCAGTTTTATTTTTTTCAGACTTAGATTTATACCGCCTTCTTTTTTCTTACCGGTTGACGGAGAAGAAAAATAATCAATAAGGAACTGGTGGTTCCATACGGAATCGGTGCGTTGCATATTGATGACCGCATTTTCCATCCCGATATATTTCAGTTCGATATTCTTTTTGAAAAAGAACCAATCGGTGATACGGACATTCACATCACCTGCATATAGCAACGTATCCTTATTATGATCTTCTACCAGCACACCCTGCAGGTGCATTTTATTGAAGAGGGAAAAGTCAACATGCTTTATTTCGACCTTTGTGTTCAGGTCTTTGGAAAGGCGGTTGGTCACCTGTTTGGTGATCCAGTTCTGGCCAAAAGGTGTTTGAATAAAGACCCACAATGCTATAATAAGGAACAGCAAAGAGAGAAAGAACCAGAGCAGTATTTTTTTGAATTTCTTCAGGTTCAACTATTTAGTGTAAAAATAGACAGATTTGACCGCTTTGTGCAAAATCAGTACCAACTCAGCCTCACTTTACATTTCAGCATAGGGAATATTGTAAATTGCTCAAAAATCTCAATATGAGGAAGCTGCTTGTCCTTTTTTCACTTTTCTTTCTTACAAATGCGGGAGCCCAGCCGGGCAAAGACACATTGAATAGCCGGTTTGTGCTGGTCATCCATGGCGGGGCGGGCACGATCCTGAAAAGCCAGATGACACCGGAGAAAGAAAAGGCGTATAACAATGCCCTGGATATGGCATTGGGTATTGGTTATGCTATTTTGAAAAAGGGAGGAACAGCCATGGATGCTGTGGAAGCCAGCGTAAGATATATGGAAGATAATCCTCTCTTCAATGCCGGTAAAGGCGCCGTTTTTACTAATGAGGGAAAGAATGAACTGGATGCAGCGATCATGAACGGAAAAACACTAGGCGCCGGATCAGTAGCCGGGGTGACCACTATTAAAAATCCCATAACCGCTGCAAGGACCGTGATGGAAAAAAGCCCGCATGTGATGATGGTAGGAGCAGGCGCTGAAAAATTTGCAAAGCAACAGGGACTGGAGATAGTTGATCCTTCTTATTTCCATACAGAAGACAGGTGGAAAGGATTGCAGCGGGCAAAACAGGCAGATTCAATGCGGCAGCTATCAAAGGATACCTCCAGGAAAAAAGATAAAGCCTTTAGTGAGTTTTACTACTCCCCTTTAGGGGTCGGGGGTAAATACGGAACGGTCGGAGCTGTTGCATTGGACCGTCATGGTAACCTGGCCGCAGCTACCAGCACCGGCGGCATGACCAATAAAAAATTCGGAAGGGTGGGAGATGCCCCGATCATCGGCGCCGGAACCTATGCCGATAATAAAACAGTTGCCATTAGCGGCACCGGCTGGGGTGAATATTTTATTCGCCTGGTGATGGCCAAAAGCATCAGCGATATGATGGAATTTGGCAAAATAAAACTGGAAAAGGCCGCTGATGAAATGATCATGAAAAGATTGCCGGCTCTTGGCGGTGACGGCGGGTTAATAGCTGTGGACAAAGACGGGAATATTGCCATGCCTTTTTGCACGCAAGGGATGTACCGGGGTTATATCAAAGAAGACGGGAAAGCCGTGGTGAAAATTTATAAAGAGTGAACTAAAAGTTTTCAATGATAATTTTGAAACTGTTCATTGAATTTTTTATGCCATTAGATGAACGGTGATAAAAAGCCTGCCTGCTTTTATTTTTACCGGGAAAAAAGGAAAAACCTGACGAAACTCATCCTGCATCATCAGTTGGATTTAACCCGGAATCATTTATATTGCAGTAATTGCTTGCGTATGTTAAAGTACATCCTCAGTACAGGAATTGGGGTGCTGCTTTGCAGTATCTCCTCGTCCCAGCAACTGTCCACTGTTGCTGAACCTGTTCAAACAGAACTCACAGCCGGTAAATCCCCGTTGTTCAACGCTGAAAATAATGATAAGCCCCGGTTCGGATTGCCGGAAGAAGGAGATGTGGCGGCCCATCATACCAGCGAGACCAGGCTCTATAGCGGAACAGTGAAACGACATAAACTGCATGGAAGCTGGCAAAGCTGGTACAGCAACCAGCAGGCCTGTGATTCAGGTTCTTTCTTCAAAGGATTGCCCAAAGGTGAATGGAAACACTGGGATATGAACGGGCAATTGCTGTCTATCCGTAATTACGATGCGTCAAAATATTTGCGGGTAAAAAGTGAATTCATACGCAGCGGCCCGAAGCAGGTGGTTTACCCGATCACTAAGTTATACAGGAAGAACAGGCAGAAGGCCAGCTATTATATGCATGCCGGTTATTCTTTTTCATTCAATGATCATCACCCGCATCACTTCTCCCTGCAGCAGGCGGTGGAAAATAATATCACTCCCGGCAACAGCTATCGTCCTTTATTCGATGAATGCCTGCATCACGGCCTGTACATGAATTTCTACAGCAATGGCAGCACAAAGGATTCGGGCTATTACAGGAATGGTTTGAAAGATGGGATATGGATACACCGGGATGATAACGGCGCCTGGTTGATGGGTATGTATAAGAACAGTGTAAGATCCGGCGACTGGAAACAGTATGATGCCAAAGGCAGGCTGGTAAGCATTATCTTCTATAATAAAAAAGGAACAGAAGAGTGGCGAAAGAAGATCAGGAGTTGATCGATCTTATCTCCGGATCAGTAATAAAATGATCTGCAAAATGCTGCTGGCTGTTCCCGGCACTAAGTACCACAGCGAAAGAATATTCATCACGATCATACCGTTTCTTGCCCAGCCCGCATTTGAAATATAAAAAGCAGTGATGATCAAACCTGCCAGTCCCCACAGTACGAATATCGTTTTCATGGTCGCTGATTCCGGGTCAATGCCGATAGTTTTTACCAGTTTGCTCCATGGTCCCAGCTGCCCGGCGTATTTGCCTGATTGCGGACGTATATAATCTCCTTTGATCAATGCCCGGCTGCCATCAAAAGCCATAAAGCCGAAGTTGAGGACGGCGAGGAGTATGATGATCCATTTGATAATGAGGTGAATCATTCTAACTAAAGAGTAGAGTTATAGATTGATGTTTTCAAAAGTACAGAAAAATGTAGTTGGTGGTCTGAGACAAGATAACGACCAATGTTATGCACCGTTGTTTGTCTTAAGTATACGTTTCAAATCCTTATCTCCGAACCATTCTTCCTCCTCTTCGTCGTTTTGAGATTGCGACAGGCACCAGTTGGCAAATTGTTTTGCTTTTGCAAGGTTCTTTTTTTCAAGCACCAAAGCGATCGCCCACGCAAACCTTTCGCTGGTTGTTGCAATATAGACACCTGTCCTTTTTGTCCAGTTCTTGTGAAACTTGCTCATTTCATTCATATCAAACAATTCAAGGATGCTGGGACTTGCTTTGAACTGCTCAATTACGGGCAAGGCTACATTCTTAATGGTCGCTAATATCTTGTTAAGCGTCTCGAGGTTTGTTTTTTCTTCATTAGCATAGTCCCACGAAGGGCCATTTGGATCCTTCGCTAAGCTCATATTGAATTCATACTGATAAGTCTTCAACTTCCTAAAGTCTATTTTGCCATCGTAATCATGGTCTACTTGCTTGGGATGAACTGCGAACCCAGCGGAACAATTTCCTCCCCAACGGCTCGGGGCAATATAGATAACAATCAAGTAATCGGCTGTCTCCTGTCTATATTCAAATCCAGTTCCCTTGAAGCCATAAGTGCGCATCTCTTGCCCGAATGGCCTTGCAATTAGTTTCTTAAATTCAGCAGTAGTTATCATGGTGTGGAAATACAATGGTACATAACAGCTGTATTTGCGCTAATATACGCTACTAGAAATACTGTAACAATATTTTTAAAACATTCAGGTTACGCCGTTATCACATTCCTCAGTTCAATTTTTTTATTCCGCAGATCAAGACCTCCTTCCAGGATAGATTTAAGATTGGTCAGATAAAATATCCATCCTCTTGAATCGCCCACAAAATGCCCTGACCTGGTTTTATCATCTGTCGGCAAACCGCTTTCGGTCAGTTCAACAATTGTTTCACCGGCTTCCGGGTAGATATGGATGGACACCGGGCATTTTAATGAGAAGGTAAAACTGAACTTATCCTTACCGTTGGCTTCCAGCACGGTCCCTTTTTCTGTTACTTCATCAGGATAGCCATGCCAGCGCCATTCATAGGTGTCGCCTTTTTGCACAGGAGTATCTTTTGGCCGCTGTTTACCCGAAGCGTCTTTGAAAACAGCTTCCCGCAGGAACCAGTTTTCCAAACCCTGCTGAGATGCCCAGCAATCATAAATGTCTTTGGGGCTTTTGCTGATATTGACGCGGAGACTAAAACTGCTCCAGTTAATGTGTTGGCTGCTCATAACTTTTGATTTTGGAATTCAAAAGTAGGAGGGGCTTTGAAAAATGATTTCTCGAAAATGGAGAATTTTTTTTTCAACACAGAGGCACAGGGGTAAGGAGGCACACAGAGAGGCTATGAATAATCTCAGCGTTACTCTGTAACTCTGCATCTCTGTGTTTAACCCGGGTTGTTTCTGAAATGAGAAGGGGCCACAGCAAAACGCTGTTTGAATAATCCACTGAAGGATGACAGGCTTTCCAAACCTGTATTCCTGCAAATGACATGAACAGGGTCATTGGTCGTAAGCAAAAGCCGCTTTGCATTTTCCAGCCTTATATTCATGATGTACTGGTGCGGCGTTACCGAAAAAAGTTGTTTGAATGTTCGCAGGAAATGCTGGCTGTTCATACAGGCAACAGCAGCCAGGTGATTAAGCGTTAATGGCAGGTGATAGTTTCCCTCTATCCAGTCTTTAGCAGTGTACAGCCTTTTATATAATTCTATGCGTGTTGAGCTTTTCTTTACATGAATATGCAATGACTCCCTGCCTGCAAGATTATTTTTGATCACGAGGTCTTCGAGTATGGAACGGACAATGATATCTGCTTTCAATGCTGCAAAGGAAGATGAACTGCCGCCGAGTTCCGTGAGCAGCGATAGTTTATTCCTCAATGACTCATTCATTCCGTGAAGCCGTTCCAGCAAGGCAAAATCTACCGGGTGATCATTGCTGGCGGGGTCGTCCAATAATTGCTCACCTGTTTTGGTCAAACTTCCTGCAACAACATCCGGTAATTGTGATTGAAAGAATAAAAGCCTCGCATCAGTATCATTTGCGGGGATATCCATCGAAAGCCGGCTGTTGAAATTGATGACCAGGAACTTTTCTTTATCCAGCTTTTCCTGCCTGCGGTTGACAGCAAATTGTCCATGGCCGTTCAATAAACTGATAAGGCCAAATGAACAGGTATGTTCAGGGCAACTGTACCTTTCCCGGGTCTTTTCTGCAAAGAGAATATTCTCACTGAATGAAGGGGTTTCATTCGTAAGCGTGACTTTTTTCGGATCTGGTAAACGGGATAGCCACATAGCTGTAACTAAAATTACAACTTACAGAAAGAAAATACGTCAGCTAAAGCCTTTCTTTATTTTTTCCGCCAGTTCAGCTTTGACACTGGCAGGTATAAAAGCATGGCTGATCGCATCGAGGTTGCACTTCAAAAAATGTTCTTTATCCCAGCCAAAAACTTTTTGCATCACCCCGTATTCGCTGCTCAGCGTTACCGGGGAAACAGTCCGTGCATCGGTATTAATGCTCATGGATACCCCGGCCTTATAGATCTTGTCCGCACTATGATCTGTTATTTTATCATACACATTGCACTGGATATTGCTGGTGGGGCATACTTCCAGGTGAATATTCTTCTTTTTAATAAACTCAACCAGTTCCGGGTCTTCGATGCTTCTCACTCCATGTCCTATCCGGCTTGGATGAAAATGTTTTAATGTTTCCCATACGCTGTCAGCGCCCCTTGCCTCCCCGGCATGCGCTGTACAATTAATTCCACGGGCATTTGCATATTCGAATGCGGTGATATGGTTGTCAATTGGAAAACCAGCTTCATCGGCTGCTATATCAAAACCGACAACATTCGTTCCTTTGAACTGTTCAACTAATTTTATCGTTTCCATACTTTGCTGTTCAGAATAGTGCCGGAGTGTGCAAAGGATGATCCCCGCCAGTACACCTGTTTGCTTTATGGCTTCGGATGCTGCTTCATTCACAGCGCTGACCACTTCAGTCGCCGATAGTCTTTGCTGAGTATGAAGCAAGGGTGCAAACCTGATCTCAGCATAAATTACATTATCCGCTTTCAGTTGATCAAACAGGTCAAGTGTTACCAGCCGCAACTGTTCTTTTGTTTGCATCAGTGCAATGCCTTTTGCCGCCCGGGAAATATAATCAGCCAGGTCGCTGCATTTGGGTGGAGCAATAAAAGATCGCAGGTATTCTTCATGACTCACAGCAGGATCTATTTTTTGGACAACATGGTAGCTCAGTGAACAATCCAGGTGCAGGTGCAACTCGATCTTGGGTAATGAAGCGAAATTCATTTTCTTAATTATTGTTATGGTTTTAATAATGCCATGATATCTTTTATTTCAAGGATATTTTTTTCATAGCCTTTGGCTGCTGCATGTATCATGGCCAGTCCCAGTTCTTTCAACCTGACAACAGCCCGGGGAGCTGCCAGTTTTATCACAGGGATCAGCCAACCCAGGTATTTATAGAAGCTAAGTGTATTCTTTAAGCCTTTCGTTGGTTGGATAATACCGGGCCTGAAATTATAGACTTTTTTAAAAGGTAATTTCATGAGATCATTCTCTGTTTTACCTTTTACCCTTGCCCACATGGTTCTTCCTTTTTCCGTGCTGTCTGTTCCGGCGCCGGAGATATAACAGAATATCATTTCCGGGTTTTGTTTGCTCAGTGTTTTGCCAAAACTCATAGTGAGTTCATACGTGATCTTATAAAATTCCGGTTCTTTCTTGCCAACAGAAGTTGTACCGAGGCAAAAGAAACAGGCACTGTAACCTTTTAACTGGTCTTCTATGGCAGAAAGGTTGTACAGATCAGCATGAACGATCTCTTTTAATTTAGGATGTGTCATGCCGCATGACCTCCTGCCCACTACCAATACTTCTTCCAGATCATCGTGCTGAAGGCATTCATGTAAAACGCCTTCGCCTACCATCCCCGTTGCACCGGTAAGAATTGCTTTTAGTTTCATCTGCTCAGTTTACTCAAAGGTCAGGAAAGAAATGATTTTTTGAAATTGGGAGGCACACGGTTCTTTGAAGCCTGCTCATAGGCATATGCAATACTTATTAACGGGCCTTCGCTGTAGGCAGGCCCGAAGAATGATAAACCAACAGGCAGTCCATATATCAACCCGCAGGGAACAGAAATATGCGGGTAACCGGTCACGGCTGCCGGCATCGTCAGGAAAACATCGCCCCAGCGGTCGCCATAGATCATATCAATGCTGCAGGCGGGGCCCATGGTTAATCCGCAAATAGCATCCAGTTTATTTTTATTGATAACCTCATCAAGTATTTGTTTGGAAGTAGTATGGCTTTTATGCAATACATCTTTATAACCTTTGGTATCTAACCCTTCCATCTTATCCGATCTTTCCAGTGTTTCCTGTTTGAAATAGGGCATCGCTTTATCTTCATTGGCTTTATTAAAGGCGATCACATCGGCCAGCGTCTTCATTTTCGCACCGGCTGTCGAAAGATATTTATTCAGGCCATCTTTGAATTCATAAAGCAATACCCCGAATTCATCATCTCCCATTGCATTGATCTTATCGTAATATTCTATCTCAATGATCTCTGCCCCCTGCTGCTTCAGCAGGTCGGTTGCTTTTTTGATCAGCACATGCATGTATTGATTATCGCCCTGCGGTTTTTTATCAATGCCGATACGTTTTCCTTTCAGGGCATTGGCATCAAGGAACTTTGTATAATCAGTCAATGTCTTGCCTTCACTTTCTTTGGTGATGGTATCAACTGCATCTATGCCGGTCATAGCGCCTAATAAAATCGCTATATCCTTTACGGTTCTTCCCATTGGCCCGGCTGTATCCTGTGTTGCAGAGATAGGTATGATACCTGAACGACTAACTAAACCAACAGTTGGTTTCAATCCGACAATCCCATTAACAGATGCAGGACAAGTGACGGAACCATCGGTTTCCGTACCGACAGCCACCACACATAAATTAGCGGCCACTGCTACACCCGAACCTGAACTGGAGCCACAGGGATTATGATCAAGTGTATAAGGGTTTTTTGTTTGCCCGCCGCGGCTGCTCCATCCCGAGCAGGAATGAGAGGAACGGAAATTCGCCCATTCGCTGAGATTGGTCTTGCCCATGATAACAGCGCCGGCTTCTCTCAGTTTTTTTACAACGAATGCATCATTAGCAGCAATATTCCCTTCCATCGCCAGCGAACCAGCCGTGGTCTGCATTTTATCGGCTGTATCAATATTGTCTTTTATTAAAATGGGAATGCCATGCAGCGGTCCTCTTGCTTTGCCTGCTTTTCTTTCTTCATCCATGGCTTTGGCAATAGCCAGGGCATCGGGATTTAATTCGATCACAGAATTGAGTAAAGGCCCTTTCTTATCTATAGCTTCGATCCTGTCTAAGTAAAGTTTGGTTAGTTGTTCAGAGCTGTATTTGCCCGAAACCATTTTTTCCTGCAGGGAACTGACGCTTTCCTCATCCAGTTCAAAACCGGGAACCTCATCCGGGATTGTGGCCGCCTGTTCTGCTTTTGGTTTATCATCATTGCAGGAAGTTGCTAACAATGTTGTAAGACCTGCGGTGGCGAGTGTACCGGTGGTGAGGAAGTCTCGACGTTTCATGCGGTGTAATTAAGAGATGTTTTTAATATTTTTAAAAAAGAAAAGCCCTTGTCTTAAAGCGAGATCAATAGAATTGCCGAACTCCGGACAAAACTATACCTAACGCACCAGACGTTCCTACGGAACGTTAACCCGCTATTATAATTGATTCCTACCCGCAAGTTGTCCCTACGGGACAAATAACCCTATTTCAATTATAGTTCTCGTGTTCCGGAGGAACACTTCATGGGTAAGAAAAGATACGGATACAGGACAGCGTCCCGTAGGGACGCATCGTGCTAATTCAGGGGCAAAGGACGTAATTGAATGGTTTAAAAAATACGAATAGATGTTGAACAGCAATCAGAACCCTGAACGAAGTCCCGAATCAGGTTCGGGATAAACTCACAACTAAAACTCAATCGGAGTTATTATCGCTGGCCTGCAAAACATCAAACTTTCAAACATCAAACGAATTCTATCACTCAAAACGCCTTCGGCTTGTTTTCTTCCGTCTTCGGTGCATTCTTCACATACTTTTCCAGCCATTGGTATTGTTCATTCAGCACATGCAAGATATTTTCACGTCCCTGGTAACCGTGACTTTCGTAAGGGAGACTTAAATATTTTACCGTGCCGCCATGGCCTTTAATGGCATTGAACATCCTTTCACTCTGTATCGGGTAAGTACCGGTATTGTTATCCATTTCACCATGCACCAGCAGGATCGGCGTTTTTATTTTATCAGCATTCATGAAGGGGCTCATGTCATTATACAGTTCAGGCGCCTGCCAGTAAGTGCGGTCCTCGTTCTGAAACCCAAAAGGCGTTAATGTACGGTTATAGGCTCCGCTTCTTGCAATACCGGCTTTAAAAAGACTGGTATGTGCTAATAGATTTGCTGTCATGAATGCGCCATAACTATGGCCGCCAACTGCTACACGGTTCCTGTCACCCACACCTATCTCCGCTAATTTATTAATGGCTGCTTCTGCATTCATCTTTAACTGGTCAATAAAGTTGTCGTTGGGTTTTTTCTCTTTATCAGTAGCCACGATGGGCATCTCTGCATTGTTCAGCACAGCATATCCCTGCGTGACATAATAGACGGCAGAGCCCCAGTTCAGCAAAGTGAATTTATGTTCACTGCCGCGTATCTGCGCAGCATCAGCCGCAGAATTGAATTCAGCCGGGTAGGCCCAGATGAAAACAGGCAATGCCCCGTCACGTTTAGCATCATATCCTTTGGGTAAATAGAGATCGCCGGTCAGGTCAACACCATCTGCTCGTTTGTATTTTATTTTCTCTTTACTTACACCTTCAAGTTGAGGATAAGGATTGGTAAATGATGTCAACTGGCGATCAGCAATCCGCAACCTTAAATTCTTCAGCCAGTAGTTAGGCATATCTTTTTCACTTTCCCTCCTGGTGATAAGGGTAAGCTTGTTGGGGTCCAGCACTTTTACCACCGCTTCAAAAGTTCCTTCTGCGCTGCGCCAGAGTGTATCTGCTTTCTTTGTATGTATGTCGAAAGAAAGCAGGAAAGGAAGATCGCCTTTGGGCGAGGCGCCGGTTATATTGTTCAATAAAACTTTGTTGCCATTATCTGTCAGTTGCAAAACGTTTTTACCGTATTGATTGGTAGTTGTTACAGGAGTACCGGGATTGGAATAACCATCAGTCGTGTTTCTTGAAATTAATTTCTCCAGGTCACCGGTTGTTGGATTATAACGGTTAACCTGTGCTGTTTGCTTACCGGTCAATCCTTCTGTTACAAAAGCTGTATTCTTATCACCCCATGTTATACCGCGAAAACGCATTTTTGTTTTGAATAGTTGTTCGGCTTGTCCTGTAAAGGGTGCATTGAGCTGGTAAACTGCATCATGATAATCCATTTGTTTTTTGATCAGGCCGCTGTCGAGTGGTTCGCACCAGGTAACAGAAGCAGGCATATCATCCCGCCAGTCGAAACTGCGGGGCACATTGGCCACATTATCATTCCCGCTTGGCGCAGTTTCAGCAGAGGGCAGGTCGGCTAATTGTTTTACCAGTTTACCGGTCATGTCAGTGATGCTGACAGTTGAAGTAAATCCATTCACCGGCACGAGGTAAGAAAATGGTTTTTTTACCTTTCGGGTCAGCAGGTATTTTTTATCAGGAGAAATATTGATAACGGTATAGATCGCAGGCTGACCAATTTTTGTTTCTGCACCATTCATATTCTTTACTAATTGCGAAGTGGTGTAGAATTCAAATAGCTGTTCATCATAAGGGCTCTTGATCATATCCTGGAAAGTAGGGCGGGGAGAAGCTTTACCATAATTCTCCTGCATGGTCGGTCCTTTTGGCATTAAAGGTTTGGGCGGCGCAGCTGTAGCCGGTTTCAGGATGATGCGGTAGAGCAATGTATTATTATCGTACCATTGATAAGCTCCCATCAGTGCATTCAAAGCCGATTTATTGATCTTCATTGCTTTTTGTGTAGCGATATCAACAATGTAAAGATCAACCCGGTTAGCAGTAGTATGGGTAAAAGCTATTTTTTTATCATCGGGGCTCCAGCTTACATTACCCGCATACAGCGGAGACGGCAGCCCGGTTATTTTATATTCTTTTCCTGACCCGATATTCTTCAGGTAAAGATTATTGATAAATACCTGGCGGCTGGGAGCATAGTTGGCAGGATTGATGCGAAGGCCCGCGATGCGTAATTCAGGTCTTGCCAGTTCTTCCACGGAAGGATAACTGCTGCTTTCGGTAAAAAGCATCCATTCCCCTTTATCATCCACACTTACATTGGGTGTGGGTTTTGCCAGCAGCATATCGGCAATATCTTTCGGAGGCGTTTTGTAAGAAACATCATCCTGTGCAAAGACAGGGATGGTAAGAAATGAAATAACAAGAGCAGTCAGCAGAAAGCGTTGGATGGTCATAGCCGATTATTTTTGGAACGGTAAGTTAAGGAACAATAAGCCCGGGAAAACACCCTTTGTATAAATTGTTAGTTTCTCCCCCGGCTCACAGCGTTTTGCATTGCCGGAAGAATTAAATTTACTGTCTAAATCCAAAGTATGAGATTGTTTTCCATAAAGCCCATTGCTTTTATTGCATTGCTGGCCTGCGCCCCTGGTTCCGAAAAAAATAATCCGGAGCCCGCAGAAGGGGATATTTCTGTTCCAAAAGGATTCAAAGTAAATGTGACCATTGAATCCCTGGGCAATAACCGGCATATCGTTGTGAATTCAAATGGCGATATATATGTAAAACTGGAAAGACTGAAGGACGGCAAAGGTATTTGTGTGTTGCGGGATGCAAACAAGGATGGTAAGTATGAGATGGTAAAAAGCTTCGGCAACTTTAAAGGAACGGGCATTGCTATTAAAAATGGTTATCTCTATGCATCATCGGATGAGGAAGTGTTCCGCTATAAATTAAATGCCGGTAACGAAGTGGCTGATCCTGATAAACCCGAAAAGATCGTAACAGGTTTGGTGAGCAAAGGGCAGCATTCTTCCAAATCCATTGCCCTCGATAATGCAGGCAATATATACGTGAATATCGGGGCGCCATCAAATGCCTGCCAGGTATCGGACAGGTCAGCCGGTTCGCCGGGACAGGATCCCTGTCCAATATTGGAAACTGCCGGGGGTATCTGGCAGTTCAAAGCTGATCAACCCAATCAATCTTATGCACAGGGTACCCGTTATGCAACAGGTTTGCGCAATGTAGTAGGACTTGACTGGAATACCCGGGTGAACCAGTTATTTGCCATGCAGCACGGCCGGGATATGCTGAATACGATCAAACCCGATATTTATACCAATGAAGAAAGCGCAGAGTTGCCGGCCGAAGAATTTTTCCAGATAAAGAAAGGGGGAGATTACGGTTGGCCCTTCTGTTACTATGATCCCATGCAAAAGAAAAAAGTATTGGGGCCGGAGTATGGCGGCGACGGCAACAAACAAGATCGTTGTGCAGGTAAAGAACAGCCCATTTATGCATTCCCCGCACATTGGGGACCCAATGCCGTTTTATTTTATACCGGCAATATGTTCCCGGCTAAATATAAAGATGGTGCTTTCATTGCTTTTCACGGAAGCTGGAACAGGGCGCCATTAGCACAGGGTGGTTATTGTGTCGTGTTTCTTCCGTTTAAAAATGGAAAGCCTTCGGGTAGTTATGAAATGTTTGCGAATGGGTTTACAGGAAAAGAGACGGTAAAAGGGGCACATGAAGCCAAACACCGTCCCTGCGGCCTTGCACAGGGACCCGATGGAGCTTTGTATATCTCTGATTCAAAAGCCGGGAGGATCTGGAAGATCACTTATTGAATCCAAGGTTGTTTGAATGTGTAATACCTGCTTCAGTATTTCATGGCATCGTCCCTTGCGTCGCAATCCTTTCAACTGCAGTACAAGAAGCATCTTTGAATGATCAGTATGGGGTATGTTATTCTTCTAATTGCTTTAATGCTTTATTGATCTTTTCCTGTTGCTGTTCTTTTAATATCTCAACAGGCGGCACAGCCCTTTCTTTACAATCCATGATGCCGCAGCGTTCGCAGGTAGTATGAACGGTTTTAACGGGGATAGCGGTATCATTTACAAAAGGCATGGTCTGTAATAATTTCTGGTCGATCATCAGCCCGATAGTAACACTGACCATCTCCCGGCTGCCTTTGCTGGCCGGTTTGGCTATAGAGATGCAGAGATATCGGTTATGGGTGTGCCAGTATTGCGATATCTGTGCTTCAACGACAGGCTGCTTGAATTTTTTCTTTGTCACCAGCTCAGCTGTATGTTTCAGTGAATTGATCGAGACCCAGCGGCGGCAATAATGTTCATGCGTAGCATTGGCATAGGGGTTATGCAATTGCGAAAGGTGTAACTCTTTGGTGATCTCAAATTCATTTTTAGTTACATCCCCGGAAAGGCGCAGGAAGAAAAGATGATCAATGCTGAAATGGTTGGGCAGGATATTGGTGAGCCGCTGCATCATCATTTCCGGTGTCACATCATATTTGGTACAAAGGTCCAGCCATGCCTTGTCATTCCATTTTGGCTGCATCACGATGCGTTTTACATCTTCCACAAAATTTTCTTCCGGCATTAATAAGGCAACCGCAAAATAAGAAGCCTTGAAATTATTCAGCAGCATATCAAATGAATCGCTGTGCCGGACGATCGTTTCATACGGCCTGTCAGTTATGCCGAGATACTGGAAAGCGATCTCACGGGTCAGCAGGAATTTTTCCTGTGCCGGACTCATGGCTTTGTTGATGTAAAGGGTTTTGTTGGTCGCTGAAAAATACGAACGGAGTTCCTGCAGCGCTTCCATGCCATTCATTCGCTTGCGGTTCAGTTGTACACCCATTTTTTGCAAAGCAGATTCGATCGTAACCAGTTCGGCAGGCAACAATTCTTTCCACTTGTATTCTTTCCGGAACCGGCGCACGGCATCCTCTATCTCTTCAAAATAATTATCCTGGAGGTCCTGGTAGGAGCGGAGGGCTGCATTGTAAAAGCTTTCCTTCGATAGCTGGTAGCTGCGTGAAATTTTAAGCAGCGTACTGATGAAGGCAGTTACTTTATCGGGTGTATTCGAAAAAAGATCTAATAATGCTGCCGGGGTCAACCCGAAATGCTCCCAGGGAATAGCGTTGATAAAATCTGAATTGATCAGGTCAATGATCGGTTGCAGTTTCTTACTTGCCCGCAGGGAAACGAGGTAATCATAATCCACGCCAAGGGATTTGGCCAGTGATAATATCTTATCGGCCTTGGGAAATTTTTTGCCGGTCTCTATATCGTGTACATAAGAAAGGGACATCCCGGTCTTTTCTGCCAGTTGCTGGTAAGAGAGTCCTTTTTCCTGGCGTAAGGCTTTCACTTTGAGGCCAAAGATGAGGCGGACGCTGTCGTTATCGGTCATCATAGAAAGCCAAAATAGTAAAAACTAGTAGTTTTACGAAAAAAAATATTTTAGCGAAATTTTCGCTTTCTGAGAAAAAACCCTATTTTGTAGAAAACTAATTAACATGGCTGCTATCATCAACCACCCGGCTACCCGTTACATCACTCCCGAAGGGATGAACATTAACGCCCCTTTCCAGGCGGCATATAAAGAAATACTCACGGAAGAAGCATTGTATTTTATTCGTGCCCTGCACCTTCGTTTCAATCCCCGCCGCAAGACCCTGTTGCAGGAAAGAGAAGTGGTGCAGCAACAGATCGACAATGGATGGAGACCCTGTTTCCTTCCCGAAACAGCTGTTATCCGGGGTAGCGAATGGCTGATATCCCCCGTGCCTGATGATATCAAAGACCGCCGGGTGGAGATCACTGGTCCTGTTGACCGCAAGATGATCATCAATGCCATGAATTCCGGGGCTAATGTTTTTATGGCTGACTTCGAGGACAGCAATTCTCCCAAATGGGATAATGTGATCGGCGGGCAGATCAACCTGCGTGATGCGATAAGCGGAACGATCAGTTTTATCAATGCAGATAATGGTAAAGAATATAAGTTGAATGAAAAGACAGCGACTTTGTTTGTTCGCCCAAGGGGATGGCACCTGGAAGAAAAACATATCACTATAGATGATGAACCCGTCAGTGGAAGCCTGCTGGACTTCGGACTTTACTTTTTTCACAATGCAAAATCATTACTCAAAAAAGGTTCAGGCCCTTATTTCTATTTACCCAAACTGGAAAATTATAAAGAAGCAAGGTTGTGGGATGATGTATTCGTATTCTCCCAGAACTATTGCGGCGTACCCTATGGGAGCGTCAAGGCTACTGTGCTGGTAGAAACCATTCTTGCAAGTTTTCAACTGAATGAAATATTGTGGGAGCTGAAAGATCATTCGGCCGGTTTGAATTGCGGCAGGTGGGATTATATTTTTTCTTTTATCAAAAAATTCAGGAATGTGCCGGGACAGATATTTCCTGACCGTTCGCAGGTAACGATGACAGTGCCCTGCATGAGAGCTTATACACAGCTTGTCATTCAAACCTGCCATAACCGCGGTGCACATGCAATGGGCGGGATGGCAGCACAGATACCTATCAAGGGAGATGAAGAAGCGAATGCCATAGCGCTGGCAAAAGTAAAGGCGGATAAACTGCGTGAAGTAAGAGATGGGCATGATGGTACATGGGTGGCCCATCCCGGGTTGGTGCCCGTGGCCAAAGAGATATTTGATTTCTACATGCATACGCCAAATCAATTACATATAAAAAGGAAAGATTTCAATTGTACAGAAAAAGATCTGTTACAACTGCCACAGGGAACGATCACGGAAGAGGGATTGAGACATAATATCAATGTAGGTATTCTTTATCTCGAAAGCTGGCTGCGTGGTAACGGTGCGGCTGCTATTTACAACCTGATGGAAGATGCTGCCACTGCTGAGATATGCCGTACACAGGTTTGGCAATGGATACATAACAAAGCCAAACTAAGCGATGGCAGGGTGATCACGCATTGTTTATATGAGGATATGCGTGATGATGAGATCGAAAAGATACAGCATGCTGTTGGCAGCAAGGCCTACCAGGAAGGAAAGTTCACCCAGGCGATCTGCATTTTTAATAAACTGGTAGTGCAGGATAAATGGGAAGATTTTCTTACCCTTCCTGCTTATGACCTTATTCTTTCCAATGATGAGAAGAAAGTATGTGAAGATGATCAACCGGCAGAAAATGAAACAAGCTCATCCTTACTTGTACAAATAGAAAAAGAAATGGCGGGATAAATGCCAATAGTGAATTGTCAATAGAACACGCTGAATATAATAAGCTCATTCACTATTCACCATTCAGTATTCACTATCATAACTCATTTAAACAACTAAACATATCACCATGACCACGCATTCAAAATCAACAAAGCTGTTTATCGAATGGCAAACGAATCCAAGATGGAAATGTATCAAGCGTCCTTATACTGCTGAAGAAGTGCTGAAGTTGCGCAGTAAAGTAGAAATTGAATATACACTGGCCAGGAATGGTGCGGATAAATTATGGAAGAAACTGAATTCCCAATCCTGTGTCGCAGCTTTGGGTGCCCTGACGGGTAACCAGGCAGTGCAAGAAGTTGCCGCAGGACTTGAAGCCATTTATCTCAGTGGCTGGCAGGTAGCGGCAGATGCCAATCTTTCCGGAACCATGTACCCTGACCAGTCATTGTATCCCGTTAACTCAGTGCCTGAAGTAGTAAAGCGTATCAATAATGCTTTGTTGCGGAGTGAACAAATTGATTCTGTCAACGGTGATAATACAAAAGATTGGATGGCGCCGATCATTGCTGATGCTGAAGCAGGTTTTGGTGGTAACCTGAATGCATTTGAATTGATGAAAGCCATGATAGAAGCAGGTGCTGCCGCCGTGCATTTTGAAGACCAGTTGTCTTCTGCAAAAAAATGCGGGCATCTCGGCGGAAAGGTTTTAGTGCCCACCCAGGAAGCAGTCAATAAATTAATTGCAGCAAGATTGGCTGCAGATGTAATGGGTGTACCTACACTTATCATTGCCCGTACAGACGCAGAAGCTGCTAATCTCATCACTTCTGATATTGATGAAAGGGATCAGCCTTTTCTTACCGGCGAAAGAACGAATGAAGGGTTTTATTCTGTGAAAAATGGAATAGGGCAATGTATATCCCGCGGTATTTCTTATGCGCCCTATGCTGATATCATCTGGATGGAAACCTCTCATCCTGACCTGGCTGTCGCCAAACAATTCGCTGATGCGATCCATGCCGTGTACCCGGGCAAGCTGCTTGCTTATAATTGTTCACCGTCATTCAACTGGAGTAAACATCTCAGCGAAAGAGAAATGGAAACATTCAGGGAAGAGTTAGCCGAAGTGGGTTATAAATTCCAGTTCATCACACTGGCTGGCTTCCACGCATTGAATACTTCCATGTTCGAATTATCAAAAGCATACAAGGAAAGAGGCATGGCCGGGTTTTCTCAATTACAGCAAAGGGAATTTGCACTACAGGCCCATGGGTTTAAAGCGATCAAACATCAAAGCTTTGTGGGAACCGGTTATTTTGATTATGTACAGAATGCTGTACAGCAGGGAGAAGCTTCAACTGTAGCAATGAAAGACAGTACGGAAGTAGCACAGTTTCATTAAGAGGTAATATATACCGTAAGCAAATTATGACTATCGGGCCGGATGGCCCGATAGTCATTTATAAAAAAGATAATGTCAGGCCAGCACATCTGAAAACTCCGGCTTCTTTTTAAATACCGAATTGGCAAAGGGACAAAGCGGGATGATCTTGATACCATGTGTCCTTGCATATTCCACAGCCGTATGTACTAACTGGTAACCCACATTTTGTCCTCTCAGATCATCACTTACCTCTGTATGCTCAATGATCATTTTCTCCGGGGATGGCATGGTGTAGACCATTTCTGCCAGGATGTTCCCGTCTTTTTCTACATAGAACAAGCCTTTGGT